>CAZXZW010000004.1:0-67358 GCA_964645745.1 uncultured Bdellovibrio sp.
CTTTGCGCTTTCCATCTTCAACAGATGAAATTTATGGATATAATCATCTAAAACAAAACCTTATGTTGGCGGCTCATAACAATGTGCTTTTCCATATTCCGCAAGACACGTTATTTGAAACTGAGAAGAATGAAATTGATTCTCGCTGTAAAGAAGTTCAAAAACCTTTTTGGACTGAAAAATTATCTGTTTATTTAAACATGATGCAAACTAATCCTGAATGGTTCACTCGCTTTCATGTGATTGAAATCAAAAAAGGGGATGCGCCGAAAGTAGTTCTTGAGAATGACTTGGACGGAGCAACGATTTTATCGATTCAATACGGCAAGGTTGAAAGCCGTGGTATCGTGAGTTTGAAAACAAATATGCCTTGTGCAAAAGGTCGTATCGCTGAGTATTTAGGTAAAGAAATCACGAAGACACAATTTGAATTCCCAACAATTCCAGAAGTTCGTAAAGTTTTATCGGCTGCACCGGCACGTAAAACGGTTAAACGCTTTGAATTTTCTAATCAATTTATTTCTTACTTAGCTGAGCGTGGATTTATTTTAAAATTCAATCATGAAATTTCGTTCGAGAAAAACACAGCAAACAAATTTGTGTTCGCTGAAGTTTTAAATAAATTATCTCGTGAACTAGGTAAACGTAAAGATAACAAACATGTTAATCTTTGGATGAAGATTTTAAACGATGCTCGAAAGTCAGACGAGATTATCCAAATGTTCTCATTAGAGAATCAAAAACAGCTTAAATCAGGTTTGAAATTCTCGGTGAATGATACAAATTCTGAATCTGAGAGTTATCCGTACTTATATATGTCTTACAATGTTGATAATGAAGTGATCACAACTTCAGATATCACGGATTTAAATGAGTGCTTAGCGCAGATTCCAAGTCAGAAAACAAACTTGTTTGCGCGTCAGCCAACATCTGAAGTTTTAAATGATAATAAGTATGTGAAAGATTATTCTTGTACTTCTGTTGGTTCGAACAGTGTTGATGTAACGCCGACTGAAGCTTATTCTTCGCAAAGTGTGCCAGCGCCGAATCGTGCGCCAGCCGCTGAAAATCGCTAATTAGGCTTCGGCTTTCGCCGGAGTCGTCTTATTGATAATGTACAACATGATTAATCCCGGAACGGCTAGTAGTGCGCCGAGATAAAAGAAACCCGCCCACCCAAGGCTGGCTTGTAAGTATCCCGCATAGCCAGAGAACAATGTTCTTCCCACGGCCGCTAAACTTGAAAGTAAAGCAAACTGTGTAGCTGTGTATTTCTCATTCGTGATTGAAGCCATGAAAGCAATGAAAGCCGCAGTTCCCATTCCAGATGAAAAATCCTCGAAGATCACCACTGTGGCTAGTGACCAAATCACCGGGCCGGTGAAAGTCACTAAAGCAAAAGCGGCTGTGGATAACGCCTGTAAAACTCCGAAGGCAAATAAACAACGTCTTACACCTAATTTTAAAAGAGCGATACCGCCGACAAACAATCCGGCAAAAGTTGAAAGCATTCCGCAAGTTTTTGTCACCCATCCAATTTCAGAGTTGGCGTAACCCATTGATTTATAAAATGGAGTCAATAAACTTCCTGAAATTTGATCGCCGAGTTTGAATAAGAAGATGAAGAGTAAAATAATCCAAGCATTGTCTTTTTTAAAGAAGTCTTTAAAAGGTTCAACCACAGCACTTAATAAATTTTTCGGTGCAGAAATATTTTTAGGCTCTGGAAAAAAGAAAGTCAGTCCAGCAATGACCGCAAAGATCACCGCACCTATAAAATAAAACTGAGACCACGTAATTTTATTCGTCACATCAAGCGAGTTATCAGCGACAAAAGAAACTAAAACGCCCCCAGCAATCCACATCGCTACACGGTAACCGTAAGTCGACATCGACGAGCCTAATCCAATTTCCTCTACAGCTAGAATTTCACGGCGGTAAGCATCGATCACAATATCTTGAGTCGCACTAAATGTAGCTACTAAAACAGCCCAGAAAGCTAAATCTAAAAGTTGAGTCGTCGGAGAGAGTTGGCTCATCATGAATAAGCCAAAAGCTAAAAGAAGTTGAGTCGCGATTAACCACGTTTTACGACGACCTAAAAAAGGAATGTAATAACGGTCTAATAACGGAGCCCATAAAAACTTAAACGAGTAGGCCGCACCAACAAGACTCATCATACCGATGGTTTTAATATCGATCGATTCCTGTGTGAGCCAAAGTTTAAAAGTTGAGCCAGTTAATAAAAGCGGGAACCCGCTGGCAAAACCAAGTACGAAAATAATCATTTGTTTAAGATTGAATATTTTTTGGAACAATGTACTTGAGCTTTGCTCTTGGGGCTTAGATGACATCGAGATTAATATCCTTTCTCATTTGCCATAATAACTGACTGAGATAAGGTCTGCGTGTTTCGCCAGTTGTGACCATGAGAAGTTTAGTGATCTTAAGATTATGTGAATCCGTTAATAATAAAATAATCATTTCTTGAATGAAGTTTGTATTTAACGTCACGTAGTTATCTGTTCCGACCCCTAGATTTACATTTTTCTTTTCCCACCATGAGAATGGGTGGTCTTTGTAATCCTGGAATTTTCCCGTCAATTTATTATTCGATGATGGAAGAGAAACTAACGAAACTTCTTTTTGAATCAAACGATTTAAAACGTCATGCTGATACTGTTCGATTTCACGAGCAGTATGAAATTTCGCTTTTAAGAAAAGAGTACGTTCTTTTTCAGATAACGTGACACCATCACGAAGTTTTTGAAGAACTTCCGTGCGATTTCCCCAATCAAGTTCGGCCAATTCTTTATAATCCGTTGTATTCGCGTGAACTGGAATCTTTTCGAAATTTTGTTTAATCACTCGTTGATAAAGTTCATGGAAGTAACGGTTCGGATTAATCCCAAGACTGATTCCATGTTCTAACGTATCAATGTGCCAGATGTTCATAGCATTATCCACCGATTGGATACCACGACGTAATGTGTGCCATGTTTCACCGTGATGGGATCTGATTTTGAAACCTTTGTATTGTAATTTTCTGAAGCCCGCTTGCAATTCAAAGAAATGCTCTTTGCGGTACATTTCACGTTCATCACCAACCGTGTCGACTTCGCATAAGTGAGGTTTTAATTCAGGATAACGTTCAGTTAATTCAATAATTTCATCCACTTGCTGCATGAAATGTTCTTTGCGAGTTTTGTATTTGCTGGAATCAAAGAACGAAGCTTCTTTTCTGAATGACGGAGATAGAATGAAATTAAAATCAGGATGTTCATTTTTAAATTCAATGAAACCTGAGTAAAGACCTAAAACTACGTCTTCGGAAGTGACATCATCAATCCCTGGAATTTGTTCATCGGCGTTTGAAGTCGAGCGACTTAACGAGAACTTTAAACGAACCATTCCAATATTGTAATTGTTGTAAAGATCTTTCGCCATGCTGTAAGCCGCATCAGCGTGAGCTTGGCGAGACGTGAAAATTAATTTGGTTAAGAAAAGGATTTTCAAATAAGTCGTGAAACCTTCAGTTTCTTTTAAACGAATTAAATTATCCACATCAGCAGGACTTGTTAATGGCCAAGATTTTGGACCGTAAACTTCTGTGATTTTCTTTTTGTAGATTTCAGCGTGAGGGCCTTCGACTAAAGGTTTTAGTTTTTCCCAAACAAATTCTGCCGTTAACGATCCCGTTAAATGAATGTGTTCTTCGCAATATTTAACTGGGAAGCGTTTGAAGAATTCTTCAAGGATTTGAGTAAATGGGTGAGCTAACAAAGTTTGAATCGGTGTTTCGTTAGCGACGAATGAATTTAAAATTTGTTTGAAACCGTAAACAGTGTCGTAGGCATCTTGATTTTTTGATTTTAAAGACGACGATAATAAAAGATCGACCGTATCTAAAAGTGTGATGCCATTTGTTTCTGAAACGATTTCAATGAATTCTTTAACGAGAAGCTTGTGTGTTAATGATACTACCATGACCTATACTAGCGTAAAGGTCATGGGGCTGGCAACAGGCTACATCATGATTTTTTCTAAATGACTCAGAATACGATAGCACTCGTCACGAATCTCTTTAATCTCATCCAATTTTGTTAAAGTTTGTCTATGAGCGACAGGATTGCGAAGGTCTTGTAACCACATCAGCTTCTTGGCGATGTCCACGCAGACGTTTTCATCGAATTGAACGGCAATCAAAGGCTTTTGAACAGCCACTGATTTACGAGTGAACAGTAAGAACGTGATAGCCCAAGCACGTAGACCATCTAATATTTTAAATTGTTCGTTAATAATTTTTGAACTCAGTAAGCCTTTACCGATTAATGTCATTTTATGAACGGGTAAAGAGTGAGCCGTAAAGTGTTTTTCTAGACTTAGTGCTGTTACTAAGCGTGTCGCATCCGGATAATCTTCATTTAAACGTAGAATGTGAATCACATTCTGGAATTCATGTAAACGAGATTCTAATTTGGGAAGAAGAATCTTCTTTCCAAACTGTTTTTCTAAGAAAATATCAATAGCTTTAGTAAAACCTAAGATACAAACAGACTTATCCACAAACTTATCAAACAGTTCAGGTTTGCTAAAAGGAACTTCGGCTGAACGAAGACTCGCTTTAACCGACTCATCATAGTCATTAAAGCGTGGTAGTTTGCGTGAAATTTCTTTATCAATCGCGACTAAGTCAGCTGCAGAAGGAATGCTTTTTAAACCATTTTCATGAAGATCAGTTTGAAGCTTCGCCATGAGGTCTTGGAACGATTCAAGTAGGGCGTGTTGTGGGTGATTTTTAACGATACTAGATATAGTGTTGTAAAAATAATCAGATTTGAGATCTGATTTAGAAATATGACGAATGATTTTTTCACAACATTCGATATTATCCACATTATCTTTTAAGAAATCGATAGCGATGCGTTTGGCGCGCAAAGAATTATTCCATAAAATAGCATCTAAAGTACGACCTTTAACTGATTCGCTTTTTGAATTTAATAAAGGCTGAAGCATATCTGGGACATCGTCTTCTGTAATGGCTTTCAAGGCGATCACAGTATTTAAAACAACTTGTTGATTTTTATCTTTTAAAAGTCCAAACAAAGCAGGTTTAAATTCTTTATAAGAATGTTTCCCTAGGAATTTTAAAGCCAATACTTTTAAATTCAAATCAGAACTGTCTTGAATGAAAGAGGCCACAAATTTTTTGACTAAGTTCAGTTCAAACAAATCTACTTCTTGTGCCGTTAAAGCTTTTAAGAAATGGGCGTGTGACGAAGTCTGACTTTCGAAGAAAGCAAAGTTATCTTTTAAGAAAACGGCACACTGGTGAGAATTATGGTGCTCTAAATAGAATAAAATACTTTTTGTAAACTGTGTTTGACTTAAGAAAGACTTAAATACCGAAAATATTTTATTCTGTGGCAGTTTCGCTTGAGCCAAAGCACGAATTAAGCGATTTTTAACTTCTAAAGAGGCTTCAATTTGCAATTCATTTTCTAGGAATTTAGCCATTGAAGATGTCAGTTTAGAGTCATGAGGGTTGATAGAAAGTAAATCTACTAAATGATTTAAAGTTTTAATTTTAAGAATGTCAGATCCATTTTTATACTCATCATTGCTGATATAATTTTTGAAGTAAATCTCGGCCGAGGGAAGGCATGTTACAGCGGCCTTGTGAGCAAAATCTACATCGACTAACGCGAGCTGATCAATCACAGCTTTACAATTTTCCGAGAAATGAGAAGACAGACTTGTTGAAATCAATTCAGCATTAGCTGAGTTCATATCTTTAAATAATAAAGGATACCAAGAAATGGCTTCTTTAAAGTTTAAGAAGCTTAAGGTGTCTGCGATTTTCTTTTCGTTTTTAGGTTCTAAGAACATCTCAAGCCCCGCGAAAACATCCGCAGCTGCAAATGAATTCAATTCCAATGGAAGATTGCGATGCGAATTTACACCTTGGAAAAGTTTATTTAAATAATCTTCAAGTTTCCACTCAGAGCGGAAAACAATTTGATTTTGCGCTTGTTGAAAAATTTGAAACTCAAAAGCATCATTTTTAAATTTATCTTGATGCTGAGATAAATCAGAAGGTTGACGACTGATTTTACCCATGCTGCTAACAGCACTAAGCTGGATATCTTTAGGGTAGGCACCGTTGACAATCGTTTTTAATAAATCCAAAGCCGATGAAGAACGCAGTTCACCCATAGCGTAAATTAAATTTTTAGCTAACGTGAAATCTTTGGTCTCTAAAGATTTTTTTAAGTCCACAGAAAATAGTTCTAAACAAGATGTATTGGCGAACTTCACTAAAGCTAAAACAATCGCAGTCTTTTTTGTTTTATGACCATGTTGATAAAGATTTTCTAAAAAGCGTGCGGCTAAAATATGCTGAGTCTGTCCCAAGGCTTCAATAGCTACATAAGATAATGAAAGATCCGCATCGGATTTAGCAATGTCGAATAAGAACTCAAGGCTACGCTGATTGGTGTGGGCACCCAGGGCAGAAATAATTTCGATTTTAATTTTACGCCACAAGCAGTCAGCATAAAGCTGAGTCAACTCTCGCGTAGCATCGACGCTAGCAATTTTCTTTAAGGCGGCAATAGCTTGCGATGTTTCAGAAAGCTCAACCGAGTGATAGTAATCTCTCAGTTCAGTGATTTCAGTTAATTGGTTGATCTCGATGCTTTTTTCATTTAATTTTTTTGCTGCTGTCATAGGAAATTTATCGGCTTTTCCGATTGAAAAATGCAGTGAACAGGGACTCGATCTAGGTCTAGAAAACCGTCTTCAAATCGAACGATATTTAAATTGAGATAAGTTTTAACTTCAGGTATTCCTATTACTGATGATCATCCGTCCATTTCTACCTTCCGATGTCGAAAGAGTCAGGCTCTTTGCCGATCAAGAAATCGGTGTCGGTTATTACACCGAAGCAGAGCTTATCGAAAATCAAAAAAAGTCGGTAAACAAAAACGGCGAAATCTCTTCTTTTCTTTTGATCGACGAAACTACGGACCAAGTTAAAGGTTTGCGTTTAGCTTATCCACCTGGAAATTGGAGTTACGGCAAGGGGAGTGCTCAGCGTGATGATCTTTGGCCTCACAAAATAAGTGAAACAGCTTATTTTCAAAGTTTGTTTTTATCCGCTGATGCTCAAGGGCAGGGCTGGGGACCCAGACTTTCTCAGATGTCGATTGATTTATTTAAAAAATGTAAAGTGAAGGGGATTGCTACACACAGTTGGAAGCAATCGCCGCACAATTCATCGGTACGCTATTTAGAAAAAGTTGGATTTAAAACAATAATTGAACATCCTTTGTACTGGATCGATGTAGATTACGTTTGTACTTATGATGGAAAACCATGTCGTTGTACCGCAGTAGAAATGTATCTAGAGCTTTAAAAGGAGCCTGATGTGTCGATGTCCTATTGGTTAAGTGAAGCGAAAAATTTAAAAACAAAATCAGGCACCAACTATGATTACATCATCATCGGTGCAGGTATCGCGGGTTTGTCGACGGCTTACTGGTTAGAAAAACAATCTCCCAACTCAAAAATTGCCATCATCGATAAATACAGTTTAGCTTTTGGAGCCTCGGGAAGAAATGCAGGCTTTGTCACATGTGGTTCGGCTTTGCATTTTAATAAGCTTCATGAAAATTTCGGATTAGAAAAAGCCAACGAAATTTGGAAATTCTCAGAGATAAATCGCGAATTACTTTTAGAAGAAATCATTCAAGATCAGGCCGATCAAGTCGACTATAAAACAACCGGATCGTGCACGGTTATCCCGGATGAAACTCAAACGGAAAAGTTCGATAAAATTTTAAAAACCATGCAGGCTTCGAATATCAGTGTAGATTTCAAAGATGCAAAAACGTTAAAAAAAGAATATGCCGTCAAAGCCTCAGCAGGTGCCATTGAATATAAACACGACGGGATTATTCATCCGGTTAAACTGATTAATCAAATTCATTCCAAACTCAAAAACACAGATTTTATTTTCGATGAAGAGGTTTTAGAAATTCAATCTAACGAAAGTGCAACTCAAGTTAAAACCAAAAAACAAACTTATCATTCAGCGAAAATCTTCATTTGCTTAAATGCTTTCATCGGTCAGTTGTTACCAGAGTTCAGCCAAATCATAAAACCACAACGTGGACAAATCATCGTGACTGCTCCGCTACCTCAGATGATTCAGGGACCTTGTTATTTGACTCAGCATTTATGTTATTTCCGCCAATTACAAACCGGCGAAATTCTCATTGGCGGTTTCAGAAATATGGACGCTGAAAATGAAAACACCGCCGTCGATCAAACGACTGAAAAAATTCAAGCAGCTTTAGATCATTTTGCTAAAACATATTTCGAGAATACAAAAGATATTCAAATCAATCACCGTTGGTCAGGTATTATGGGATTTTCTCCCGACGAACAAATGATTATTGGTGAACATCCGAATAGAAAAAATGTACACTTGGTGGCTGGTTGTTCAGGTCACGGTATGGGACTAAGTTTCCATGCCTCTCAAAAATTAGTCGAAAACTCTTTTGGTCAAAAAATACCGAGCCATTTAGATATATCTCGTTTGAAGTTGTTATCGTAACCAATCTCCTACAACCACTTGTACATCACCTTATGTGGACCGATGGTGGCGATGTCAAACATATCGCCCACCGCGACGAAGCCATTTTTCTCGTAAAAAACAAACGCCGATTCTCGAGCGTTGAACCAAAGAAGCTTACATCCTCGTAAACGTAAAATCTCTTCCGCTTCTTTTAAAACCTTTGATCCTAGTTGTAAGCCTCGAAAGTCAGGATCCGTAGCCATTCCACGCAGACGGTAGGCCGAATCTTCCGTAGGAAAATGTGAGCAAACATCCTTCATAAAGGTGCCGTTACAGACTATTTTGCAATCAATCAGGGCGCCTAAGTGAAAAGTGGTCGCCAAAGAATCTTCTTTATAGCGGCAGTTTTCAATAGGTTGCCCCGGTCTAAGAACTTTCGTGCGCAAGGGAAGACAATCTTCTGCGGTGATGTGTTGAAGGGTGATATTTTGTTGAATGCTCATATGTCTCCAGGGTATAGCATAAGCAAATAATTTTTGAAAGGCGCCTTTATGAACTCAACGACTCAAGCAAATCCTCGCGTTATCGCATTTAATTACGTTTTAAAAAATAACCAAGGCGATGTTTTAGATAAATCTGAAACTAATCAACCGTTGCCGTTTTTAGAAGGTCGTCAGCAAATCATCCCAGCTTTAGAAGCTATCGTTGTAACAATGAACGAAGGCGACAAAAAAAATATCTCAATTAAAGCCGCTGATGCTTATGGTGATTTCCGCAAAGACATGATCATGGATGTTCCTAAAGAAGAACTAGCTCACCTTCAAATTTCAGTTGGTAGTCATTTACAATTACAGTTAGGTGAAGGCGTTCGCGTGGTTAAAATCACAAACATCTCTGACACACACGTGACTTTAGACGGTAATCACCCATTAGCTGGAGTTGATTTAACTTTTGATATCGAAATTATGCTTATCCGCCAGGCGACAGCTGACGAAGTTATCCACGGCCATGCGCATGGCCTTCATGGAACGGCTCACCATCACTGATAAAATGTTTTAAAAAACAGGTCCTGTGGCAAAAAAGGTTAGGTAAATAAATTGCTTGCTAAAGGACCAGGATTTTGAAATATGATTGAGTTCATATTAAGGCGTATTACGCTATTAATAGATCATCCCGTGATCAAAAAGTTCGAGTTATACAAGTTCGCAAGTTGGGTCTGACCCAGCAAGGTTTTTTGTGATAAGTCCGAAAGTTCGAGTTCCGGGGGTTCTTAACAAAACTTGCCCGGAGGAAATCATGGCAAAAAAAATATATGTAGGGAACTTATCATTCTCTGTGACTGATGACGAATTACAACAAGCTTTCGCATCATTCGGTAACGTTTTATCTGCTCGCGTAGTTATGGACAAAATGTCTGGACGTAGCAAAGGTTTTGGATTCGTTGAAATCGAACAAGACGATGCAGCGGATGAAGCCGTTTCTAAAATGGACGGACAAACAATCGCAGGACGCGCAGTACGCGTTTCTGAAGCAAAACCTCAAGAAGATCGTCCACGTCGTCCAGGCGGCGGTGGTGGTTTCGGTGGTGGCGGACGTAGCGGAGGCGGTGGCTTCGGCGGCGGACGTGGTAACGGTGGCGGCGGAGGCGGCTTCGGCGGCGGACGTGGTGGCGGCGGCGGTGGATTCCGTGGCGGCGGTGACCGTGGTGGTAACGGCGGCGGAAATTACTAATTTCTGACTCGTACCCAATTTAAATAATTTTATTTAAATAACGATCCCTGGTTAGAAATAACCGGGGATTTTTTTTGTTTTTTGCTCGTTCCTCAGTAGCGATCTGATCAAGGTCTAGAACAAAAATACCCCCTTAATTTTTCTCTGTAAACTGCCGATAAACACAGTATGAAGCAGGACCCTACAAAGCGGACAATATTTGTATTAAATGAAGAAGAACATTCGTTACAGCTCATCATCGAGCCGTTACGTTGGGAAGGTTATGATGTGAAAGGTTTCACATCATATGATTCATTTTCTGAAGCGCTTCGTTTTATGCGTCCACAAATGGTGATCATCGATCCCGAGCTTGCGAATAAAGACGGTGTCTTTATCGTCAATCAACTTATTCCCGCTTTAGAAGGATGTAGTGTCGTTGTTGTTTCTCCGGATGCGACGACAGAAAAAATCACGCAGTATTTGGATTTAGGTGCGAGTGATTTTATTTCTTCTCCGTTTGTGCCTTTAGAATTTTTAGCTCGCGTGAGAAATCAATTTAGAATGCAAGATATGACCAGTGAACTTATGGAAGCCAACGAGAAATTAAAAAATCTAGTTGAGATCGATGATTTGACGGGTCTATTCAACATGCGTTCACTTTATCAAAAATTAGAATTTGAAATGGAACGTGCAAAACGTTTCTCTCGTACTGTAACGGTCATCATGCTGGATATGGATAAGTTCAAATCAGTGAATGACGGTCATGACCATTTATTTGGAAGTTACGTGATTTCTGAAGTGGGAAAAATTATTCGCCAAATGACTCGCGCCGTGGATATCCCGGCTCGTTACGGCGGAGATGAATTCTTAATCGTTTTATCTGAAACACCACTCCCAGGTGTTGAGTTTTTCTGTGAGCGCCTTCGTAAGAAAGTGGAAGACACGGTTTTCACTCAAGGCATTGATTCGATCAAATTGACCTTATCTATCGGTTTCGCCACGTTAGACGTGACGGAAGACCTTCCGGCCAAAGAACTCGTTAGACGAGCGGATATGGCTTTATACGAAGCTAAACGCCAAGGCCGTAATCAGGTGCAAAGCTATCAACGTGAGTTCGATCGCCTATTTAAAGCTCAAGAACAAGCCAAAAAAAGAAAGACAGCTTAGTTAAAATACAGTAGATACAAGCCATGTCTACTCAGAGAAAAGCTGCTCTTATTTCATTCATCGTTAGTATTTTAGTGTTAGCACTTAAGGTCTATGCTTATACCCAGACGCACTCGGCGGCGATTTTGTCGGACGCCCTTGAGACAACGGTCAATGTCCTTACTGCCTGTGTCGCTTTATTAGTTTTAAAATATGCCTTGGCTCCAGCCGACCAGGAGCATCCTTACGGTCACGGAAAAATGGAATACTTTTCTGCAGCCTTTGAGGGTGGAGTTATTTTATTTGCGGCTTTAGCCATTGTTTTTGAGTCCACACGCTCTTTATTCCGAGCTCACGAAGTTCATCATGTTAATGAGGGAATGATTTATATTTTAATAGCTACAGCTATTAATGGGGTCGTCGGTGTTTATCTTTTACAAACAGGCAAAAAAAATCGATCGGAAACTTTAAAAGCCAGTGGAGCCCATCTGCTAGCTGATGTGAAAACAACTTTCGGCGTTTTGCTAGGTTTGTTTATTTATAAATTAACGAACTGGTCCTGGATTGATTCGACGATGGGTATTCTAGTCGGCTTATGGTTGTTAATTGAGTCTTATCAAATTATTAAAAAAAATATGGCCGGTCTTTTAGATGCAGTTGATGTTGAAGGTATTAAGGAACTTTGTGAACGTATGAATCGTCATCTTGAGGTTCCAATTATTGATATTCATCATTTGCGTGTGATTCGGGCCGGGAATTTTCATCACGTCGACGCGCATGTGGTTGTACCTGAGTACTACGACATTAAAACGGTTCATGAATTGACTGGTCGCTATGAAAAAAATGTTATGAAGGACTGCACCTTTGACGGAGAATTTGCCTTCCATATTGATCCCTGCTCTCAAAAATACTGTGCTGAGTGTGCAGTTGAAAAATGTCCGATCCGTCAAAGTGAATTTAAACAAAGAATTAATCTCGATTACAAGCATGTGATCGGTGATCCTAAATATAAAATTAATGGATAAAAATATGTCTGAAGAATCTTCGCAAACTGCAAAGCCTGAAATTGGTCTTGATGTTCGAGCGCCTCGTCCGCAGATTAACTTAACGCGCGAACTGCCTAAACCAAATGCCTATGCAGTGGCGATGGATCATGAATACAAAGAAGTCGCTTTCAACGAAGAGCGAGCGCCATTAAATAAAGGCCACTGGCGTGAAAAAGTTTTCAAGGTTTCAAACGACATACCTTTAGATGTCGAAGTGGGGACTGGGGCAGGACATCATTTTGCGCATCATGCGAAGAAATTTCCTGAACGTTGCTTAGTGGGTTTAGAATTAAAGTATAAACCTCTGATTCAAACGATCCGTCGTGCGAAGGCGAACGGAGGGGTTCACAATGCGATCTGCCGCTACCACGCTTTTAACTTAGATCAATTATTCGCAGACAACGAAGTGAACAACGTTTACATTCACTGCCCAGATCCTTGGGTGACGCCACGTAAACCGCGTAACCGCGTGGTGAATCGCCACATCTTGGGTGATATCTATAAAATGCAAAGACCGGGATCGTTCTTAGAATTTAAGACGGATTCGCGTGAATATTTTCTTTGGGCTTTAGAAGAGATTAAGCTTACGCCGTACAAAGTGGAGTTTCAAACTTTGAATCTCTACGCTGAAGACAATATTTATAAGCAAAATAATTTTCAAACAGGGTTTGAGAAGATCTTTGTGAATCAAGGGATTGAAATTAATTATATTAAGTTGGTGAAGTAGTTTTCGGTACTTCGTACACTTTGAGAATGTCTTAATTATTAGTATAACTTTCGGACGAGAATCCTGAATTTCTTTGGAATTCAGGATTTTTTCTTTTGGGGAAATAAAAAAGGCGAAGATACCTTCGCCTTTTTGAGATTCTATTTCTGATTTTAACGTTTTTTTAGTTCGTAACTTGGAACCAAACGTTACCAATACCGTGTTGTTTTACTAAACGGTTGAATAACTTTGCGTTGTCTGGGTGAGAACGAATGCAACCGTGAGAAGCTTTTTTACCTAAGTTCTTCCAGTTACCTTGTGGCGTTCCGTGAATCGCAAAACCGTTATAAAGGAAAACCGCGTAAGGCATATTTCCTAATCCGTTGTAATCACCACCTGGGAATTTTGTTGAAGAGTATTTATCGTAGATACGTCCGTTTGGATGTAAATCTAATAATGGAGTTTCGTGGCTTGTATCACCTGTTGAAACTAACCATGTGTTTACTAATTGTTGATCTACATAAAGATATAATTTTTGTTCTGATTTTTTGACCAAAGCAAAAACTTTACATTCCATACGTTTGCAGCCTGCGCGGAAATCCGCTTGGAATAAAGCTTCCCATGGATTTTCACCAGTTTGTTCGAAGTACTGTTGATCCATTGATGTTAATGTATCTTGGATATTTGGATCGAAGGGATTTAATTCTGCGATCTCAGTTTGTTCAACGTTGTTGTTTGTTGTTGTTGCTGTTGGGGAACATCCGCTGATCGCCGCTCCAGAGGCTACAACCACCATAACCACCAATAATTTTTTCAAGCATGTATTCATGTATACCTCTGCACGCGACAGTAGTGCTTTTCTCTCGACTCGTCAAAGGTCTACTTCGAGCGGTTAGTGCACTTTATATCCTTTTGGCTAAATTTTAGACTGTTTCCACTCAATTAAATTAATTGCACTTCTCTCTATTAAGTAAATTTCAACTCATGTCGAGAAGACACTGTTCAATAAAAATCGGAGACATTAATGAAAAAAATTATTTTACTTTTAACCGTTGTAATTATGTCCGCATCTTGCGCGAAACAAACGGAACAATTTGATGATCCAACCACAGAGGCTGCGACTTTAGTCGGAGAGCCAGAGACACAAACAGCTACAGAAGTATCTCCTGAAGCCGTACAAGCAGCTGATGTATCTGACTATAACTACTTGGATCCACAGCACATTGTTCCGACTACGCCGTTGGCAAACGCAGTGAAATACTTTAAAGCGAATAAGGCCAGTATCGCGAATCAAAAGTACATGACGATCATTGATATGACTCAAAAATCAAACAAGAAGCGTATGTATGTGATCGATATGAAGACCGGTGCAGTAGCTACTTACTTTGCGGCTCATGGTAAAGGTTCAGATTCTAATAATGATGGTTACGCAGAAAAGTTCTCTAATACAGAAGGTTCTTTAATGACGTCGTTAGGTTTCTATTTAACTGATGTTCCGTACCAAGGAAGCAACGGTTTATCATTAAGATTGCGTGGGCTGCAAAGCACAAATAGCAATGCTTATGCTCGCGCTATCGTTATGCATGGTGCAGATTACGTGAATCCATCAAGCGTAGGTCGCAGTTGGGGTTGTCCAGCGATCGAAAGAAAATATGTGAATACATTGATCCCAGCCTTAAAGGGTAAAAGCTTACTTTACATCTACAAAGCAGGTTAATCTCAATATGAGACGTTGGTTAAAAAAATTCAACGTCTCCGATGAAATGACCGATACATAACTCGATGAAAGATATGAACAAACTGATCAATTCTATTTTAATAGCCGTGTCGGGAATCGTTGCGGTTATTTTTATTTTTGGATTCTTCAAAAAGAATGCAGAGCCTGTTCATCGTACAGATCAAAGTTCGATGCGTGAATCCAGCTCGGATGATTTAACTAATAAGTATATCAAAGAACTTCAAGGTAAACTAAAGCAAGAAGAGCAAGATTCGATGAATCAAATTCGAAAAGCTCAGCAAGCTAAGCCTATCGCTAGGCCGAAAGATGAAGACTGGCGCCAAGTACCGATAGAGCAACAGATTTCTCGTGATCAAGCCGTAGATAATCGTGCGGAGCTTCGTCAAGTTGAACGTTCGGCTGCGGGAACTTCATTTGGTGGAACTAATATTACGAAAGAGAATGCTGCTGAGTTTATCGCGACGGCTCGTAAGAATGGTTATCATGTGATTTTATCGCCAACGTATGAAGTGATTAGCATCACTCCGATCATGAACACGCAAGGTGTTGATGAGTCATTCGAAACAAATCCTGCTCAGTAAAATTAAGGACTATATAAAGCGCGTTGAATTTTGAAGCTATTTGCATCATTTTTTGTGATGAGGAAAACTTCTTGAGATGTGAGAATCGTTTTAGCTTCGATCGGTAAGTAGATTTTATTTTTAGTCCAATACCATTGCGCCGTAAAATACACGCCACTGAGATCGTCCACATCATCAGAAAGCACAACCGGAAGATTGTTTTCAGGTTGATTGAAAAACTGTGTTTGATTTTTAATGAAGGTCCATAGATCTGGTTTATTATTTTGATGAGTCATAAACCATCCCCACATAACAAAAATAGCTACGGCAATGGTATAGTGGAAGTAAGGAAGAAATTTATTCAAAGCCGTTTGCACTTTGCTGTAGTTTAATCCTTCGTAAGCTTCGTATAAATACTGACCCACCAGAACTGACGAGAATAAGAAAATTCCGGTCATGTGCTGGGAGCTGTCTTTTTTGATAATGCTAAAGGCGATGATGTTGAAAAGAGTGTAAATAACTGTGTACCACCAGAATAAACCAAGCGAGCGTCCTTGTTTAACCAACTTGATGCTACCCCAAATAATAATTCCGATTTGGATAAAGTACTTAGCGATTAAGTTTTTCAAATAACTGAAGCTGATAGCTGTCTGAGTATTTTCAGCACTGAAGAAGCGGTTTGTGAATTGGCGGTCGTAATAACTTCTGAACCATATTTGATTCCAGAAAATCCGATCGTAAGCAAACCAAGCCACTACGGGTAGGGCGATTCCTAATAAACCTAGGAATATAATTTGAAATGGATTGAGCTTGTATTTTTTGATAAGCATGCAAACTACAATAAATAAAGCGGCCAAATTGGGAAGAAGCTCTAAACCTTTGGTTAAAAAAGCAAACCCCATTAATATACCAGAGAAAAAGAATTTCTTAGCTTCTGGTTTTTCGTGAGTGAGTAATACAAAAATTGAAAGTAATGAAAGTAATTGAGCTAACGGATCTAACGTGGGTTGTTTCAGCATTAATTCATAAAGAGGATTAGAAATCAGAACATAACCAGCTAGTAAGCCAGGCCACATGGATGTGGTGTGGTGTTGAGCGATTTTGTAAACCATCCATAAAGACGCAAATCCGACAATATAATTTGGAATCTTGATACCGATGTCTCCTGTACCAAAAATTTTAGAAATCGGTGCGGCGAAATAAAAGAAAAAATAAGGATGATCAATAAAGAAGGACGAGCGCATCCAAGCGAGCGGGTGCGAGATTAAGCTTGAAGTGTTATTGCAGATTTCGCGAATCATCCAAGCGTAGACAGCACCATCACCATGGATCGTTGACCATAGTGTTTGCGACGTGATGATCATAAAGAAAATCGCAGCCGCTACATAAGCATGATGTTTACTGGAAGTGTCCTTCATAAGAAAGACCTTAGCATAAGGTGTGGTTAAAAACTATTTTAAAGTTTCACTTACGGGGTAAGTTTGTAGGTTTAGTTTCATTAAACGCTTGTTGTGTAATTGGTTATAGCCGTATTTGTTTTTAAGTTTTTTCGCAAAACTTTCAATCTCTTCGAGAAGTTCTGGGAAATGGTCTTCTGGTAAAGCGAAGAAGATACTACGGAATCTGCGTAGAAGCTGTTTTTCTCTTAAAACTTGGGCGGCTTCTTGAGTTGTTCGCTCGTGATAAAGGTCACTTGATTCGCTCGCATGGTTTCCAGTGATGACAAAAGCTTTGTCGACGGACTTCCAAATTTTAATCTGAGTCGCTTCAGTTGAAATCGATTTGACTAAACCCATCTGTTCTAAAGTATTGAGGTGTTCCTTTAACGTATTTTTGTTCAGGTTAAGCAGCTGTGCTAGCTCATCTTCGGTTCCTTTAATATCATCAAAAGCTAAGATCAGTTTAATTAATGGTAAAGCAGAAGAAGATAGAAATTGAGAGTGTTGGTGAAGTTCAAGTGCATTTTCGTTTGACTCTAAATTTTCTAATATACGGTTTAAGAAAGCAGATCTCTGAGTCGCTGATTTAGCTTTTTGGTAGTAGGATAAGAGCAGTAGATGTTCTTTCTCCTCTGCTGAAAGTTTTAAAGATTGAGCTAAGATATTTACAACTTCTGGCGTCAGGTGTCTTTTTCCAGTGTAAACCATATAAAGAAAAGAGCGGCTTTTAAAGCCAAGTTCGGCTGACCATACGTCTAATGTAAACTGAGGATCTAGGGCCTTTTTGTAAGCGACAAGATCTCGTAAGAAGTGAATAACGTTAGAGTATTTTTTAATTCGAGGTGTTTGATTGCGAGATGATACTGGACTACATAATTTTTCCATATAAAAAATCGTAGCGAGGTGAAATGATGGTAACAACATCAAAAAATCAAGGCATTGAAAACTAGACTATGCCTCAAATTTGTGAGCAGGAATAGTGGAATTAAGGAGAAAAACTATGACAAAATATTTCGTAACGCTAGTGACATTGTTAACTATCACAGCCAGTGCAGCGCCTAAGGCACAAATCACTTCAAAGGATGCTCGTATGCCTTCGCAGGTCACGGGGGATATCACTAAGTTTGCTCATATACCAGGGTATAGCAAAACAGCTGAATCTTATTTAACTGATTTTGGTTCGGTTTCGGGAGTAAGTATGGGTGTGCGTTTAAGTCTTCATGGAGAAGTGGCTGAAGATATCTATGAAAAAATGAATCCACGTAAAGTTAAAACAAAAATATATGATAATATCTGTACTTTAAAAGATGGAACAAATATCACAGTCAAAGTTGAACAAAGAACAGGTAACACTTTTGGTTGTGAAAAATGGCCAGTAGATTGCTGGGGTGCTTTGATGTATAAGTGTGAATCAGTGTTAGATATGGAAAAGGGCTCAGCTAAAGCGATTCAAACAAATCCATAATTTGATTGAAACATAAGTTGTAAAATAAAAAACCAGACTTTCGAGTCTGGTTTTTTATTTTGGCATTAAAAATTTTTATAGTCATTATTACTGGACCGACCTTCGTAATGAATATGTCCTGGTGGTAAACAGATTGGTACTGCTTCAGTTAAAAGTGCTTAAGACTAAATGCTTAAACACCAAGGGGATCAAAGTATGAAGCATTTAGTTTTTTTATTCGGTATGGTTGGTTTACTTTCACAATCCAAAGCTGCTGAGCTTGTCGATTTAAGTCAGTCTGTCGGTAGAGCTAACTTACCAAAGAAAGTAACAAACTTAAGTTCAGATTTGAAATCATTCTTAAATATGAGATCAAATGAGCAATTTGAACAACGTTCTCAAAATTTAGAGAATGGTATAAATCATGTTCGTTACTATCAAACTTACCGTGGTATCCAAGTATGGCCACAACAAGTTGCTGCTTCTGTTAAAGAAGGTCGTTTACACCGTTTAAGTGGTGTGATCGCTAAAAATTTAGATCAAGATATTAAATCGGTTGAGCCGAAGTTAAATAAAGCACAAGCTTTAGCTCGTGGAATTAACTTATTCTCAAGCCAAAGAAACAAAGCTTGGAATATCGAAAATAAACAAGCTGACTTAAGAATCTATGTTGATCCACAAACTTCAAAAGGATCTTTAGTTTACGTTGTCAGTTTCTTTGCTGACAGCGCAGAAGGTGGGCATCCATCTCGTCCGGTTCAAGTGATCGACGCGAACACGGGTAAATTAATTAAAAAGACAGAGAATCTTCAGCACGCTAAAGCTACGGGCCCAGGCGGTAATGAAAAAACAGGACAATACAGTTACGGAAAAGAATTTCCAGCAATTGATATTTCAGAAACAACTTCTGGAAACTGTGTGATGAAAACAGGCGCGATTCAAACTATCGATTTGAAAAATGCGACGATAGGAACAACACCGTATGTTTTTAAATGTTATGAAAACGTAGAGACTCCAATCAACGGAGCTTACGGAGCATTAAATGACGCTCACTACTTTGCAGGTGTCATTTCTAATCTTTATAAAGATTGGTACAATACGGCTCCATTGAAAATTCCAATCACTATGAAAGTGCATTACGGAAAAAAATATGAAAATGCTTTCTGGAATGGTAGCGCTATGCACTTTGGTGATGGCGACAAAAAATTCTACCCATTAGTTTCATTAGATGTATCTTCACATGAAATTGCTCATGGATTCACAGAATTCAATTCAGGTTTAGTTTACGAAGAGCAATCGGGTGGTATGAATGAAGCGTTCTCGGATATGGCTGGAGAAGCTACTGAGTTCTACAGCCAAGGTAAAAACGATTTTGAAATTGGTGCTGAGATCTTCAAGACAGCAGGAAAAGCTTTACGTTATATGAATGAGCCAACCAAAGATGGTAAGTCAATTGACCATGTTAAAGATTTTAAATCAGGATTTACTGGAACTGACGTTCACCACAGCAGTGGTATTTTCAATAAAGCATTCTATCTTTTAGCAACAACTAAAGGTTGGGATACAAGAAAAGCTTTCGACGTCTTCGTTAAAGCGAATCAAAACTACTGGACACCAACTTCAACTTTTGCAGCTGGTGCGAAAGGTGTTCTAGATGCAGCTGAAGATTTGGGTTACCCAACAGCAGATGTTGTTGCGGCCTTCGCTCCAGTGGGAATCAATTTATAATTGGAAAATTTTAATTATAATAAAACAAAAAGCCTCGGATAACTACCGAGGCTTTTTTGTTTTACTGACTTGATAAGCCTGACAGTTAAACTTAATAAGCTGTTTCCCATCTAGTATCTTATAGGCGAATTTATTTTTAAGCTTCACGATAAACTGATCTACTTCATCTTCTAAGATCTGATGATCATCGGGATCGATGGCTATGATGAGGCTTCTTAACTTCTTGAAAAGATCTCTGTGTTTAACTCGATCAGCTGTTTCATTCAAAGTCTTTATATGAAACAGTTCCATAATGTCGTCGCCAGTTTTTTCATTAAATCTTAATGCTTGGTTATTTGATTTCCAAATAACTTCATTTGATCCTTCTAGTTGAATCTTTGCTATAAGTTTCATTTTTTCAAGATCAATTAAATCTTTTTTCAGTTGATCTTTGCTGATATCTAAAATTTCGAAAACTTCATTTTCGGTGCCTTTGATATCATCGTAAGCCAAAACCATGCGAACCAATGGCATAGTTGTCGACATTAAAAACCGTTTATAGTTTTGTGATTCTAAATTCTGTTCTCTAAACTGAATGCTTTCTAAAACTTTGTCATAAAGTGCTGATTTAATTTCCACAGATTTGGCTTGATGACAGTGAACAAGCAGTAAAAAATGCTTTTTTTCAGATTCAGATAAATTCAAAGCATGAGCTATTTTTGACGTCGAGCTCAGAGTTAATGGTCTTTTGCCTTTACTGATTAAATACATAATCGCAGTACTTTTGAAGCCTAGCTCATTAGACCAAAGTTCATAAGTAAAACTAGAATCTTCATTTTTTCGATAGTTAAAGTACTCAGCTAAAAAGGTTAATACGTGGGTATATCTTTTAACCTGAGGAATGTGAGATAAATACGAGTCTGTTTGAAAATAGCTGTTCATATTTGAAATTCTATTCAAAAAAAGACGAGGGCTACAATCTTTTTGAAAAAACTAGACTCGATTACAGATTTGAAAAGAATCAGTATAGATTTCAGGTCGATATTTAAGTCGATTATTTAATAAGAAAAGGAAGATTATGAAAAGCATTTGTCATCTATCATTGTTAGTGGTTTCTCTGTTGTACGTAGGATGTGCTGCAACATCGCAGCAAAGAATTCCAAATCAAGTCAGTACTGATTTTGGAAAAAACGTTGAGTTTGATCAAAGTGGAAAAGTACTCTCCAAAGTTCTAATTGATGATAATGATTCAATTCAAAATATTGGTGCTAATGTTGTGTTGAAAATTAATAATGATATACACATAAAACCTAAAGATATTTGGTTTGAAATGTATCAACTAAGCGCTGACAAAGTATGTGACGATTTTTCATCTCGGTTGAATTTTGCAGGTGGTTCTGTTGATTACAATCGCATTATAAAGTCTGGTGCTAAATTAGAGATTGAAAAAATCGATATCATAAAACCTCGAATTTCAGATTGCACTGGTTATGCCATAGATGAATATCGTATCATTTTTAAAAAGAATAATAAGTTCACCGATTTAAAAATACGAACTCCTTATCAAGTTTACGGAATTACAATTGGTCAATTTAAAAAAATTCTGTCACCCTATTTCGATGTTATTCAGCCCAAACCAGTACAAATCGATTAGATTATTAAGACTAGTGTTACTTAATAAGTTCAACGTAAATTGATTATAGCAAGCTTTACTGTACTGAAATTGAAAAATATTACTCGTTAGATTGGAGTTGGAGGAAAAAAAATCGGTGCTGACGGTTTTCTGTAAAGAACACTATCAGCAGCGCGGTTTCCGAAAAGATCGCACTACTGATTTTCTTATTCAAATCTATATCAAATATTAATTACTTTAGTCTATCTTTTCAAAAACCAGACTCTGTAACAAACTTGTTAACATTCATACTGGTGTAAACAAGCTTAAACAGAAAGAGGTCGTATGAAAAGTATTTCTAAAGAACATTTGTGTAAAACTGTAAGCGCATTGATGATTTTTCTCATAGCAGGATTATCGAGCTGTGCCGCAAAACCAGTGTTTGAAGAAGCAGCTCGGTTTCCTAATCAAGCTACAATTAAGAAAAATGTTTGCGATAAATCAAGTGATAAGCTGACTGTCGATGGAAAAGTTTTCTTTGCCGATAAGGAATATACTTTAAAAGCCTTAACAGCTTCAGAAGCGGTTATCTCGAATGCGGAAGGTCTCCGTAAAGTACAACCTTTACAGCTTTACTTTGGGTCTGGTGCAAACGGTTGCTTGCGCGCTTACAAAGGAAATCTTACTTCGGGAAGTTCAGTTTATTTCAATGACAAAGAGTACACACTTAAGGCCTTCGATTATAAATACGGTGGGGCTGTATTAAGCGGCGGTGGAGAGCTAAGAACAGTAGATATCAATCATATCCAATTCAACATCGAAGAAGAAACAGACCGTGCGTGCAGTCAAGCCAATGATAAGTTGGTCGTAGGATCAAAAGTTTATTTTAGTGATAAACAATACACATTAAAAACTTTAACTAAAACGAGTGCGATCATTAACGATGGTAGTGAAAATCGCACGGTTCAGCCTTTACAGCTTTACTTCGGTTACGGCGTGGATAAATGCCTAAGAACCTACAAAGGTGCAGTGACGGCAGGCAGTACAGTGTACTTTAATGATCAAGAGTACAAAGTTAAAGCCTTTGATTACCAATATGGTGGAGCTGTTATTGGAAGGGGCGGGGAATTAAGAACCGTCGATATTAATCACATCAACTACTAAGATTTAACTTTAGTCACAGCGTAGGCTTGCATATTCAGTTTAAGAATGTGCTTGCCTGCGATATCATTGTAACCGTATTTATTTTTCATCTTGGTGACAAACTTCTCAATTTCTTGAAGAGCTCCATCATGTTCATCTGGACTGATCGCAAACAAAATCGTTCTAAACTTTTTAAAGACATCATTTTGTTTATTGATGTTCTGCGCCTCCGTTAAGTCACGGTGGTAAATGTCTTTCATCATGTTGACCTTAAGATCATTGGGTACTTTAAATGCTTTCGACGTCGCCTTCCATAAGTTTTGTTTTTTTTGAACTAAGCCCAGCTTTTCTAAAACAACTAAATCTTTTTTGATCTCAGCCTTATTCATATTTAAAACTTCACTTAATTCTTCGATGGATCCTTTGATGTCATCGAAAGACAAAACCATTTTAACTAAAGGCATAGTCGGAGAAGAAATAAATTTTTGGTAGCCATGAATATTGTACGTCGTTTCTTTGTTTTCTAAGCTCTCTAAGATTTTATCTAAGAAAACCGATTTTAATTCAGTCGATTTCGACTTGTGATAACTGGCTAAAAGAACCAGATGATTTTTTTCGGCAGCCGCCATTTTGATCTTATCTGAAAATTTATTGATGAACTGAGTGGTAATAGCTCTTTTTCCATTACAAATCAGATACATGAAAATACGACTTTTGAATCCTAGCTCGGCCGCCCATAGATCGTAAGAGAAGCTACAGTCTTGCTTTTTACGATAGTCATAGTAGTCATTCAAAAATTTTACAATGTCGGTGTATTGTCGCGCGTTGGGTTTTTGATGTGTCATGGGTTCAGACTAGCTAGACCTTAAATCAAAATTCAATTGTAATTCTGGGCTATTTTAAAAACTAGACTCTGTATCAAACTTGTTAACATCTATGCTGTATAAAGTAAGTTAATGCAAAAGAGGATTTATGAAAAATATTTATGTACTGATTATTTTGGCATTTGTTGGCTGCACAACAAAACAAACACAAGTTGCATTCCAACCAAATACTCCGAATCGTAAGCCGTCGCAAGTAACAGGTAACTATGGGAACATGTTATCAGCTAACGTATCGCAGGTTAAAACGATTTATGTAAAATTCAATACGACCGAAGAGGTGATTAATCAAAAAGGGAAAGTTCTCGCTTCACAACAAAGAACATGGTCGCCATGTCCGATGGAGTTCGTCGATGTCAGATACAACGGACAAAGCACAGCCAGTTCATGTACGGGATTTACCTTTGGAGAAGGGCTGAATGCCTCGCGCCTAGGAATTAAAGTGAATGTAAGTCATGAACCAGAAAATGGTTATACATCTGACTTTCAAGTTGGGATCAATGATACAGCTTACACCGTGGTGAAGCGTTTAGAAGATACCTTAGATTTAAGTAAACCTTTTTATAACAAGTTTGATGGTCAGCTGGTTTTATCTGAAGCTCAGGATGGAGAAAATATAAGACGAATGACATTGAACTCTGTCGAGCTCGCAAATTCGCACTATTACGCCGCGGGAGCTAAAGATATACAAATTGAAGCTGTTGATTTCGATAAGATCGCTAATGATTTTGTGAACGCACGTGGAGGCGCACTTCAATTAGCAAAAGATCTTAAGGATGAGGCGATCGCAGAGAGATTCAAAATTGTGACTAACTATAGTAAAGATTTGAATAAAAGTTTTAAAAAATTAAAATCCTCAAAGAAAGATTTGTCACCTGATGCTTATATTCAGTTGCATGATGCCTATATGGATTTGAAAGAAGCCATTGATAAAACATGGGATAATGTCATCAAAGATTCTCCGGAATTATCTTCGAAAAGAATCCGTATCGTAACAGACGAATAATTTTAAAACAAAAAAAGCCCCGATGTTTCCATCGGGGCTTTTTAGTTTTACAAAGTCTAAATGTAATTCCCGAAGGAAGATTACATCATTCCGCCCATACCGTGATCTCCACCGCCCATGCCAGGCATTTGTGGAGCATCTTTTTTCGGAGCATCAGCAATCATTGTCTCAGTTGTTAACATCAAAGATGAAACTGAAGCCGCGTTTGTTAATGCGCAACGAACAACTTTAACTGGATCGATAACACCGTCTTTTAATAAGTCTGTGTATTCGTCAGAGTAAGCGTTGTAACCGTATGTAGTCGATTTATCTAATAAGATATTGTTCACAACGATCGCGCCGTCTAAGCCAGCGTTAGTTGAGATTTGACGGATAGGTTCTTCACAAGCACGTTTGATGATGTTTGCGCCGAATTTTTCGTCTTCGCTGAATTTAGCTTTAGTGATCGCTTGAGAAGCGCGTAATAACGCTGTTCCGCCACCAGCTACGATACCTTCTTCAACTGCTGCGCGAGTTGCATTTAATGCATCTTCAACACGAGCTTTTTTCTCTTTCAGTTCAACTTCAGCTCCGCCACCAACGTGAATAACTGCAACACCGCCAGCTAATTTAGCTAAACGCTCTTTCAATTTTTCTTTGTCGTAGTCAGAAGTTGTTTCTTCGATTTGGGCTTTGATTTGAGCAACGCGAGCCGCGATATCAGCTTTTTTACCGTTACCATCGATAACTGTTGTGTTGTCTTTATCGATCACAACACGTTTAGCGATACCTAATTGAGCTGCAGTCGCTTGATCCAATTTCATTCCTAAATCTTCAGAGATAACAGTTCCGTTAGTTAAGATAGCGATATCTTCTAACATAGCTTTACGACGGTCACCGAAGCCAGGAGCTTTAACCGCGCATACGTGTAAAGTTCCACGTAATTTATTAACAACTAAAGTTGCTAATGCTTCACCATCAACGTCTTCCGCGATGATTAAAAGTGGACGACCTTGTTTAGCCACAGCTTCTAAAACTGTAATCATGTCTTTCATGGCAGAGATTTTTTTGTCGTAGATAAGAACGTAAGCGTTTTCTAAAACCGCTTCCATTTTTTCTGCGTTAGTTACGAAATACGGAGATAAGTAACCACGGTCAAATTGCATACCTTCAACAGTTGTAACTTCTGTTTTAGCAGTTTTTGAATCTTCAATCGTGATAACGCCTTCACGGCCTACTTTATCCATTGCGTTCGCTAACATTGTACCGATTTCTTTATCGTTATTCGCAGAGATCGCTCCAACTTGAGCAACTTCGTTTGAACCTTTAACTGGTTTCGCCATGTTTTTTAATTCATCGATGATGATGTTAACAGCTTTATCGATACCACGTTTGATCGACATTGGGTTGTGACCTGCAGAAACTAATTTAGCACCTTCGCGGTAGATCGCTTGAGCTAATACAGTTGCAGTTGTTGTTCCGTCACCGGCTTCGTCATTAGTTTTAGAAGCAACTTCTTTAACCATTTGCGCGCCCATGTTTTCGAATTTATTTTCTAATTCGATTTCTTTAGCAACAGACACACCGTCTTTAGTGATTAATGGTGAACCGAAAGATTTGTCGATAACTACGTTACGACCTTTAGGTCCAAGAGTTACTTTCACAGCGTTAGCAAGAGTGTTTACACCTTTAAGGATGTGTGTTCTTGCATCTTCAGAAAAAACGATAATTTTGCTCATTGAGATTCTCCTATTTATTAAAATTTAAAATTAGTTATTTACGATGCCTAAGATGTCTTCTTCGCGCATCATTAAGAATTCTTCGCCAGAGAACTTTAATTCAGTTCCTGCATACTTAGCGAAAAGAACTTTATCGCCCACTTTAACTTCTAAAGGTAAAGTTTTACCGTCTTCAGTGATACGGCCTTTTCCTGTAGCTACGATTTCGCCACGTTGAGGTTTTTCTTTAGCTGTGTCTGGAATGAATAATCCACCAGCAGTTTTTGTTTCTTCTTCCATACGACGTACTAAAATACGGTCATGTAACGGGCGAACGCCTAATTCTTTAGCCATTGATTCCTCCAAAAATTAACCCCGTAAATGGGGTGTTTAATAAAAAGTTATAGAGGACATAATTAGAGACCGCGGGGTTAGTTTGTCAAGGCGACTGGCGCATTTTTAAAGATATAAATACAGACTCGACGAGCGGCTAAGTTTTAGGGGTTCTTCATTTATAAATTGATCAGATTCTAACCCTTTGCTCTGATGAAAGAGTCACATATGTATGAAAACGGCCATGGATAGGCCGTTTAGGGCGAGGGACCTTAAGAACGCACAGGACCCTTTTAACCAAAGCTTAGCATGGAGGCAAAGCGCATGGGACGAGTTCTAGATAAGTTTTCAAAACATTCACAGATTGACGTTGAAGTCATTGAGACAGAGCTTTTTGCAGCGTTCAAAGCCCTCGAGGCTGACCCTGAGAATCTTACGGTCGAAGAGTTACGTCAGTCTTTACTGATCTACTTAGACGAGATTTTCTACGGGATTTCTCCAGATAAAGTTCAATAATTTTGAGCACAATTCAAAGCCATTTAGAGCTGAATCCAAATCCATTATTAGGACCCGTCGAAAAATTCACCATCCAAGAAGTGGGAAGTGGGGTCACAGTTTCTCCGCTTAAATTACAAACGTACTTTATTTCTCTTTTTCTTGTTTTTGGAGCTGCATTTATTTTCTACATGTCATTTAGCCCAGAACTTCAAGAGCGACAAATTGTACGAGCTGTTCTTGTTTTGATGGGGTTGAGCTCTCTTTATTGTTCTTATTACGTCTTCCAAAAAGGGGTAGCGCAACTGCACTTTGTAAGAGGTGGACGATTTATTGAATATCGTGGAGCCGATGGTGAAAATCGCCAGATTGATCTGCAACGGGTCGATTTAGAGCTCATTAAGGAACTAGTAACAAGTGCTGATGATAGCAAAGGATATGAAATATTTAAACTGACCAGCGGTCATGATATTTTGTTCGGTTCGAAAAAGTTATCTTATATGAATGAAGTTATTCAAAAAATTGAAACTTTCGGTTTTAAAGTTCGTCGAACTTTTTAGATTGATTGCTTTTTGCCGAACAAGCCGACAAGAATCACAGACATTTCGTACATCACCCATAAAGGCACAAGTAATAAAATCATGCTGAGAGCATCAGGCGGAGCCGCAATCGCTGAAACTACTGCCATTGCAACAACCGCATAACGACGATTCTTTTTCAGGAATTCCTGGCTGATGAGTCCCATGGCTCCAAGGAAAGTGATCACAACTGGCATTTCAAATGTTAATCCGAAAATAACAGCCGTTTGAGTAAAGAATCCTAAGTAGCTATCAATCGTGATCATCGGTTTGTCGATGTCTCCGCCGAAAGTCATTAAGAATTTAAACGCCATGGGGAAAACGATAAAGTAGCAAAATAAAACGCCTAAAATAAATTGGAATGTTCCAAATAAAATAAATCCGGCCGCGAATTTCTTTTCGTTTTTATAAAGGGCTGGAGAAATAAATTTCCATAATTGGTAAAGCCATAACGGTGCTGATAAAATCATACCGGCGATAAATGCTAACTTGATGTGAGCCATGAATTTATCAATGGGGCCGGTGAAAACTAACCCACCATTAGGTAAGTAAGGTGCGATCGGCTCACGAATGATATTAAAGATATGTTCGCTGAATCCCCAGCAAATCATTGTTCCTAAAAGAATAAACATCGCCGCGCGAGTTAAGCGAAATCTTAATTCAGCGATGTGCTGAATCAGACCCATTGAACCGGCTTCGGCGTTTTCTTGTTCACTCATGCTTTATGATCCGTTTTAGGGTCGACATCTGTTTTGGTTGCATCGTTAGATGAAACTGTCACATTGTTTACCGTTTCGTTTTTATCATTTAATTTTTTAAGCATGTCGGACGGAGTTAAGCGTATTTCTGGTGGAGCAAAATCTTTTTTGATGTTTTTGATTTCGCTGTTCACATCTTTAAAAATGCCATCAGTTTGTCTTTTTAAATCATTAACGAAGCGGCCTAAATTGCGCATAATTTCTGGCAATTTTTCAGGCGGAATAACGATCAGCATGATAATGCCTAAAATGATTAAATGGCTTAAACTCATGGCGCTTAAACTATATTAGATCTTTTTGATTTTCAATTGTTCTTTTACGTCTGTAACGACGCCTAATTCAGCCAGTTTGTCGCGTGCTAGATCTGAGCCCGTTTTGACGTAACGCTCATACAGCTTCAGGATGTTTTGCTCAGATTGGAGCGCTGATTTGTCACTGATATAACTTAGTAAATCAGCATAATCGATAAATTTTTTAGAGAAGGTCGAATAGACTGCCGCGGTAGTTTCTTCCTTGCTCCACGCGGCTAGGTTTGAGTAGGCGGAAGCTCCTATTCCCATGTAGTAATCAATATCCACTGATTTTCTTTGTAAGGAGTCACCAAAGAAGCCTGAAAGATACAAAGCCTTGTCAGCTAAGATCTTCATATAAGTGCGATTCTTAGGGTCGTCAGAACTTAAAGCTGTTAAGTAAAGTTCGGCGAATGTATCAGGTAAACGCTCTGCCGATTGTTCGTCTAATAGGGGTGAGAAAAGATTTCTCGAATCGATGTAGTGATTCAACATGTTCAAGATATAAGTTTCAGAAGCGGGAAGAATTTTGAAATTACGATATTCGCAGGCTTCTTTTAAAAGCTCTGCGAAGTGTTGTTCTGGTGAAATAAAAATAACATTCTTACTCACGTTCGTCTTACCTTACTCGTAATGTTTTTTAAACATCATCTGCGCTAATGCTGATGATTTTACAGTCCATTTCTTTACGTTCACAGTAATCGTTGCAATTGCAATTTTAGAGTCTCCGTCAGTGGCATATCCTACGAACCAGTCGGTTGTTCCTTTAGGGTTTGTTCCGCTGAAGTGGCCGGTTTTTCCGCCCATTTCAATTTCTTTAAACTTTTTATCACGTACCATCTGTCTGAACGTTTTGCGTGACGTTCCGGTTAAAACAGTTTGCTCCATCATGTCTTTAATTTTTGAAGCTGAGTTTTTTGACATCACCGGATTGTTGAACATCGGTTTACCAGTATAAACTACTTCGTCTTTTTCATTCTTAACTGATTCAACTAAGTAAGGAGTTACGATTTTTCCATCATTGATAATCGCTGAAGCGATCATAGCACCGTGAACAGGGCTCATGGTGTTCTGACGATTGTAACCAGAAGCCACTTGAGTTAATTCATAGCCTTTTTCTTTTGGAATAGTGGCTTGGCTTTGTTCGACTTTGAAATCAGCGCCTAAGTCTTCGTTGAACATAAATTTATCCGCGTATTCAGAAATCATCGCCGGATTTAAGTTTTCCATCGTTAAGCGACCAAACGCTGTATTGATTGAACGAGCAAAAGCATCTTTAAGTGTGATGAATTTTGTCCAACGATTAATTTTGTCTGAAAGAACATTACTTTTATATAAAGTGTAGTTTCCGCCGTTGAATCCAATTTTGTGTTTCGGGTCAACTTTGGCTCCGTCAACCGCAGCTGTAGCTGTTACAACTTTGAAAACGCTGGCTGCCGGGAATGTCGCTTTAAGATTTAGATTTTCTCCGTTTGGATTTCCTTTTTGCTGACTCGCCATCGCTAAGATTTCGCCTGTTTCAGCATTGATCATGAAGATGGCGCCGTAGTCAGGCTTGTATCTTTGTAGTAAGTCGTTAGCTTGTTTTTGTAATTTCTTATTTAAAGTGTATTCAATTTTATAATTTTCTTTATCGTCGTTGATATCGATAACAGCGTTTGATGGGAAAGAATTTTTCTTAACTTCGCTACTGATGGCGCGTGAAATATTTTTGCGTGATTCAACGTGATCTTTAAAAGATTCTTTAGGAGATGATTTACTTGCGGTTGCAGAAAGTCCTGCAGCCAAGGCGATTATGAAAAATGAGAGTATTGTTAGCCGTACCATAGTCTAGTCACATCCTTGTGTTTTCTACTCGTAGTGTATCATAAATTGTAACACAAAAAAAATAATTTCACAAGTTTGTACCCAAATCGTTGTCTAGATGTCTAGCTCACGTTACAGTTATCAAATGAAGACAAAAGATAGAATATTATTAGTATCATTAGATTTGTTTAATGCGGATGGCGCCACAGAAGTGACGACCAACGATATTGCTAAAGCTCTGAAAATGAGTCCAGGAAATTTATATTTCCACTATAAAAATAAAGAACAAATCATTCGAGAAATCTTCAAACGCATGATGGCTGACACCGCGACAATCTGGAGACCTCAAGCGAAAATTGCGAAGAACAAAGAAAAATTTCCTCTCATTGATTTCGTAGATAAAAATTTACAATTGTATTGGAAATATCGTTTCTTCCATCGTGAAATGTATATCTTAAGAAAAAAAGATCCAGATCTTTCGAAGTTGTGGCACCGTCACGTCAAGAAAACCAGTTTATTAATGGTTATTCTTTACAAGCATTGGGTGAAATCAGGCTTCATGAATAAAATTACTTCTAAGTATGAAATGGAATTTTTGGCTGAGTTATTATTTGTCGCTTCAAATAGTTTCATGCAATTCTTTGAAACCACTGACAGAGGCGATTCTCCGCCGCGTCCAAAAACTTTTGAAAAAGCTCGTCGTCATATTATTCGTATGCTTATGCCTTATTTAAGCGAAGATACGAAAAAAGACTATGATATGTATTTCCAAATGACTGTTTAGGTAAAATTATGAAAAAAATGTTCTCACTTGTGCTTGCTACCGGTTTTTTAAGTTTTTCTTCAATCTGTCATGCGACTTCAGGTGACTGTGCTAATTTCTTAAGCGATTTTAAGCAAATGACAGTGGCTGCGGACTCTATTCAGCAGTCTTTGATTTCGAACCATGACATGATGGCCGATAGTATCGATACCTACGCCGACGGATTGAAGGAAAGTAGTGGAAAAGCTTACAAAAAAATCGTTGAGAACATGTATAAGGCCGGTGAATCTGTAAGGAAAAGAAAGACAAAAGCGCAGGATATCTCGAAGGAATTCGCTTTAAAAGCGAATGAGTTGCTTAAAACCGCAGAGAAATGTGTTAAAAAATAAAAATAATGTGCTTAGTCATTATATATCTAATATAAATTATCAAATAAATTCAAATACTTAAGAAATTTCATTTTCTTTAAGATTTTTCATTGCAAAAAATACAAAATTCCTTTTATATGAGGCAGTTCCAATTTGGAACTCAAGTTATCGGAAAGGTTTCCGATAAGTACAGCCTAAAGACTAGCTGTAGTGGTGTGATCGGACAGGGACGTAGATCATATAGTACTTCAGCTGATTGTTTGGGCAACATAAACATGGAGGAAAATCTCAGTGGCAAAGTTAACGTCAGTTAAAGAAAAAGCAACTAAGTCAGCACCAAAAGTTTCTGTAGCAGCAACAACAAAGACATCAGCACCAAAAACCGAAATGAAAACAGCAACAGCGCAAGTAAAACCTTTTGCTAAACCGATCCCTGAAAAAACACGTGAATTATCAGCTCCTTTAGTTGATGAGTGCCGTGAAAAATTATTAAACATTAAAACAGATTTACTAAATCGCGTAAAAGAAGCTCGCGGTAAATTAGATCAATTTGAGCGCGGCGGAGACGAAGCGGATCAAACTATGCGTCTATTAGCAGAGCAAGAAATGTTAAATTTAACTGATCGTTTACGTTCTCAATTACTTGAGATCGAAAGCGCATTGGGTCGTATCGAAAGCGGTAACTTCGGATTCTGTGAAGAAACTGAAGAAATCATCGAAACTGAACGTCTACGTGCTATTCCTTGGACTCGCTTAAGCATCGAAGGTGCTGAAATCCGCGAATCTATGAATAAGCGTTACGCTAGATAAGAATTTAATATACCCGGAAACGGCTCAACGATTTGGGCCGCAAAGTATAATTCGTTGATACTGCATATGAAAAGTGGCAGTATCACAGGATGAAATTCACTCCTATCATCTTGAGCGGCGGCAGCGGGACTCGTCTCTGGCCCACTTCAAGAAAACAATTCCCAAAACAATTTTGCGATTTACTAGATAAGCCGTTGCAAACGCTGACGATTGAACGTTTGCAAGTTTACGGTGAAGGTCTAATTGTGACCTCAAGTGCATTAAAAGTTTTAACGGAAAAGAATATCTATCAAAACAAGCTTAAAATTTCAAAAGTGCTTTACGAACCAACTGGTAAAAACACAGCAGCAGCTGTAGCGCTAGCATGTAAGTATTTAGAATTGAATAACCGCCTAGATGAAATCGCCGGTGTATTTCCTTCGGATGCTTTGATTTTAGATAACAAAGCTTTCGATGCCGCTTTAAAAACAGCCACTGTGGCAGCTAACGCTGGAGCGGTAGCTATTTTAGGAATTCAGCCTAAAACACCTGAAACGGGTTTTGGTTATATTCAGACTTCAAACGTTGATAAAAAATCTAATAACGCTGTCGATGTTTTAAAATTCCACGAAAAGCCAAATCTAGAAAAAGCGAAAGCTTTCTTGGCAGACGGAAACTATTTCTGGAATGCAGGAATCTTCATTTTCAAAATCAGCGTGATAATTGAATTATTCAAACAGCACGAACCTGAGTTGTGGCAGAAAATTTCAACTTTAAAAGCAGATCTTTCAAATTTAACGGAAGTGTACGCATCGCTTAAAAGTATCTCATTAGATTATGCCATCATGGAAAAATTGAAACCTTCAGAATTAAAATGTGTTCCTTGTGATATGGGCTGGAGCGATCTAGGTTCATGGGATTCATTAGTTGAAAACAGCCAGGGTGACCTGGTTCCGGTGGAAGTGGCTGGAAAAGGAAACGTTGTTTTTTCTAAACAAGGGAAAAAATACGGCATCGTTGGGGCTGATGATTTGATTGTGGTGGATACAGCCGACGCTTTAATGATTTGTAAAAAAGGTGAATCTCAAAAAGTAAAAGATCTCGTTGAAAAATTCGAAGAGACCGATAAGAAGATCGTCTCTGAACATGTGTTTGAACACCGTCCTTGGGGAGAATTTGAAATTCTTCGTAATGAATCTTATTTTAAATCTAAAGTGATCCGTGTTGAACCGGGTCAGCAAATCTCTTATCAGTCTCATGCTAAGCGCTCTGAACATTGGATCATCGTTAAAGGTGAAGCCACTGTGATTTTAAATGATGAAGAAATCCACCGTAAACAAGGTGAGCATATCTTTATCCCAGTAGGTGCTAAACATAGAATTATTAATCGCACCACTTCATTGGTGGAATTTGTCGAAGTTCAAGTAGGAACTTACTTCGGTGAAGACGATATCGTTCGTTATCAAGATGACTACGGTCGCTCGTAGTCATCCTTCGTTCAGTTAATTAAAAAAACTACTTACTGATTCAACAACGTGCTTGGCTTCGGCATCGCTGATGTGCATGTGCATAGGAAGTCTTAAAATACGGTAAGCTAAACGATCTGTGTGAGATAGATCGTTCGATGCACGTCCGAATTTGACCCCAGCAGGTGCGCTGTGAAGAGGGATATAGTGCGTGGCAGTTTTAACTCCGGCATTTTTTAAGTGCGCGATTAGTCGAGAGCGAGTCGCTTCGTCATTTAAATGGAAATAATAAATGTGCGCATTCACCGTGTTGAAATCAGGAACGATCATGCGTTGAAGAACGCCTTGTTTTTCTAATTTTTCAAGACCTGTGTGGTAGGTGTTCCAAACTTTTAATCTTTTCTCTGTGATTTCTACGCTGTCTTCAAGTTGTGCGAGCAAGTGCGCTGCAGAAGATTCCGGAATTAAGTATGATGAACCTTTGTCGATCCATGTGTATTTGTCGACTTCGCCGTTTAAGAATTGTTGGCGGTTTGTGCCTTTATCTTTGATGATGTAAGCGCGTTTTAAGAAACGTTCATCATTAATGACTAAAGCGCCGCCTTCTCCGCAGCTGATATTTTTTGTGTCGTGGAAGCTGAATGCCGACATGTGGCCTTGAGTTCCTAAAGGTTTATTTTTGTAATTGGCTAAGAAAGCTTGAGCGGCATCTTCAATCACGATGATGTTTTTACTATTTGCCAGTTTCATCAATTGATCCATGTCGCAGCTTAATCCTGCATAATGAACGGGCATGATGGCTTTTGTTTTTGCTGTAATATTTTGTTCGACCTGTTTTAAGTCGATATTCATAGTTTTTGGATCTACATCAACGAAAACAGGGATGCCTCCAAAAAGAACGACAGCATTAGCTGTTGAAGAGAAAGTGAAAGACGGCATGATGACTTCGTCACCAGGTCCGATGTCGGCTAGAATCATGGCCATTTCTAAACCAGCTGTGCAAGAAGGAAGAAGAATGCAAAGTTTAGAATTGAAATGCTTTTGCAACCATTCAGACGTGACTTTATTGAACTGACCTTCTCCGCTTTGTTTAATCCCTTGAAGAGATTTTTGGATGTAGTCGATAGCGTTAGGAGACGTTGGTGGTTTGTTAAATTCAATATTCATATCGTTAGGTTTTATATCATCTTCGAGAAAGTGGCACTAAATATACGATGCATCGTAGATAAATTTACGGTAGTCTTGGTCAGTATTATAGGGATGATAAAGTGAAAGCAATTAAGGCCTATTTTTATACGAGTTTCTCTCAAGTTGCGCGGTTAGCAACGGCTTTTATCATTACTAAAATGATTGCGCTTTACCTTGGCCCGACCGGTATGGGTGAATTAGGTAATTTCATGACCCTCAGTTCAGCCTTGTTTATTATCTCGGGTGGGGGAATTCTTTCCGGAGTCATCAGCACCATCGCTAAATTTCGCCATGACCCGAAATTTAAAAAAGAGTTTCTAGCGGCCACGTTTACCTATTCCATGATTTTCTCGGTGATCTTGCTGGTGTTGTTTTTGTTATTCCAACAACAGGTCAGTACTTTAATTTTTCCAAATCAGAACCAAGGAATCTTGTTAGCTGTTTTGTTTGGTGTTCAGTTTATTTATGCCATTACGAATTTAATCACAGGCTACATTAACGGAATCGAAAACACTAAGCTGTATTCGATCATGATTATCATTGGAAACTTGATCGCGTTGCCGTTGTCATATTATCTGATTAAAGAATATCAGTTTATCGGATCAGGCTTTGCCATCATTATGCCGAATATTTTAATTTTCTTACCAGCGCTTTATTTTTCTAAGAAGTTAGATATTCTTCCATGGTTTAAATTATTTTTTAACAAAGACCATTTTAAAACATTGTCGCGTTTCTCGATCATGACTATCTTCAGTGCGACTTTGTATCCGATCGCAGAAATTTTAGTCAGAAGTGTTTTGATCGAAAACCTGGGGTTGCATCAGGCCGGTCTTTTTCAAGGGCTCTGGAAATTATCTAGTGTTTACTTAAGTTTCATGACGACTTTCCTATCATTCTATTATTTACCTCAGATTTCACAGAACATTGGAGTTGATGAGCTCAATAAACGAGTCATGAAGATGTTTGTGTCGATCTTCGGATTATTCTTGGTGGGAGCTGTGCTGTTCTTGCTTTTAGATAAGTGGGTTGTGCGTTTTGCTTTGTCGGCCGATTTTGATGAAGTTCTCATTTACGTGAAATATCAATTAGCGGCTGATTTATTAAAAGTAACAGGCTACGTGTTTGGTTTTGTAATTTTATCAAGAGCGGATTATCGCAAATACATCATCATTGAATTAGTTCAAGCCGGTGCTTTCATCGGTTTAACCAATTATTTTATCTCTCAGCAAAAAGTCTTACAGAGTGTTTATTACGCGAATCTTTTGGGATCGTTATTGTACTTCTTAACCGTTTTCTATTTCTATATAAGAGTGGTCAAGCAAGTGAGAGCGCAACAGGTGAATTCATGAAAAGCTTAACTGCCGTAGTCGTGGTGTCGACTTATAATCAAGAGAAATACATCATTGAATGTTTAGATAGTATTTTAAATCAAAAGACGGATTATAAATTTAAAGTTTTAATCTCCGATGATTGCTCTAAAGATCGCACGCCAGCAATCATTCAAGATTATCAGGAGCGATTCAAAGATCAGGTTGAGATTATCCTTCATGAAAAAAACCAGGGGGCTGCGAAAAACTACCTCGAACTGCATTTGAAAGCCGTGGGCGATATCGTTTTTCATATGGACGGCGATGATATTATGCTTCCGGGAAAAATCCAGAAGCAGTGTCAGGCTTTTGAGAACCCCAATGTGAATTTCTGTCTTCATTCAGCTTACTATTTTAATGATGCTAGAACGTCGTATAAGCCTACAGGGAATTTATCTTTAGAAGAGCCTGTGACTTTATTTACAGCGACCGATTTAGCAGGCTGGGGAACGATTTCTGTTCATAGTTCTTATGCGTACCGAAAATCGTCGCGCCAAACTTTCGAATTGAATCGTGAGTTTATGGAATGGTTCTTCGCTATGGATTCTTTGAAGAGTGGTGGATTAGGGGCTTTCATTAATGAGCCGCTTTTAGAATATCGTTTTAATGTTTCTGGAAATTCTTATTTATCCAGTCAGGCGGGAAAGCTTAAGGCTTATAATCTTTATTTATTTGATTTGAAAATTTACTTTGAACAGTTCCCTGCCTTAAGAACTCGTTTGTATGCGAATGCTTTTATTACATTTCTAGGTATTTTAAAAAATACACGTACTGTTTCTAAAAACTACTTTCTGTTTTTATTAAAGAATGTGTTTTATTTTAGATTATCTTATATGAGTCAGTCTTTTGCGATTCGTAAGAAAATGGCTCCTCGTGAGCAAGGAGCTTTGTAATGGATCAATTGAAGAAGCTTCAGTGGGATACGGATTTTTTCAAAAAATCAATCTACCGTTTAGATCTAAATCATGAAAATGAAGTAAAAGATTTAGCTCAAGCTGTTCCGATGGATTCATGCACTTATATTTTTAGTTCGAACCGTATTCCTTCTTTGGCCTCGATTCTTTTTGATGAGAAAGTCACTTTTAAAAAAGAGGTTAAAGACATTCAAATGACACCAATAACGGGTAAAGTGAAATGCTTTTTGTTAACGAATCCTGCCGATGTGCCTTTTGATATTTTAAATGAATTAAGTATCATCTCTAGCGCCAGTTCAAGATTTAGAAATGATAAGTCTTTTGCCTCAAGCGATGTAGATCAACTTTATCACTTATGGATCAAGAAGGCTTACGCTGATCAACAGAATCATTTTATTTTTATCGCGACCATTGATCAACAGATTGCGGGTATGTACTCGTGTAAGCGTCAGGATCAGTCTTTAATCATCGAATTGGTGGCAACCTTGCCTCAGTATCAAAAACAAGGTGTGGGAAGTGCCTTGATGACGACAGTGATGAACTATGCGCGCGAAAAATCTTTCGAATCAGTCTTTGTAACTACGCAGTTTGGTAATGAGGGTGCTTGTCGTTTATATACGAAGCATGGCTTTGTTCAATCCAGCTTGCTGTACACATACCATTTTCATAAATAATTAAATTACAATGAGAACGGCGCTAAGGTGATAGCCGTTTTTCCAATGAAGAGAAATCCACACAGCACGTGGAAAACGAAGATCGTGTTAATGATTTTTCGAGCTGAGTCTTTTTCTAGTAATTGGCTATTTTCTAAATAGTATCCAATAAGATAAAGATATGCGACTTCAGTCATGACGACATAGCCCCAAACGAAATTCATTCCTTCAAAGCGTGGTCCTTGTTCGGCTACGAATAAAGCTTGGAGTAAGCTAACAAATAGTGCGACAAAAATAAGAACGAAGTAAGGGTTTTTGAAAAGCTGTTTGCGGTAGAAGTAGCAGATCGCAAGTAAGCCTAGAAGATTTTGAATGATCGATCTGAAGACATAGGGATTGTAAACCTTCCAAGGACCCATATTAGAAAAAATAATCGAAGATGTTTTTACGCCACCTTGATAAGTGATATAATACTGTCCTGCGAGTACGACCAGAGTCGGCAAAGTCATCAAAGCAAAATGAAGTATACGGCGATCTTTGATGATCCAAAACAAACCATAAGCAGGTAAGAAGGCGATGGCAAAGTTCGGTTTGACTAAACAACCTAAAGCTAAAAGGATCGAAGTCATCCATCCGTAGTTGATCGTATTGTTTTTTTGATAAAGATAAAAAGTGATTAAGGTTAAGAGGGCCATGGGTTTAAGCCATGTTGAAGTTACATTGTGATACGCAATCGGAGACCAAACTCCAATGTAAGGTGTTTGGCGACCTATGATGTAAATAGCTCCCGCATAAAAAGAAACAAGCAAAGCCGTCCAAATTTGTTTTTGGTTTAAGCTAGGGAAGATGAATTTAATAAAATAATACTTCACGTAAGCTAAGGCGATGATCGTCAAGATAGTAAAGATGCAGAAGACCCATTCAAGACTCACGGAGAAAAGATCTGACACTTTCAAAAGAATGTAGTGAATAAATAAATGCGGCAAGCCTTGAGACAGTAAATCTGAAAAGTTTTTGCCACGAATGAAGTTAATGTGAGCAAAGTAATCAGGGCCGTCGATAAAGCAGTAGCCGTAAATCGTTCGAGCTAAAAACACAACGAAAAGACCCGTTGCAATCCAAAGCAACCTTTGAGGTAGGTCTATCTTGTTTTCAGCATTCATTATTTTCATAAGTTGATAGAATGATCGATCAGATAAATCGGACGTTGCTTCGTTTGATCGAAGGTTTTAACAAGATAGAGTCCGATGACTCCCATACTCATTAAGATAGCTCCCGTTGAGAAGGACATGAGTACGATCAGCGTTGTCCAACCTGTTGGTGCCACATTATGAATGAAGTATTTAATGATGTAGTAAATGGCAAAGAGGAAAGACGCTAGCGAAATAAAGCACCCCGTAAATACAGTGTAGTAAATAGGTTGACCTGAAGAGCTGATCGAAATGTCTAGAGCCAATCGTAAGGCTTTCATAAGACTGTAAGACGATGTTCCGTGCATTCTAGATTGCTGAGTAATGTTGTGCGTGGTTTTGCTATAGCCAACCCATGAAATTTGGTAGGGAATAAATCGGATTCTGTCTTTAAGCATTCCTAAAGCTGTAACCACTTTTTTAGAATAGATCCCGTAGTTTCCAATTTGGTGGTTTAAAGAAACACCTAAGAAGAAGCTAAGGCAGCGATAGAATAACCAAGATTGCATTTTTTTGAAAAAAGAAATTTTACGGTCAATACGTGAAGCTTGAACGATTTCGTAATTTCCCGTTTTGATCAGTTCAAACATGGGGATAATTTCCTGTGGTTCATCTTGCCCATCACAATCCATAATGATGGTGTAGTCGCCTTGGACTTGTTGCAGCCCGCAAGAAATAGCCGAGTGTTGGCCAAAGTTTCGTGATAAGCGGATACCTTTAATTTGCGAATTTTCTTGAGATAAAAGAGCGATTTGTTCCCAGCTGTTCATAGGGCAGCCATCATCGATCAGGACAATTTCATAGGATTGCTTAAGCGTGTTGAAAACTTTGACTAAGTTTTCGCACAGCGGTCTTAAGGTCATAGGTGATTTATAGCATGGTATTACTACTGAAAATGTCATAAGTTTGTATAATATAGTTGATATATTGGGTCGATGCAATAGTATGCATTGTTGAATGAAGGAGTTTGTATGAAAGGTATCGTTTTAGCTGGTGGAAGTGGGTCGCGTCTTTACCCTTTAACTAAATCAATTTCTAAGCAACTTTTGCCTGTTTATGACAAACCGACTATTTACTATCCTTTGTCTGTTTTGATGTTGGGTGGAATTAAAGAAATTCTTGTGATCAGTACTCCTCGCGACATCCCTATGATTGAAGCTCTTTTGGGGGATGGATCCGATTACGGTGTTAAATTTGAATATGCCGTTCAGCCTGAGCCAAAAGGTATCGCTCAGGCCTTTCTTATTGGTGAAAAATTTATTAACAATGAGCCATCTGCATTAATTTTAGGGGATAATTTATTCTACGGACAAAGTCTTCCGCAAACTGTGCGTAAAGCCGTAGCTCGCAGCCAAGATCAAGAGGGTGCTACTGTTTTCGCTTACCACGTAAATGATCCTGAACGCTTCGGTGTGGTTGAATTTAATGAACATGGTCGCGCGATGACAATCGAAGAAAAACCAAAAGTCCCTAAATCAAACTGGGCTGTAACGGGTTTATATTTCTACGATTCGCATGTTGTTGAATACGCTAAAAATTTAAAACCAAGCGGTCGTGGGGAATTGGAAATCACGGATTTGAACCGCGTGTACTTAGAAAAAGGTAATCTTTCAGTTGAAACTTTAGGTCGTGGAACGGCTTGGTTGGATACGGGAACGCACGACACTTTAGTTTCTTCTTCAACGTTTGTGCAAACAATCGAACAGCGCCAAGGTTTAAAAATCGCTTGTTTGGAAGAAATCGCTTATCACATGGGTTTCATTAATCTTGGCCAATTAGAAAAATTAGCATCTAAGATTCCTGATTCAAGCTACGGGATATATTTGAAAAACTACGTTAAAGCGGAATTGAAAAAACACAATAAAATCTAATTAAACTGGTCGTCATATGTATTACGCTTTGTTTTTACTATCTCTAGTTATTTACATCCTGATTCTTCGTAAAGATGTAATTACAAACAAAGGGTTATTAGTTCTTTTTGCTCCGTTATTTGCTTTCGTGGCTTTTAAGGGCACGATCGGAACTGATTTTGATAATTACACAGTTCTTATTAAAAATATCATAAGTGGCGAATACGTCGCCTATAAGCCAGAACCTTTTTTTATTGCTGTCGTTAAATTATTATCTTTCTTTACGGGCAATATTAATTACATCGTTAATTTAGTGGGCTTACTTATTCTCAGTCTGTTTTTCTTGGGTTTCTCGCAAGCCTCAGAAAAAATACGTCCTTTTTTGTTAGCCATATTGTTTCCCTATTTTATTTTTGATTTCTCAACCAATGTTTTAAGATTTGGCGTCGCGGCTGGATTGTATCTTTTAGCGATGGCTCTCTATGAAAGAGACAAAATCAAAACAGCTCACGTGGTGTTGGCTTTGTCTTTGTCAGCCCATTTGTCTATGCTTATTTTATTAGGGTACTTCACGGTTTTTTACTTTAAGAAAAGATACTTAAAAATTCACGGAGCTTTATTCGTAGCTTTTTCTGCTTACTACATCAGTCGTTTTTTAAATCGTTACAATGTTTATTCGCCTCGTCTCGAAAGTGAAATGAACTTGGCTTTTGCAGGTGTTTCGGTTGTTCTTATTTTCTTCTTACTGGTCTTATTTTTCTATAAGTCAAATTTACGAAAATTAGCCATTTTGATGTTAATTGGATCAATTGCTTTAAGCTCCGTAGGCTCTATATCAATAGCATTAGTTCGCTTAAATCATCTTATTTTATTTGGTGCTATTTTGTTGTTTGCTTTGAAGGATCAGGATCTAGAAAAGCGCAGTAAAATGTTCCTGATTGGTTTTTTCACAGTTTGTAGTTTGTTAAAAATTAACAATATTTATTTTCAGCAAACGGATCATAAGTCAGCCTATCTTCCATGGGAATTTGTTTGGAATTATTCTGAATCTTCAGCGCCGACTAAATAAGTTAATTGCACTGCCATCTTAAAATTTTAAGATGATTAATGTGGCCGGCAGGTGAAAGCGTTGATGGTTTTTTGATATGCTCTTGGCAATAAACATTTAACAGGTCTGTTAATGATTTACTATTTTCGATGATGAAGAGATCTTTGTTCTGTTTTAAATAGTCAGAAATATTTAAACCTTTTTCAATACTGTCCATAGAGAATGATCCCGGAATAAATGTAGCCCAAGAAGAGCTGAAGAACTTCAAAGAGCGAAGATCTTTATTGGTGTTGAAAGGGTAGTAGAAATCTTCAAAAGGAATAGCGGCTCCGATGGCGACGATAGGCGTTTTTGTATCCCAGTTTATATCTGAAACTTGCACAACCGGGCGAGCAATAAAACGGTAAAGATATCGTCCGGATAAAGCGGTCATTCCAACTAGAATCGCGACTTTAATAAGTTTGTATTGGTGGGTGATTTTAATTTGAGTGAGCGCATAGAAAGTCAGTAAAGCAAATAGAGGATAGTACAGTCTAAGTACAACCGGGCGCCCGGCCCAGCCGATTGCTGCCAGTAAAGCAAAACATAGAATCCATGACATCCATAGGCCTTTATCTTTTCGGCTTAGTAAGAGAAAAGCAGCGGCGATATAAATAATGTAGCTGATTTCGGGGTAGAACATATACCACAGGGCAATTCCCGCATTAGTCAGTCTTTCAGAGCTCGGAATAGTTTGTCTGAGTTCAATAGCAATATCTGTTAATTTTTTAGGGTTCACAATTTGATCATCACCATAGAACCAGTTTGTTATCAGTGAAACATCATTTGTGCTGAGCTCATATTTTTTTAACACTTGAGCTGATTGAGAGGCTAAATCTCCGATTCCAAAATCAGTATACATGGAACGAATAGATTGAAATGTATTAAATCTTTCCCATTGTGGTCCTTGGTAAGATTTCCAATTGTAAAACGCAGCGCCGATAATCAATATTCCCGTCACGGCTACAGCGGATAGGGGGAATGGTTTGATGATTTTCTTCCAAGGAATCAGTGGTAGCGAAACCAACGCAAACAAGGCAAAGAGTTCAGCGCGAATAAGAAAGCCTGCAATGAAAAATAAGCTGCAAGCAATCAGGGTTCTTTTGAGTTGTGTGTTGGCGTAAAGCATAAGGCAAGCAAATCCTGCCAGTGTGGCATAGCCAGATAGGATCGTGAACTGAGGTGTGATGGCAGGTTTGATGATGAGTAAAACAAAGACAGCAATGGATAACAGTGCGCTATCGCTTAAGAATAAAAGGCTGGTCAGAATTGCCAATCCAGAAAGTGTTAACGTTGCGTAGTAAACTAGGTCGTATCCGAGGACGCCATTGATTTCAGGAGTGAGATTAATGAGATGTCCCCAAATCACATTGGAGAAAATAATATTCGGAGAGGCTGTTTTCATTAGTCCATAACCGTGGGCGATCATGGACATGGTGGGATCGTCATTAGATTCCCAGGCTGGGTGCGAGTAAGCAATGATAGCAATAATAACTAAAACGATAGTGATGAAAGCGACAATAAGTGAATTCTTAAAATTATTTTTTGTCGTCATTCATCATGCTCGAATTTACTTCTTTAAGCTTTGGATCCAGTCATTGTTGTCTAAGTACCAACGAATCGTATCAACTAAGCCATCTTCAAATTGAGGGTACGCGCGTTTGAAATTAAGTTTTTCTGCCGCTAAAGAATCATCAATAGCATAACGGAAATCGTGACCCGCGCGATCTTCAACGAAAGTGATCAGATCAGCGTAGCTAGATCCGTTTTTACGAGGAGAAATTTTATCTAATTCAGCGCATATCGCTTTCACCACTTGAAGATTCGTGCGTTCAGATCTTCCGCCTAAGCAGTAAGTTCCACCAGCTTCACCTTGGGTTAAAGCTAACCATACGCCTTCGCTATGGTCCTCTACGTGGATCCAGTCGCGGATGTTTGAGCCTGTTCCGTAAACTGGTAAAGCTTTTTCAGATAAACAATTTAAAATCACTTTTGGGATTAATTTTTCTGGAAACTGTCTTGGGCCGTAGTTATTCGAGCAGTTTGTGATAATCGTTGGTAGTTTGTAAGTGTGGTGCCAAGCGCGCACTAAGTGATCGCTACTAGCTTTGGAAGCTGAGTACGGCGAATTTGGAGAGTACGGGTATTCTTCGTGGAAGAAACCTTCATCGCCTAATTCTCCGAATACTTCGTCGGTAGAAATATGTAAGAATTTGAAATTATTTTTAAACTCTTGAGATTCACTTGTGTAAAGTGCACGAGCTGCTTCTAGTAAATTAAAAGTTCCAATAATATTTGTTTCAATAAACGGGCGAGGGCCTGAAATCGAATTGTCTACGTGAGATTCGGCCGCTAAGTGAGCTACCGCTTGTGGTTTATATTTTTTGAAAACATTGCTAACGGCTTCGAAGTTTGTGATGTCGACTTTTTCGAAAATAACATTTTCCGATAAGCATGATTCGATATTTTCCATGCGACCGGCATAAGTTAAGCTGTCAACGATCACAATGCGTGAGAATTTTTTCTTTTTGATCGCTAAACGTAAAAAGCAACTTCCAATAAAACCTGCGGCGCCTGTAATGATTAATGTCATTATTTTCCTCAAAATCTATGTAAATAAACGAAGCCCCACTTAATCATATCTGCTTTGGCCTAATCAAGGTCCTTGATCAAATTACTTCCTGCATTGTAGGATGAAGCATGGCCGAAAATAAAACCTATCAAATTGTGAGAGTCGTGACTGTCGAAGAGGCCGTCAGCTTTCATTTAAAGAATACTTTAAAGCAAATAGGTCAGGATTTTTCGGTGGCTGTAGTAGGGTCGAATGTTGAACAATTCAATGGCCAATACCCAGGCGTCGACTTTTATAACATTGAAGTCCCTCGTCAAATCTCCTTAGTGGCCGATCTTAAATCTGTTTTTAGTTTAGTTCGCTTTTTTAGAAAACATCACCCTCAAATTGTGCACTCAATTATGCCCAAAGCGGGTCTGGTTAGCGCTTTGGCCGCTTTTTTAGCTGGGGTTCCTTGCCGTGTTCATACTTTCACCGGTCAAGTTTGGGCTACGCAAGCGGGTTTGAAAGCACGTATGTTGATGGCGTTTGATCAGTTGATCACTCACTTGAATACTCATGTTTTTACTGACAGTGCCTCGCAATCAGCGTTTTTGTATTCTCATGGAATTATGAAGAATCAAAAAGCCATTCCGGTTTTAGGTTATGGATCGTTATCAGGCGTGGATCTCGCGGTTTACGATCGGGCTTTGTACAGTGATTTTTCTCAGAAATTTAAAGCCGAATATAAAATACCGGCTTCAGATTTTATCTTTTTGTATTTAGGTCGTAAAAGTAAAGATAAAGGTGTTTATGATTTAATTCAAGCTTACGATCGCTTGATTCAAAAAGGCCACTCGGGCTGTCGTTTACTTTTAGTGGGACCGATTGAAGATGATCAGTACACAAAAATAGTTTCATCATTACCAGCTTCGACTCAAGCGACGATCACTGACATTGGAAAAGTCAGTGATCCACAGAAGTATTTCGCTGTAGCTGATGCATTTTGTTTATTTAGTTACCGCGAAGGTTTTGGCACTGTCGTCATTGAAGCCGGAGCTATGGGAACGCCTGTGGTGGGAACACGTATTTCAGGCTTAGTCGATTCGATCGAAGATAATTTTACGGGTAAGTTATTTGAAGTCAAAAATATTGATCAGGCTTCAAAAATCATGGAGCAGTTGTTATCTGAAAGATCTTTATCTCAACAGTTAGGTCTTCATGGAAGACAACGAGTCGAAGAAAGATTCTCGGCCACTGTGGTTTACCAATTTCTTAAAAAATTCTACCAAGAAAATATAAAACGTTAATTACGATCGAACAGTTCTAGCGATACCGACTTCAGTATAAATAGGTGGAGTATAGCCTGTTTGTTGTGTGTTAATGACTGGATCCACATAAAGATCATTAAACAAACGATCGTAGATGTTAGGAGCTAGTTTCTGAATGAGGTTTAAACAAAATTTCGGAGGAGAAATGAGAAGTTTCTTCTGATGAAGTCCTTTGGAAATCGCTAGTGTTAAATCATAAATGGAAACGGTTTTTTGATCTTGCGGAGAGAAAGTTCCCGCCATTTTTTTATTTAATAAATGTGAAATAAAACCGGTTAAGTTTTCGACGTAAATGAGGCTTCGGCGATTCTCTGTGTACTTGAAGGGAAGAATCGGACTGAGTTTAATCAATTTAACTAATTTCGGGAAGTTTCCCTTGCAGCCTTCACCGTAAACCATCGGAGGGCGAATGATGCTGACTGAAATTTCAGAAGCGACAGAGTTTAAATAATTTTCCGCAGCGACTTTGCTTTCAGAGTACGATGTTGGATTTTTCAAATTCACATGAAACGTACTTAAGTAAACAAATTGTTTTACTTGGTGAAGAATGCAGGCATCGACTAATTTTTTACTATATTCAAAATTTACACGGAAATATTCTTCGCGTGGTGGAGGATCATCTTGATGAGCTAATCCGGCCGAGTGCACTAACGCATCTAATCCCGGAACTTGATCAAGATAAGTCGAATCACGTAAGTTGATGAGGACAATGTCGTAGATATTTTCGTATTGTTTTAAAAACGAGGCACCGATGAAACCCGTGTAACCTGTTAAACCAACTTTGAGTCTTCTAGAATTAGTGGCTGACATTTTTAGCCAACAGGACTTTGAATCCAGTTAAGAAAATAATTTTAAGATCAAAGAAGAAACTTTGATTTTTTAAATAGTACTCATCCAATTTGACTTTATCTGGGATAGGAATTTCATCTCGGCCGTTGATTTGAGCCCAGCCGGTAATGCCTGGTTTTAAAGTGTGAACGCCCGCCGCTGTTCTTAGGGCGACTAAGTCATCTTGATTAAATAAAGCCGGGCGAGGACCGACGAAACTCATGTCTCCAGAGAAAACAGAAAGAAGTTGAGGAAGTTCGTCTAAGCTTGATTTGCGAATAAAATCCCCGATCGGCGTCAAATGAGCTTTGGGATTGGTTAACAAATGGGTCGCAACCTGAGGGGTGTTGATTCTCATTGAGCGAAATTTAGGCATTAAGAAGATTTCATTGTTCTGTCCGATTCGCTGAGACCAGTAAAGAGCCGGTCCTTTTGAAGTCAGGCGTACCAAAAGTGCTACTATCGCCATAGGAATGGCTAGAACCACAAAAACAAATAATGCTAAGACTAAATCAAATACTCTTTTCATAACAAAATAGATTATGTATGGTTATACCGTTAAGATCAATATTTGATAAAGGCGTTCCATAAAATGTATTTGAAAATTGCTGGCTTACCTCGAAAATTTAAAATCCTGATCATGTTGATCAGTGATCTTATCTTAATTCCGTTAGCTTTATGGTCAGCTATTGCACTTCGTTTAGGAACCGTAGCTGTTCCTTTGGATAATATCCGTTGGATATTCTTTATTCTTCCGCTTTTCACTATTCCGATATTTGTGCGTATGGGGTTGTACCGCGCGGTGATTCGTTACTTTGATGAAAAAATTCTCTTCACGATTATTTTAGGTATGACGCTGTCAGTGGCTGTGCTGACAACGATTATTGTGATGACTCAGACTTACGGAATTCCTCGTTCTTCGATCGTAATCTACTGGGTGATCTGTGTGATGTACATTACACTGAGTCGTTATTTAGCTCGTGGTATTATTCGTCAGATGGAGCGTCAAAGCCATGGTCGTAAACAAAAAGTAGCCATCTATGGAGCGGGACGTGCTGGTCTTCAAACGGCGTTATCGATGTTCTCATCGACGGAATACGTTCCAGTTTTATTCTTTGATGATAGTAAAGAGCTTCAAGGGACTTCGATTGCCGGCATCCGTGTTTATGATCCAGCTAAAGCTATCGAATTGATGGAAGCTAATGATTGTTATCAATTGTTATTGGCTATTCCTTCCGCGGGCATTATGAAGCGTCAAACAATCATCAAACAGTTTGAACAAAAAAATATTCAGTTAAAAATTATTCCTGGTTTAAATGCTATCGTTGACGGAAAAGTAAGAATTGAAACAATCCGCGAAGTTGGGGTTGAAGACTTGCTTGGTCGCGACGCTGTTCCGGCTGACGAAAAATTAATTGAATCGTCAGTGGCCGACAAAGTTGTGATGGTGACAGGGGCTGGTGGATCAATAGGTTCTGAATTATGTCGTCAGATTTTACGTCGTAAACCGAAAACTTTAATTATTTTGGAACAAAGCGAATTTTCACTTTATTCGATTGAACGTGAATTTAAATCGCACTTAACAGGGGCTGAGATCATTCCGATTCTTTGTGATGTGCTTCGTACCGACGAAGTCAAAACCGTGATTAACAAGTATCAGGTTGATTCCATTTACCATGCGGCCGCTTACAAACACGTGCCACTTGTTGAATCGAATATTATTTCAGGTATTACGAATAACGTTTTTGGAACTCTTTCTGTTTTGAAAGCGCTTCAAGATTCAACGGTTACAAAATTTATTCTTATTTCTACCGATAAAGCGGTTCGTCCTACGAATATCATGGGGGCCACTAAACGTATCGCTGAGATGTTAGTACAGTGTTATGCCAGCAAAACTAAAGGAACTATTTACTCGATGGTTCGTTTTGGTAACGTCTTAGGGTCGTCAGGTTCGGTCATTCCACTTTTCAGAGAACAAATTAAAAAAGGTGGACCGATCACAGTGACTCATCCGGATATCACTCGTTACTTCATGACGATTCCCGAGGCGGCTGAATTAGTTTTACAAGCCGGAGCTATGGCGACAGGCGGAGAACTTTTTGTACTCGATATGGGTGAACCGGTTAAGATTGTAGATCTGGCGAAGAACATGATTCGCTTAAGTGGATTTACAGTGCGCGATCAGTCCAATGTCGACGGAGATATCGAAATTAAATTCGTAGGTCTTCGCCCTGGTGAAAAATTATATGAAGAGTTATTGATTGCGAATATTTCAAGTCGCACGCATCATCCTCGTATCATGAAAGCCACAGAAGAAGGCCTTGAGACGAATGAATTGATTGGTTTGGTTGAGCAAATGAAAATGTGCTGTGATCAAAGTAACGATGTTCGTGCGAAAGAACTCATTCAAAAAATGGTCATAAATTACTGCGAAGCTAAACACTAAGCTTGGGTATTAACTGGCTTTCTTTAACTGTTTTAGTTTGTCTCTGATTTCTGTAATTTTATTTTGAAGATCAGAGCGCTCGTATCCATTAGGAAATAGAATTATATGAGGCTTCACTTCTAAGGCTTCAGCCAAAAGAATGGCACGCTCTTCGCCTAAAATAGAGCGCCCATGTTCTAGATTAGAGATATTTGAAATAGCCATTCCAGTAATGTCAGAAAGTATTTTTTGAGTCCAACCTTTTTTAAGTCTCAACTCTTTTACAACCTGTCCTGGTGTTAAAACAAATCTTGATTTGCGATTCATATTTATTTTCTCCTGTAGTCATGAGCTGTTACATGTTCAACATTAATGATTTCAAGTTCACTTTGATGATTTATGTAATAAATTACTCGCCATTTTAAATTAAGCCTGGAAGATCTGTATCCTGACCACTGACCTTTTAAAGCCTCATCCTTATAGCCTGGAAATCGTTTCAGTGCGATATGGCCATGTGATTCTACTAATCTGGCCCACACCTCATACGATAAAAGTATTTCTTTTGGTGCAAAATTTAAAGCTTTTTGCGCTTTCTTGCTTTCATGTAGTTTTGCCATTTACAATCCTTGCAAGTCAGACACTTATATTTAGATATAACTTATATTATGGTATAAGTAAACAATAATAGATAAAAAGCTTGCAGCTGTTATATTTGCAAATCTCTAGTAATTCTTATGGATTAAGTTTTAGTCGCTTAAGGTGAATAGGGTACGGAATGCGGATTAACTGCTAAAAAGTGAGAGGCGAAGTTTTTTCAAAAAATGGTGATCAACTACTGCGAAGCTAAACATTAAGTTTAAAAAAAATCTCCTAAATCCGAAATTTGAATCTCGAATGGGCTTACGTAAGCTTAGTCGTGTCCCTTCGTGTATTTAAAATTGCATAGATTTTTCCATAGTTTATGTAAATGCAACGATGTATTTACAATGTAATAACATTGTGGTAGGATGATATGGATAGATTTGAGTGGGATGAGGAAAAAGCTGAATTGAATTCGGTTAAGCACGGAATAAGCTTTCTAGAAGCTTCGTCAGTATGGTCTGATTATTTTAGTTTAGAGATGTTAGATTTAAATAGTAGTTTACAAGAAGAGCGCTGGTTGCGATTGGGTTTTTCTGAAAAAGCAAATTTACTAGTCATCGTCTATGTAGAAATATCAGATCAAGATAAAATTAGAATTATTTCGGCACGAAGAGCGACCCGCACAGAACGAGCAAGCTATAACAGAGGTAAAGTATGAAAGATGAATACGATTTTTCCAAGGCTACAAGAGCAAAAAAATCATTTAAATCAGCTAAGGATATTAAAGTTATTAAAACTTTGCGTTTAGATTTAGATGTTTTGCAATGGCTTGATGATGAAGGGAAAAAGCAAGGAATGGGTTATCAAACATTCCTGAATTGGTTCTTGCGTAAATCAATGGAAGACAATCAGTCTTTTGAAGAGCGTTTGCAAAAGATCGAACAAATTGTTTTTAAGAAGAAAGCTTAGATTTATTTCTGGCTTTGTAAAAACTAGTTCCTGCTAAATACAAAATTGCCAACCAAATTACAGCAAAACCGATTAATTTGTTCTGTGATAAAGACTCGTTGAAAATCAATACGCCTGAAGCAAATTGAAGCGTTGGCGCGATAAATTGGAAGAATCCCATGAGGTAATAGGGAATGCGTTTGGCTGCTTCTGCGAAAAGAATTAAAGGAAGTCCTGTTACAATTCCAGCTCCGGCTAATAACAAGAATGATGAAGTTTGATTCTCAGCTGTTACCCATGTGAGAGGCTGTAGGAATAGAAATCCTAAGGCAAAGGGAATAAAGATGATCGCTTCAAATTGGTTGGACTCAACTCCGGTCGCGTGAGTTTTCTTTTTGAGTAAACCGTAGATGGCGAAGGTCACTGCTAAGATCACAGCGATCCAAGGAATGCGTCCTTGATCCCAAGCTATGACCAGTACGCCGATGCTGGCTAAAAGAACCGATATAATTTGATCGCGATTTAGTTTTTCATTTAATAAGAAGACGCCAAATAAAATATTCACCAACGGATTGATGAAATAACCTAAGCTACTTTCAATAATCTGATTTGAATTCACAGCCCAGATATAAATCATCCAATTCAGCATAAGAATCGCAGATGCGCTGGCTAGAAGAAACGCGGATTTTTTATCTGCGGGTTTAAACAGAACGATTTTCTTTTTCTTAATGAGTAAAACAATCGTGTAGAACACAAATGACCAAAGAACCCGGTGAGCCAGGATTTCTGTGGTCGGAACGTGTTTTAAAAATTTCCAGTAGATAGGGAAGAAGCCCCAAAGGAAGTAGGCAAAGAAAGCGTAAATCATGAATTAATCAGAACAAGATGTCTTTCGACTTCAAGGACTGGAGACTTCAAAGCTTCAATTTGAACTTTTGCATCTTTGAATTTCTTTTGTGTGTCAGCTAATTCTTCGTCAATTTTTTCACGGCGTGCTTTCAATAGAAAATATTTTCCGCCGCCTTGATAGTAAGTGCGGCTCATATCTAAAATAACGTCTACTGGTTTGAATCCGCGGGCCATCACTAAATTGATGTCTTGAAGTTTAGGTGGGATGTCGCCTTCAACTGAAATGTTATTCGTAATTGTCTTACAGCGTTTTAAGAAATCTTGTTTTAAAACGCTTTTTTCATACAAGTTGAATTTGATATCTGAAAAATGAATAGCGTAAATGACTCCAGGAAGGCCTCCGCCAGTTCCGAAATCAGCCACGCGCTTAACATTTTTAGGAAATTTTGATAAAGGTAATAAGCAATCGATCACGTGATTGTCGATCAATTCTTCGAAAGTCATTTTGCGACTAACTAAATTTAATTCTTCGTTGGTTTCCCAAAGTAAATTAATAAAAGCTTTCAACTGGGCTAAGCCAGATTCGCGAAAGCCTAATTCAAGAAACACCGGAATTCTTTTTTCAAAATACTCATTCATAGATAGGAACAATGTAAGATGAAAACAGGATCAATACAACAATTATGGATTTACGAACTGCTCATCAGAAAATCTTACAATCTTACGCGCTGCTCAGGATGTCGATTGTCATTGAATCTTCATAGAACTATGAAAATAAGCCCTGCAACAAAATAATACTAGTCTTCATTCCTACGGTCCTTTAAGATCGTTTCAAATTCTTACTAAAGGAGATTTTATGAAAATGTTCGCACTTGTATTCTCGACTTTAACTGTGTTAGCTAGCACTTCTTTTGCAGCTGTTGATTGCACGAAAGAACCAAAAGAAAAATGGCAAAACGCGGAAACGTTCCAAAAAGATCGTGTAGCTGAAGGTTACAAAATTAAAAAATTCAAAATCACTGCGGGAAACTGTTATGAAATCTACGGATGGAACAAAGAAGGCAAAAAAGTAGAAATTTACTTCAATCCAGTTGACGGATCTAAAGTTAAAGAAAAATAATTATTAATGCTCGAAAAAAACATTGTTTGGAATAAATTTATCAGACTCACTCATTGGCTTGTGGCTGGTATTATTATTGTAAACATGTTTATTTATGCAGACGGGGATGATCTTCATATTTGGCTTGGGTATACTGTAGCCGGTATTGTTCTTCTCCGTTTGATTTATGGACTAATCAGTCGCGATCAAGCGCATTCTCTTTCGAAATTCCCTTTGGCCCCTTCTTCTCTTATTCAGTTTTTTAACGATAAAATTAAAAACCATGATCGTAAATACCCAGGTCACAATCCGGCCGCAAGTTGGGTTTATATTCTAGTTTGGCTTTGTGTTTTCGGTTTAGCCATCACCGGTTGGATGTTGGGTTTAGATCGCTTCTTTGGCGACGAAAGTGTCGAACAAGCTCATGTTATCATTAATACTATTTTGCAAATTGCTATTATTATTCATCTGTTAGGTATGCTGTTGGATTCACTTCAGTTCAAACGCAAAACATGGATGGGCATGTTCACCGGTCGTAAGTAATTAATTTCCAATAGACTTTCATTTAAAATTAGCTATACTGATTCAAGTTAGGGAGTAGTTATCTGTATCTTCGATACAGAGCTTGTGTCGACATACTGGTTATAAAACCCGGCACAATCATAAGATCTGATCTTATCAACGAGACTAGCACTGGAGATGAACAAAAATGTTCATAACCGTGCTGTCTCATTTCAAAAAAATGACCTCACAGTTAAATCTTCAGAAACAACGAACAAACAGTGAGGGAACCACATGTCAGCAATTTTCAATTCATTTCTTTTAGTCTTCATCAGTGAAATGGGAGACAAAACTCAATTACTTGCCTTAGTGTTAACGGCGCGTTTTAAAAAACCGTGGCCGATCATGGGCGGTATTTTAGTCGCGACCATTTTGAATCACGCTTTAGCTTCTTTTGCCGGATCCTATATCACCAATTATTTTTCGCAGGACACTTTAAAATGGATTCTTTGCTTAACGTTCATCGGTTTTGGTTTGTGGATGTTGATCCCGGATAAAGACGAAGATTTAAAACAAGAAAATAAATGGGGCCCGTTCTTAACCACAACCGTTGCGTTCTTTTTTGCGGAAATGGGAGACAAAACGCAGTTAGCTACCGTGGCGCTAGGAGCACAGTATGCTACTCCGGTGGCCGTTACAGTTGGGACAACACTAGGTATGTTAGGCGCTGATGGTCTAGCTGTGTTCTTAGGGCATAAATTCACAGATAAGATTTCTATGAAATGGGTTCATCGCTTTGCCAGTCTGTTGTTTATTAGCTTCGGTCTTTACATTAAACTCAGCTAGTTAGCATGTGCAATAGCGCGATAGCTTTTGGCAATCGGAGTTAGACACATCCTCTCTTTTGCGAGACAATTTAAATGTCATTTTAAATGTTTCATTAAAGAGAGGTCTTTATGGGTTTCCCAAGAAAAGTAGCTATCTTAGGTGGAGTACGCACTCCGTTCGTTAAATCACAAACAAATTATTTAGGTAAATCGAATCAAGACATGCTTGGTGCGACCGTAAATGAATTGGCTTACAGAAAAAATCTTCAAGGTGTTTTGTTAGGCGATGTGATCGCCGGAGCTGTGATGAATCATCCCTTCGATTGGAATTTAGCTCGCGAAGTGGTGTTAGGCAGTCCGTTAGATCACAATACACCAGGTATGAATATTCAGCGCGCCTGCGGAACAGGATTAGAAGCGGCCAACATCATCGCGATGAAAATTGCGACCGGCGAAATCGAAGCGGGTATGGGCGGCGGAACAGATACGAATTCGGATATGCCGTTGATCATGCCGAAACCGTTAACTCATTGGTTGATTCGATTCCAAAACGCTAAAAGTTTTGGAGACAAAATTTCTCAATTGATGAAATTCAAATTAAGTTTCTTAAAACCACTTATTCCTGGAGTGATGGAGCCTCGTACCGGTAAATCCATGGGCGATCACACGGAGATGATGGTGAAGGAATGGAATATCTCTCGTGAAGAACAAGACATTTTAGCTTTACGCTCTCATCAAAATGCAGCGAAAGCTTACGATGAAGGTTTCCATGATGATTTGATCATAGAGTTCCAAGGATTAAAACGCGATACCATCACTCGTAAAGAAACAACATTAGAAAAACTCATGAAATTAAAACCGGCTTTCGATAAATCGCCGACAGGAACTTTAACAGCGGGTAATTCAACACCGCTAACAGACGGAGCCTCAATTGTTTTACTCAGTTCAGAAGAATGGGCTAAGAAAAATGATCAAGAAATTATGGCTTACTTCAAAGACTGTGAAGTGGCGGCGGTAGATTTCGTTAAAGGTGCTGGATTATTGATGGCACCGACGATTGCGGTTTCTCGTTTGTTAGAAAGAAATAATTTAACTCTGCAAGATTTTGATTACTACGAGATCCATGAGGCTTTTGCGGGACAAGTTCTTTGTACTTTAAAAGCGTGGGAATCACCTGAGTATTGTAAAAATGTTTTAGGTCGTAGTTCTCCTATGGGATCGATTGATCGCGCCAAAATGAATATCAAAGGCGGAAGCCTGGCTTTAGGTCATCCGTTCTCAGCAACAGGTGGTCGTATCGTCGCGACGGCGGCTAAGATTTTAAAACAAAAAGGTTCAGGTCGTATTTTAATTTCTATTTGTACCGCAGGCGGTATGGGCGTAGCAGCTATCGTCGAAAGATAATTTTGTGAGTTTAGTCTCCGATTTTAAAAAAGATTTTTCAGTTGCCGCTTTTGTTGCGGGATTAATTGTGGTGCTGGTCGGTATGACCAGCTCTGCTGTTATTGTGTTTCAAACGGCAAAAGCTTTTGGAGCCACCCCGGCCGAAGCAGGATCGTGGTTAGGGTCTCTGTGTATTGGAATGTCGATTTTGACGATTTATTTTTCCATGAAATATAAAATGCCGATCCTGATGGCGTGGTCTACACCCGGAGCCGTTCTTCTGATTGCAGGAGCTTCACAATTTACTTTAGCAGAAGCCATCGGAGCTTTTCTTTTATCGGCTTTTTTAGTTTTTATTTTTGGAATTACCGGATGGTTTGAGAAAATTATTGATCGTATTCCTATTTCTTTAACTTCGGCTTTGTTGGCCGGAGTTTTATTGCATTTCTGTTTAGATGCATTCAGTGCGTTCAAAGATAATCCTTGGCTAGTGGGCTTGATGTTTGCGACGTACTTGATTGCTCGTAAGTTTTTCCCAGTGATGCGAATGTTATTAGTACTTTTAGTTGGTGTTGCTGTCTGTGTTTATTTCGGAATGTTTAAAGCCAATGAAGTACAGTTTTTGATGACGCAATTTAAATTTGTCGTGCCTGAATTCTCATTCACAGCCTTTTTAAGTCTGAGTATTCCTTTGTTTATCGTGACTATGGCTTCGCAAAATTTAACAGGTTTAGCTGTTATGAAAAATTACCAGTATCATCCTCCTATTTCTAAAGTGATGACAGGCTTAGGTGTGGTCAATTTAGTTACAGCTTTTTTTGGTGGATTTAAACTTAACTTAGCGGCGATTACTGCGGCCATAGCGATGGGCCCTGAAGCACATCCAGATCGTGATCGTCGTTACGTAGCGGCAGTTATGTCTGGAGTTATTTATATTATTATCGGTTTATTTGCAGGAACTGTAACATCGTTGTTCGCTGCTTTCCCTAAAGAAATGATTGCAGCCATTGCCGGTTTTGCATTATTTGCGACTGTAGCTTCGGGTTTAGAGAAAGCTTTAGCTGAACCGAAACAAAAAGAAGCAGCCTTTGTCACATTCATCATCGCGGCTTCCGGAGTTAGTGCTTTTGGAATTAATTCTGCTTTCTGGGCCCTGGTGATCGGCCTAGCCAAGCAGTATTTAATGGATTTTAAAAATGTTAGAAAGTGAGGTCTTATGATCAACAAAGAAACTGTCAATTACACATTAATCGACAATAAAGAAAAAAGCCGTTTTGAATTTCGTATCGGTGATCACGTGGCTGTGGCCGATTACAGCATCACCGGAGACAAAATCACCATGCCTCATGTTGGTGTACCTAAAGCGCTCGAAGGCCAAGGCATCGCCTCAGCTTTAGTTCTATCCGTGTTAAAAAACATCGAAGAACGAAAACTTAAATTAATTCCGATTTGTCCATTTGTGGTGACCTATTTGCAGCGTCACCCGGAATGGAAAAGAATCTTAGCTTAAATTATTGAACCGAAGATATTTCGCGATCAGGTTTTTTAAAATCCTGTTCGTTTACGTATTCCATTGTTCCATCTTTACTGATGAACAAGGGTTGATTCTTGTGAATTTGCGCCGAGTGATAGACTAGCCATCCTTCACCGAGTTCACTTAATTTGCTCAGCTGTTCAATTTTTAAAATTTGAACTTTTGAATTTTGAGCGGATCTTTTAAATTCTTTTTCAGCTAGGTTGCGGGCTTCTTGAGTTGTGGTCACAGGTGTCGTATTTGTTTGTCGTGCAATAGTGTAAATTCCAGTACCAGTCATAGCGAAAACAGAAAATAGTATTACGAAGTCTTTTTTAGACATACAAACCTCAATGAATAATAATGCAGATGTAAATAAAAACGAGCTCTATAGATTGAACTCGTTAGAAATAAATATAAAAAATTAGCCTACGTTTTTCCAATTCCAATTCGGGTTACTCCAAACTTGGTTAGCCCAAGTTGTGTGAGTGCTAGCGACCCAATTTTTCTTTCTTAATTTGTTCCAAATAAAATTCTCAACATCTTTTGGTGTTTCAGCGTTGATTGTTAATAACATATCCCAGTCGCCCATCACAGACCATGCTGTGTGAACTTCAGTCCAATCTTTTAACCAATTCCAGTCTTGTGTTGCTGGGGCTTGATCGTTCCACTTAACCCATACTTGCGCTTGCCACATAAAAATCTCCCTCGTTTGATAGAGATTAGATTACCCAGCAAAGGGGCCCGCGGGAACTGGACCGCGACGTTAAATTTGAAATTGCTATGAACGTCGAGTCGGGCTTTAACCTTGATTAAAATATTAAGCAGCTTTCTTTTTCTCTGATTTGCTCAGAGCCATGCTTTGTCGCCACTCTTTGGCTTCTGCTGCAGTGTTTAGTTTAAAATCACCTTTGTGATATTTACGACAGGCCGCTTCAATTTCTCCCAAGTTCACTTTGAAAAAATCTTTATGCATATTTATTTTATTTATTCTTTTCGCTGCAAACTCTTGATGAAGACGATTGATCAGCGTCGTGGCGTCGTCGCTTTGAATCACGGCGTGAATATCGTAGTCAAAAGGAACGCTGAAGTCGCTCATTTTTTGTAGAAAAGCTACCGGATTAAGATGTTTAGTCATTCCGATTTTATAAACATCTTCACCAAGCACACCAAGATTAGAAATAATATAGACAAAACCTAAATGAGCAGGGCTTTGACCTTCCTCTTTGATCTTTTCAAGTTTTAAGCGCTCTTCCGTTTGTTCCTGTTTGGCTTTTTCATGAGCGGCATAAACAAGATGCAATTCTTCTAACTTCAAATTATAAAAATTATCTGTGATTTGACAGCTATTAGGTTCTAGCAATTTATTAATAGAGTGCCGAATTTGCTCCATTTTTTCTTCGGCACGTCCAATAGTGCTAAATTGAACTTTTAAAATTTCATTATCACATTGAACATTAAAGGCTGATAAACCCAGCTTAATATTTCTATCAGTCATTTTTCGGCCTAAGGCTTTGCTGCCGCTGACCATCCATTCTGTTTCGCAGATAATAGCTTTTCCATTTTGAATAAGTTCTTTTTGTTGGCGACGAATATCGAAAAGCTTGTCTTCAAATTCTTTAGAAGTTTGAAAATCATATTTGATTTTATAAAAACCTGAGGAGGCCAGATTGCTATCTTCGTTCAGTAGCGTCAGCTCTTTAGAAAGATTGGTCACGCTGCTTTTGAGATCTTCGTACTCGGATTTAGCTTCGTTTAAAGACTCTTCTTGTTTTTTAATTTCGCTATTGAGATCGATAATTGGTTTATAAGCTTCAAGTTTATTTCGAGTTGAAAAATATAGGTAGGCCATGCAACAGAATCCGAAAAAAGAAAAGGCAAAGAATGCATAGACCATATGCTAGATATTTCGGGATAAATGTAAATTTACTTAACGAAAATTATTACTTAAGTCGAGTTTGTCTCAGATTGAAACAAACTTATTAAGATAGAGTCGGTGGACTACTCTATAAATGCATTTAGATTGAAATTTATTTTGAAATTATAATCTATTCGCAGGCCAGGTTAATTTTAAATTACCTCTTGTGAAAAAAATTAACCTGCCGATACCTTTTATGCGAGGTAAATTGATGCTCAAACCACAAATCACGGTTCTGTCTCTGTTAACGATTATTGTGTGCAGTTCAATTCCAGAAATCAGTGTGGCTCAAGTGAAACCCATGGCACCGCAAAAAGCGTGGAAGCGTCCTGTGACTTACATTATGCCTACTCCTCGAGTGAAACCTAGAAAGTATGTTTATCAAATCGAAACCAGCCAAGTGACACGTGCAACGCACGGACAGCTTCTTCCTTCGCAAGTTGCAATTACGACAAAGCCGGCTTCCGGTGATGGGACTGTCAGTCTAAAAGAGAAGTCTAAGCGTTCAATTGCTAGTGAAGATAATTAAAAATCCCTCGACAAAAGAATAGCAAATGAAGTCTGACCCGATTAAGGTTTCTAATCGGGTCAAGTTATGACCTAATTAATCTATGTCTATTTGGCAAAATAAAAATTGGCCTCGATTTCAATGGTCTATCGAAATGTTGCTTCCTTTGCTCTTGGAAATACGCCGCAAGCAAGGTGAACTGACAGCTCGTGGTTTTTCGGCTCACGAAAATATTTATCAAGCTTTAACCCGTGAGCAATTATTTTCCTGGAAAGCACAAACAAGTCTGCCTTCGTCAAATTATCGAACTTTTGCTGTGCCGTTAGCGCCGCCTCCAGAATATTTAAATGCTGAAATGAATCGTTTCTTGCGTTGGTTTAATTCTAATGATTTGAAAGTGGATGGGATTGTTCGCGCAGGTATGACTTACTTATGGTTTGTCACAATTCATCCGTTTGATGACGGTAATCAGCGCGTGGCTAGTCTGTTAGTCGATTCAGCTTTAGCACAAGACGAAAAAATAAATTTTAAACGTTCAAGTTTAGCAACCAGTATTCTAAAAAATAAAAGAGCTTATGATGATATTTTGCTTCGGACACAAAACGGAAATTTAGATATCACGGCGTGGCTGCAATGGTTTTCGAATCTGTACCTGCAATCTTTATCGGATTGCGAGGCGCAAGCGGAGAAGAATCTGCAAACAGTTGAATATTGGTTACGTTGGAGAGATTACTCACTGAATCCGCGTCAGCGCAAGGCTTTGCAGGCGATGTTAGAATTCGACGCCGAAGAGCAGCAAGAGATGACGAATCGAAAATATGTTACTTTAACCGAAACCAGTCCAGAGTCAGCTAAGCGGGATTTGGCTGACCTCTTAGCGAAAGATATTCTCGCTCGAAATCCTGGGGCCGGACGCTCGACAAGCTATTCCATTAAATAGTGAAAAGAAGACCAGTTAAACTATTGCTTACAAGGAATCGCAACTAAAGTCGCAACGCCTGTGACGATAGTTTTGCAATTTAGCGTATCGAAGTGAGCATCAAACAATTGACCTGTGCATTGTTTGTTCTCATCTAAAATTTCAACGACATATCCGTTGTTACTTTCATCTTTGTAAACAGCTTTAATCACAGATTGAGAGTTCATCGAAGCAAAAGCTTCTTGAGTTGTCGCTGTAATTAAATTAGCGCTTACACCTGCTTGAGAAATCTTGCAGGCTGAAGCCATTGAAGTGGTCGCTAGGGTGATAGCAAAAATAATTTTCGTCATAAAAATGTCCTACTTAAGTTTAATGTTAATTTGAGTGTTGCCTTTGATCTGAAAAGCGGCTTCGGCAAAATCAGGTGGAGCAAAAGGTTTAGAAGCATTATTAGAGAATCCGTATTTTTCTTTCGGAGCTCCGAATAATCCTGTATCAAGTGCGCTGTTATTATTTTTATCATGGAATGTGCTTACAGCGTATGTTCCAGCCGGTAAGTTTTCAAATATGCAAGTGCCTACGTTGGCCGCGATTGTACCGTTATCAAACTGGATAGCTTTAGAAGGATCTTTCGGGAAACCTTGAGCACTTTTGAAAATCAGGCAGCGGTAAGTGCCGGCATTGTTTGAAGTGCCGTTACCTTTCACTACAATATTGAATTGAGCCAAAGCCATTTGAGAGCAAACGAATAATAATAGAGAGATAATTGTTTTCATGGGGATAGTTTTGCATCGAGATTTTAAACTAGTCTACTTTAAACAGATAGATTTGGTATTTTTCCACATTAGAGAATAGGTTCGTCGCCATCGAGCTAAATAGAGTAAATTTTCCATCAGGGCTGACTACAGGGTAAAACGAGGACTGGTTGCCTTGTTGGGCTGCTACCCCGTTAAGGGAGTTCAACATTTTGATCTCATTAGTCGCTATGTTTCTCACGTAGGTATGAGATGATCCTGGCGGTAAAACGACACCGGGAATAAGATTCGTTGAATAAGATTGAAAGGCGATAATATTGGTGTCATCGCTCATGGTGGCGTTAAAACTATGATTGTTGGCTTTGCCGGCACAAGTTCCATCCGTCGTGGATCCCATGGTAAACGCATCGGTGTCTAGATTTTTAATGTAAACTTGAACTTTTCCAGCTCCACCGCAGCCGCCTAAAAAATTGGTCGCGTAAGAATAGAAGATAACCTTTTTACCATCTCGGGATATTCTTGGGCGATAAGAATTATTATTACCGCGAGCGGCGCCAGAAAATTTATTGGTGCTTGATACGACATAAAGTAAATTCGAATCTACATTTCGAACATAGACTTGGTAGTTGCCAGAGCCAGGCCATAAATTTGTCGCATTCGTGTCGAACACCACCTCTGTTCCGTCGCCGGAAATATCAATATCTAAAGTCGAAGAATAGCCTTGGTTGGTCGGATCGTTTATTCCTGACGTCGCAAATGAAATTAATTTCATCGTGTTCGTGTTGATATCTTTAACGTAAGTTTGGTATCCCGAAAGTGTCACACCATTAATTAAATTAGTTGCCGTTGAGCGAAAGGCTACACGATTTCCATCATCTGATATAGCTGAGACATAGGATTGAGAATTTCCCATGTGAGAGCCGTCGCCATCGTAAGAGGAGACCAAAGTAATGACGCCGGTCTCGAGGTCTTTATGATAAATTTGATAATTGATGTCATTTGTGACTCCCGGGACCAGGTTTGTGGCATTCGAAAGAAATATCACTTTTGTCCCGTCACGACTCATTTTGGCAGCATAGGAGTAGCCATTACCAGCCGTAGCAGGAGTGCCATCTTGTGATGATACTAAGGTGAGTCTTCCGGTTGTTAAATCTTTAACGAAAACTTGCCAGAATGAATTCTGAATACCAGGTAACAAATTGGGTAATTCCGAGTGGAACAAAACAGTTTTATTATCTTCTGAAATTTGAGGGGCGATAATATCTGCATTTCCAGATTGATAAGCAGAAACATTTTCCGCCGCGATGGCTGAAAGTTGATTGGTTTTTTTGAAATAAATTAATTTTCCTAAAGCATCAGCTTGAAGATTAGAGGCTTCTGATCTGAAAACAATAACTTCTCCATTATTACTGATGTCTGGCAGGTCCGCGACCGCATTGGCTTGATTGGGAACAGTGGCATCTTTAGATGAAACTAAACTTAAAGTTCCGCTAGTTAAACTCTTTTGGAAAACTTGTGTGCCTACGGTAGCTGTTGCTAATAAATTCGTAGCTAAAGATTTAAAAATAACAAAGTTCCCATCAGCCGAAATTTTGGGTTGTTCTGAATCGGCATTTCCTTGTTGTAAAGGATCGCCATTGATGGCTGATATTAAAGTAACCGCATTGGTATTTAAGTTTTTTAAGAAAATTTGTGCCCCGCTAGTTGCTGTTGAAAGTAAGTTGGTGGCAGACGACTTGAAAACGACTTTTGTTCCATCGGACGAGATCGAAGCTTCGGTCGAAGCGGCATTTCCTAGAACCGAGGCTGATCCATCAATTGTTGAAACGATACGAATCGCACCTGACACTGTATTTTTTAAGAAAACTTGAGTTCCGCTAGATACCGGTGAAACTAAATTAGTGGCGTTCGACGTGAATACGATGAAGTTTCCATTCTCACTGATCTTCGCTAAAGTCGAAGGGCCGTTGCCTTGATTCGCAGGAGTTCCATCTGAAGATGAAGCTAAGCTGATCGTATTAGTATTTAATTTTTTAACAAAGACCTGTGTTCCAGCTGTAGCTGTCGCTAAAAGATTCGTTGCTGCAGACTCGAAAACAATTTGAGTTCCGTCCGCACTGATATGTGCTTTTCCCGAAGCGGCATTACCTTGATTAGCGGGTAAGGAATCTATAGAAGTGACTAGACTTAAATTATTCGTCAGTAAGTTTTTTAAGTAAATTTGTGTGCCCGTAGCCCCTGAGATCAGATTTGTAGAAGTCGATGTGAAGACTACTTTGGAGCCATCCCCACTGATAGAAGGATTCGAAGATATTCCGTTTCCTTGGTTGGTTACGGTTCCGTCGGATGATGAAATCAGACGTAAATCACCTGTATACAAATCTTTCATATAGATTTGTCCTACCGAAGAGAAAACGACTTTCACTCCATTTTTAGAAACTTGAGGAGCATCGGTATTAGTTAAGTAATATTTTGTATTAAAGATGTTGCTGCTGATGATTTGTAATCGACTCGCGACATATTTAATTTCAAAAGTAAAAGGACTATTTTTAATATCACAGTTAAACAATAAACTGCCATCGGTATCACGCGGTCCGATATCGACGTGAAGTGTACTGTTTGAAATATGATAAACAGCGGGTTCAATCGGAGTTGCCGGAGTACATGTTAGATCTAAATTTTTATTTTCTAAGCCGAAATCCCAAATACGTCCCGCGGGAACGCCGGTTGCGACAATTGTTTTTGCAGTGGTGTCTGTGGTTAAAGGAATAAAATTATAACTTTTAAAAGTTTCCGAATTGATCACTACAGATGAGTCATCTCTTTGTGAAATATAAGAAAATTTCGCAAACGGCGTACACGCTTGGAGAGATAGTAAGGCGATTAATAAAAGCACGTTAGCGGTTGTTTTCACCTATAACTTATCGGTCTGGCTTTTGTTTACTTTAGGTGAATGTTTACGCAAATGAGATGCTCAGGTCGAACCTAGTTTTATAGGGAAGCATGTGCATAAATATAAGCGATCTGTGAGTCAAACTGAGCCTCCGCTCTAGTCAATTTGAAGTTTCAGTTATAAGCTGACAGCCACTATGAATCTGAGCGGACACTGTGCCTGTCAAAATATAGAGTTCAATTTAAAGATCAGCTTTCCTATCGAAAGTTTTTCTCCGCGCGCCTGTGACTGTGATTTCTGTTTGAAAAATAAAATCAGTTATATTTCAGATGTTCAAGGACAAGCGGATATTAAAATTCATAAGCCTCAGTTTATTAAGTTGGTACAACAAGGTCATGAGCTCGCTCAGTTTTTAAAATGTCAGGGATGTCAGTCGATTATCTGTGCGCTATACTCTGAAGGTTCAAAAAAATTTGCAGCTTTTAATACGGATCTTATTTCTAACAAAGAACAGTTCGCTCAAAGTCTATCTGTCTCTCCGAAAAAACTAACAGTGGAAGAGAAAGTCAGTCGTTGGCAGCAACTTTGGTTTCCAACAATTCGATTTCACTCCGAGGTAGAAGATTTTTATCAAGAAGGACCATTTACCGTTTTTACTGAAATGTTTCATCTTAAGCGCGGGCATTGCTGCGGCAGTGGTTGTCGCCATTGTCCCTATGAGAAAAGCCTATGAGGGTTATTTCACTTGTTCCTAGTTGGACCGAAACTTTATTAGCGGCCGGTGTCGATGTCGTCGGGCGAACTCGTTTCTGTATTCATCCTCAAGATGCTACAAAATCAATTCCCGTAGTCGGTGGAACGAAGGATTGGAATTGGGAAAAGATTGTGGAAATCAATCCGGACCTCATTCTTTTGGATAAAGATGAGAATCCAAAATTCATGTCTGAGCAAAACAGTTTTAAATGGCACGCCAGTCATGTTCGCAGTGCCTCAGACATGCCATCGCAATTAAATGAATTAGCTCAAATTCTTTCTTGTCCGCAGTTGAATCAGTTTAGTGATCGTTGGAAGCATATTTTATCATCGAGCAAAAAGAATTCCGTAAAGGATTTGCCCGGTCTGATTGAGTGGGGGCGTCAGCCAGATCAGCCAATTAAACACGTTTTGTATTTAATTTGGAAAAATCCTTGGATGGCCGCAGGGCAAGATACTTTTATCGGAAGTATGCTCAGTTTATTCGGAGTAGATCTTCTTAAATTTGAGACTCAGTATCCAGAAATAGATTTAGAAAAATACAGTCCAAAAGAAACGCTATTATTATTCTCTTCAGAGCCCTATCCTTTTTTAAAGAAAAAAGCTGAGCTTAGTCGCTTAGCTTTTCCCTATGCTTTTGTTGACGGCGAATGCTTTAGTTGGTTTGGCATTCGCTCCTTAGAATTTTTGGAGTTAAACTTTGGATAAAGTATTTCTTAAACGAGCATCGCGAAGGTAAAGACCTAGCCACACTAACACCGCAACGTAGATCGGGAATAGGGTGTGCGTGAATAATGGATTGCTTACGCGAATGTGGCTAGCAACCGCTCCACCTAAATAGCCCGTTAGCAAAACGGCGCCTAAGATGGCTGTGCGGGGAATGATGTAAATCACTAAGCTGATCAATAAAAGAGTTCCGACTAACGGCATTTTTTCAATAGGCCATTGTAAAGCAGCTCCGGCTTCTAACGCTTCCGGTGGAAGTTTATCCATGAAGAATTTCATGATGCCATCGAAGGCTAAAAATAAAATTGCAAGTCCACTAAGAATACGTCCAGCAAGAGTCATATACATCCTTTGTTTAAGTAAGCTTTAGTTAACGCTAACGGGTTTTAAAGAAGAAATAAAGATAGAAAGCGCTATAAAAGCTTAAGCGGGGAATTTTGACCTTTTTACCTGTTAGGAAAATAACAGGGAGGATATTTTCATAGATCGTGTAATATGCAGCCTATAAGGATATACATATGAAAAAAACATTATTAGTTCTTTCATTATTAATTTCGACTTCAGCATTCGCTAAAACAATTAACTGTGTGTTAACCACAGAAAATTACGTCAAAGTCACAGGAGCCGAGGTCGCCATAAACGATTTAAAAACCGATGGAAATGCTCGTATCGTAGAAACACAGCTTTATAATGAGACTTGGATTGTATCCGCAGTGAATGTTGGAAATAAAGGTGACGTGATTGTTACAGCCAGTAAACTTATGAGTACAGATCTTAATAATGACAATATTCTGGTTAACGGTAAACAAGCTTCATTAAGTGTGTCGATCAAAACAGATGGAAGTCTTTCGGCTGGTAAAACAGTGATGAGTACTTTAGCTGATACGACTCATCACTTGTTCTGTGAAGCGAACTAATTATTTAAGTCTTTCTTGAATATAAATACGGGTCGCGCGGGTATCTGGTAAATACACATCAGTTAATAAAAACCCAGTGACTTTGTGATCTGGAATAAAATCAAATAAATTCAAACCATGCCATGTCGAAATATGTTCACCACCGTTGATCATAATAACTTTCTTACATTCTTTATTGGCTAACACTGCGCTGACCGCGCCTCCCATTTTTTCATTTCTGAAAACCATTGAAGCGACCACATCACTTGATAATTTACTTAAGTCATCCATCAAGAAGGTTTTGCCGCCGGAAGCTTTCATAAGAAGACTGGCGTTAAGCCATGGTGAGTTTAAAGCGACAAAAATATTTAAATACTGTTCTTGTTCGGCTGGTGTTTTAGCTTTGTAAACGTCAGAAAAATACGGAGCTTGTAGTAAGTATTGAAGGAAGAATTCGCGGTAATCAGCCGGGCCCTGAATCTTTTCAAATTCAGGTTGAAGTGAAGCAGATAGTTCTAAGGCTAAACAATCGTAAGAGGGATCAAGGCGTCTAATTTCTTGAATCATCAACGGGTAGTGTTGATTGTCGGTCCAAGCGGTGTGACTTTCTCCAAAAATAATCACTGATGAGTTTTGAATTGTTTGATTTAAGTCTTCGAAATCTACGCGAGTGGGTGCAGTTTGTGCGAAAGATAAAGAACTCATAAATAAGATCGTTAAGAATAAACTTTTCATTATTGAGGCTCCTTTGCAGATCTATTTAAATGGCATGAGAAGCTGTTGGGATCAATGGAATATGTGGGTCAGTTTAAGAGTTTTCGCTTTGGAAATCCCTGAATTGC
>CAZXZW010000005.1:0-63732 GCA_964645745.1 uncultured Bdellovibrio sp.
TGACTTTGATCCCAGTTATCACCAATCGCATGATTCACTTTCAACGGAACTTTTAATTTAGCCACATTTTCCATCTTGTATTTAATCTTCGGAAGATCTTTTAAAATTTCTTCTTCAGTTCCTTCAAAAATCAATTCATCATGCACTTGTAAAATCAAATTCAACGGAACGTTCTTCGCGATATCGATCATCGCAAGCTTAACTAGATCACTAGCTGTTCCTTGAATCGGCGCATTGATCGCGGCACGCTCTCCGAATTTTTTAACCATAACATTAATTGAATTCAATTCGTCGATGTAGCGCTTACGTCCAAATAGCGTTTCCACGTATTTGTTTTTGTGAGCTTGTTCAATCGTTGAATCGATATATTCTTTAATACCACTGAAACGGTTGAAATACTTTTCGATGATCTCTTTTGATTCTGAACGACTGATCCCCAAAGTTTCCGCTAAACCGAAAGCACCCTGTCCGTAAGCGATACCGAAGTTTACGGCCTTAGCGATACGACGTTGATCTTTCGTGACATCTTTCAATGGTGTAGAAAAAACTTCCGCTGCAGTCGCCTGATGGATATCTAAATCATCGGCGAAAGCTTGGATAAGATTCTTATCATTTGAAATGTGAGCTAAGACACGAAGTTCGATTTGTGAATAATCCAGTGATAAAAGCTTCTTACCTTCATCTGCAATGAAACACTGACGAACCACTTGGCCTTTTTCCGTTTTGATCGGAATGTTTTGTAAGTTTGGCGCTGTGCTTGATAGACGTCCCGTCGCCGTTAACGCTTGATTAAACGATCCATGGACACGGTTGTTGCTATCAACTAGTTCAGGTAAAGCATCTACGTATGTTGATTTTAATTTTGATAATTCACGGTACTCGATGACTTGCTCTGCAATCGGATGCTTTAGTTTTTCTAAAACGTCATTGTCTGTTGAGTAACCCGTCTTCGTTTTCTTTAAAGCTTCTAAACCTAATTTCTCAAACAAAATCACGCCCAATTGCTTCGGTGATCCGATATTGAATTTTTCTCCAGCGATCTCGTGAATCTTTGATTCAATCACAGCAATTTCAGAACCCAACTGTTCTGAGAATTTCTTCAAGCGCTTAACATTAAGTTTAACGCCGTTACTTTCCATGCGGTGAAGAATCTTGATCAATGGCTTATCCATTTTTTCATAGATGTCATCACATTGATTTTTTTCACAGAGCGGTTTAATCATGTTGTTGAGCTGAAGCAGAACCTTGTAAAGATCTAGAATTTCAGTGTCTTTCAGTTTGAACTCATGTTTTAAATAATTCTTCGACAACTTTTCTAGATCGCTCGTATCTGAGGCTTTTAAAGCGTAAGCCCCGATCATTAAATCCCAATCCACAACAGCTTCACTCACCGTTTGATCAGATAATTTCAAACTGTGCCAAACGTATTTTAAGTCATAACCTGACCATTTAACGTGGTTGAACAACGTGTGATCTGTAATTTCAGAGGCTTTCTTATAGAAAAGCTGAGAGCCAAATCCGAAACCCACTTCATCGTTGTGAGTGAAAATAAAACCTGATTCGCTTTGTAAACGTTGACGAAGAACGGCTTCATCCCAAGTTTGCTCTGCGATATCAACTGTAGCAAAAGTCGATCCCGAAGCTTCTTCAGAAACAATCTCGGCACCAGATCCACTATGATCCACTTTAGAGTTGATCACAATTTCCGGAGCGCCTTCGGTGTAATTGACTTTCGCATCACCTAAAACGGTTTTCTCGAACGTTTTAAAATTTAATTTTTGGAACCAAGCACGAAGCTCTTCTGTTTTCAAAGGCGTACGTTTGAAATCTTCAAACTCTTTACCCAACGGAGCATCCGTTGAAATCGTCACAAGCTTTTGCGCCAAGAACACATCGTTTTTTGAAGCTTCTAATTTTGCACGTGTAGAAGCGCTCGAGATTTTATCTAACGCTTTATAAATATTTTCTAACGAACCAAAATCTTGAATCAATTTCTGCGCGCCTTTTGGACCAATGCCAGCGACACCCTTGATATTATCCGAGGTATCACCGGTAATCGCCAAATAATCGATGAACTGTGCTGCTGTGACTCCGTATTTTTCAATAACAGACGCCGGATTCGTAACTGTTTCCTTCATCGTATCGTACATCACTACATTTTCATTTACCAACTGACAGAAATCTTTATCGCTACTGACGATCACGGCTTGGAAATTATTTTGTTTCGCATGAGTCGCTAAAGTTCCGATAATGTCATCAGCTTCGAAACCTGGAACTTCGATATCCATGATTCCAAAAAGTGAAGCCACTTGTTTGATGTAAGGCATTTGCACTTGTAAATCGTCCGGCATCTCAGAGCGATTCGCTTTATAATTCTCATCAAGATCTTTTCTAAATGAAGGCTCTTTACGATCGTAACAAAACGCTATGTATTCTGGATTCTTCTCTTTAAGAAGTTTCACCACCATTGAAACAAAACCGTAAACGGCATTCACCGGTGTTCCATCTAAAGCATTAAGTGGACGAACGGCATAGAAAGCTCGAAAGAACATCGAGCTCACATCAATAAGATATATTTTTTTCATGAGGGAAATTTACTGAAGATCAGAGGCCTTGTCAGTAATGGTTTTCAATTCGACATCGTCTGTTTCGATTTGCTCACGCTTGTGATCAGCGAGCCATTGTTCAGTCAAAGCATTCAATTTAAGATCAAGGCTGTAATCCGAGATTTGGCTCTCGATTGCCTTAGAATCAATCAATCCAAGCTCAAGACGGCGCTTAAGCTCAGTTCTAGTTAATCCTAGGTAAAGATGTAAGTAATTCGTATTCATAAATCCATATTAGAGTAAAAACTCTACATTGAAAAGAAGTTTATTAAATGAACGCGCTTAGTTAGAGAACACGAACATCAGGTCGTTTTCGCCAACCAGGTCCATTTTGTCTTTGGCCATACGCTCGATGTATTGAGGATCTTTAACCACAGTCATTTGCGCGGTCAAAGCTTTGGTATCGTTCTGTGCTTTCGTGATTTCCATCTTAAACTTGGCTTCATCACGATAAAGTCCCCACACTTTCCAAATTGTTCCGTTCAACAACAAAGATCCGCACAGGATGCAAACGCAAACGATAAAAACTTTGTAAGGTTGGTAGAGCCAGCTTTGAAATTTGTAAGTGATCGACTTCAATTGTTCCATCTCTTTATTCTTTCACTCCCCCTGGTTTTGGTCACCTGTTCGAGGCTCGATCCACACCATGGTCCCGTAATAAAAATTCGCATACTTACGAGTAAATATTTGCATACTTTCAAAGTGTTTCAAGGTGGAACAAAACACAGACTATTGTCTTGAAAAAAACCAACGGGAACGAACTTATTCGCTTACAGCCATTTAGTTTCAAAACGAGTCTCCCGATATAATACAAGAATTGAAGATAGGAGACCTCATGGAAAACAAAAAGAAAATAGGCTTTATCGGTTTATTTTTAATCTCAGCAATCGCAACAACTTTGGTATTCCAAAATTGTTCGAAGGTGAACTATAACGAACTAGGAAATACTAAAGTAAATCCAAATGGAAAAGTTGATCGCATCGTGAGTATCAACCCCACATTCAATACTGAAAACTCTGACATGAAAGTTTTATTCATCGTGGATGATTCATATACGATGAGCCAATCGCAAAGTCGTTTATCGAATGCCATAGATTCATTAATGAATCCACTCTTCGGTCGTAACGTTGAATTCAAAGTGGTTTCTACTTCAGGCATTCCAAGCAATGAAGTCGATTACGAAATCGATCGTAAATACTTCGATAGCAATGGAAATCAGTTAACTGCAGCGCAAGCGGCCTCTTCTCAAAATTATTTGATCGATAATAAAATTACAAATCGCACGACAGATCGTCATCCGAAAATTGCGTCATTAAAAAATTACACGCAATCACAATTCAACACGATCAAAACGAAAGTTAAAACGGCGATCCTTAACGTAGGAGTTAACGGTTCTGACACAGAAGAAGGCTTCTGTCCGGCTGTACGTCAGCTTTTCGATACAACGTCATCAAGCTTCTTTAAAAAAGGAGATAAAGCCGCGGTCATTTTCTTAACGGATGAAGATGATTCAAGTGCTTTCTCAGCCTGTGTATCTGAATACAAACAACAAGTTTCAAACAAACCAGTTGTTTACTACTCATACCTAGAACAACGTGCAAAATTAACTTTAGAATATCAAGCTGTACGTGACGGTTTAACAATTTGGATCCCAGTCACTTGGGGTATCGGATTACCAAACGGTCAATACTTCAATGCCGGCGCCACTTGTAATGCCAGTGACGTTTCTATCGCAACACAAATCATCACAGATAAAGGTTACGTTGTAAGAAATGTTTCTTCATGTGTTTACGAAGCCGTTCAATCAACTCGTTACGGAGCTGATTTAGGTGACAATGGGTCTAATGCAAGTTTAAGTCTTTGTAATTCACCTGTGACTTTCGAAGGTGTAACTTACTCTAATTTATACAGCTACGTCGCGGCTTCGAACTTATCTGCCGTAGCCGGAAGCTGTCAAAAATCAACTCAACCAGCTAACACGATCACTAATATTGTTGGTGCTTACACATCTGTTATTGCCAGCGATTCAGCAGCCACAAGTACACAAAATTTAGAGAGCGCATTAATCAATAAGTCAAATGAGTTGTTCGGTTCAGGCTACATCTACGCCAGCATCATTCGTAAAAACAATGAGTCTTGCGCATTACAATCAGGTCAATCTTACGGAACAAAATATGAGACATTAGCACACCACTTACCGCACAATTCGGTAGTCGAATCTTTATGTGCAGCAGACTTTACAAACGTGTTAAGTCAAGTTTCACAATTTATCGCAACCAGTGCGAGCAACAGTTATGTTGTCTCTGGCCTAACTTCAGGCGAAGTGATCTTAGCTGTAGGAGTTAAACGCAATGGTCAAACAACAGCATTAACGAGCTCTCAATTCGAAGTTGTAGGCAGCACGATCACTTTAACGGGCTTTACTCTTCAACAAGGTGATACTTTGGAAGTTAGCGTCGGAACTCCATAATCCCTAGTTCTCTTCCTCTCAAAATATGATATAAAAAAGGTTCACTCTCAGTGAGCCTTTTTTCTTTTTTGGCAGGAGTTCTTTCATGGGCCGTCAGTTTATTATTTTTTTCTCAGTGATCGCTTCGCTTTTAGCTTACACCGCATTCAAACTTCATGAATCTATAGGCGTATCCTTATGGCTCGCGGCTCCTTTCATGCTTCCACTCTTCTTTCTTATGTTCGGACCGATGCTTTTATCGCGCGCCAAGGATCAGTTGAACGATAAGCGCTGGTTTCAACACTTCTCGTCTTTCGGAACAGTTATTATTGGACTCTGGGGCACCTACGTGATTTTCAGCATGGTAACTGATCTCGTAAAAATCATTACACTGGGCTTTTACAACGCCTTTCAAAGCGAAGGTCTTTACTACGACACCTTGATCAACTCATTTGATACAATCAGCCGCTTTACTCTTCCCGTTTCTGTAGCCATTGTTTTATTTGGCTTTATCGAAGTTCTGCGCGGCCCCGTTGTGAAAACAGTGTCTGTCGAACGCGATACCGTTTCACCACAACTCCACCAATTAAAAATTGCTCAGATCAGCGATCTGCATATCGGGGCTTCAATTCAAACGAAGTACGTCTCGAAAGTAATTGAAAAAACGAATAAATTAAATCCGGATGTGATCGTTATCACCGGAGATTTGATCGATGGTAAACCCAGCGCGGTTCAGCACGTGATCGACAGCCTGGGTCAACTGAACGCTAAGCACGGCGTTTATTATGTGGTGGGAAACCATGAGTACTACTGGGGCATCGAAACAGTTCTTGGGAGTTTAAGAAATACAGGTATGACTATTTTACTTAACGAAAATAAAGTCGTCGACATTCAAGGATCAAAACTCATGATCTCTGGAATTACAGATCCAGCGGCCCGATTGATACAGCCACACCGTCCTCCAGATATTGCCAAAGCCTCTCTAGGCATGGATCGCACCGATTTTAAAATATTACTGGCGCATCAACCTAGCGTTTATCCGCATGCCGAAAAATTGAAGTATGATCTTCAGCTATCAGGACACACCCATGCCGGACAGTTCTTCCCGTTTAGTTTATTTATTGGTTTTGCACATAAGTACTCGCGAGGTCTTTACCAACACAAAGACATGCACGTATATGTCAATCCGGGAACGGGCTACTGGGGACCTGCTAACCGCTTTGGCATTCCCGCTGAAATTACTTTACTAGAACTTAAAACAAAATAAAAAAAGGCCATGAATTTCTTCATGGCCTTTTCTATTTTCAAGCTTAAATTTAATTACGGAATAATACGCGATAAAACGTTGTCATACGTATGGTGCATAACGTTTCTATACATACGTGTATTTAAGTGGAAAGCATCATGAACCAGGAATAACCAGTTGATCATGCTATCTTCACTGCTCGGGAAGTTAATGTCACCACCGATAGCACGAGAGTCATTCCACGGAGAAATTTTATCCGGCGACAAAGTCTGACGAGCTGGATATTTATACTCAGAAATACCATCGTAATAGTGAGCTAAACCTAAATGATGAACATAGAAAATATTTTTTTGATTTGCGATCGGAGCCATGTACTGTGTGAAACCCACCAAAGCACGATTGATTCTTAGATCTGTCGGGCTTCCCATTCTTTCATAGATGGTTTTATATAAACCGATTTTATGATTCGGTTTAAAGTGAGGGAAATCGTAACCAGATAAAATAATTTTAAGATCAGGACGAACTTTCAAATAGTTGTTCATGATTTTTTGAACTGTATTAAAAGTATCTTTGAATAATTTTAATTCTTGTTCAGGAGTAAAACTTTTATTCCAGTGTCCCATCAAATCATTTCCACCTAATGATAAGTACATGTACTTAATACGAGGTGTGCTTTTTAAGAACTTGATCACGCGCGCATCTTGTTTAGTTCCGATCCACTCGCCGGCCTCAACTCCAAGCTTGGTCGTTCTTAAACAACGATTATCTTCCGTAATCTTAGCGTCTGTATCACGGATCATTTTTCCAATACTGTTATAAAGACAAGGGAAAGATCCCCAGCTATCACCGACGATAAGAATTTTATCTTTGGCGCTCATGATTTCAACTTGATCTTCTTGATCTAATTGAGGATCGTTAGATTCTTCGATCTCGCGGATCTGAGCCATGACCACTGAGTCTTCGTCTTCTAAACTGGCTAAATCTGAAAATCTCTCAACGCTGTTAAGCTTCTGAGTTTTTTGTTCGTCTGATTGAACAGAACAACCTAATTGAAAAAAACAAAGTAATAGAATAGTGGCGCGAACTTTACGGTTCAGCATTTTTATCCTCCGAACATGGTTATGTATAAAGCATACCTGTCGGTATAGGATAATAAAGATTAGAGTAATAGTCCTAACAACTGGACCTCAATTGTTAGGAATTGATGTAGTTTTGTTTCTTAGTCGAGTCTAATTCAAATTTTTCGAAAGCGAAATTAACCAACTCGGTGATGAGGTCACTGTACTTTAATCCTGTCGCTTCCCACATCTTCGGATACATTGAAATTTTCGTAAACCCTGGCAATGTGTTCAACTCATTCACGATCAAGCGACCATCCGGCTGTAAAAAGAAATCAACGCGGGCTAAACCATCACAAGCAGACACTTGATAAGCTTTAACAGCCATAGCTTGAAGTTCTTTCATTTTCTCGGGACTGATACGAGCTGGAATAATAATTTCCGCGCCATTATCATCTAAGTATTTAGCTTCGTAAGAATAGAATTCATGCTTAACCACCAGCTCTCCGGCGACCGAAGCTGTCGGATAAGCATTTAGCCCTTTGACTGAGCATTCAAGTTCTTGTCCTTGAATAAACTCTTCGGCGATCACTTTATGATCGTATGAGAAAGAATCTTTAATCTTATCTGCAAAGTCAGCTTCTGATTTTACTTTGTGAACGCCAACCGATGATCCCGCATTCGCAGGCTTAATAAAAAATGGTAAACCTAAATCTTTTTTGATTTCTTCGAATGATGGTTTTTCACTTCGATGTAAAACCATATATCTTGAGTTAGGAACCCCGCCCGCCGTTAAAGCTTGCTTCATGAATTCTTTATCCATATTGATAGCCGAGCTCAAAACATCACAACCAACAAAAGGAAGATTAGCTAATTTCAACAAACCTTGAAGCGTTCCGTCTTCTCCGTTGGTCCCATGAATAATAGGGAAAGCCGCGTCGATACCGAATCGAACATTTGATTCCAATTCAATCATAGTCGCTTTTCCAAAATAGGAAACTAAAGCCACGCATTGGTTTTTATTAAAATCACTATCATTGATGCTACTGATGGATGCGAGTTGATCCTCAGATAAAGAATACCATGTGCCCTGCTTCGAGATGCCCGCAAGGACCATCTCGAATTTGCTTTTATCAATTGCTTTGAAAATGTTTTTAGCCGAGTTCACGGAGACCTCATGCTCTGATGAACGTCCTCCGAAAATAAGTAAGATTTTTTTCTTCATGTATCTACGTTATCAACGATAGATTTTAAATTCAACTCGTCTATTTTGTTGTCTACCTGCATCTGTTTCGTTCGTAGCCACGGGCTCTTTCTCACCTTTACCGACTGGAGTGAATTTTCCAGGTTCAAATTCGTATTTATCAACCATCCACTTTTTAACTTGGTTAGCACGTCTTTGAGATAAGTTCAGGTTATAGCTGTCCGAGCCTTTACTATCTGTATGACCTTCAATAATCACTTTTTTGAATGGTTTCTGCTGAAGGTAACGAGAAATCTTATGCAAATCATTTTGAGCTCCTGGACGGATATTATCTTTATCGAAGTCGAATAACACTTCAGCACTCAATCTAAATAATTCGTATCCATTTTTTTGCTCAACTTTGATTTTGCTTGTTTTAATCCAACGAACAATCGTCGGTTGAGAGAACGACTGCCATCTACCACCTAAGTTTTTCGCCACTGCACACATCGTGATACCACCATCTGGAATATCTTTGATGGTCGGAATCGCTGGCTCTGTTCCTGGCAACTCTTCCGAGTATCCTACAGCACTATGACAGTTTGTCTTTGGCGTTGAACCGATTTTCCAACGATAAGCTTCATAATCATTTGGATTTTGGGCTGTCACAGGAATACTTAACTCAGTTTGATCCGATTCTCCGATCGGGTAATTCTTAATAACGGCCACTGGTAAAGCCGTCTGTTTTGGACGAGCTTTAACCCAACGAACGATCGTTGGTTGACTCAATGGTTGCCATACACCTTTATCGTTTTTAGCTAAAGCACATAAAGTGATTCCACCGTCTGGAATTTCACCAATGTCTGTTTGAATATTTAAATCACCAGGAATTTCTTCTGAGTAATCAGCTTCATCCGTACATTTCATAATTGGAGTTGGCCCAATTTTCCAACGGTAGCCCGCAATATCTTTTGCTGTCACTGGCATATCTAAAGCTGTTTGCGGAGATGAACCTTTTGGAGCATTGCTAACGACGGCTACTGGGTACTGCGTCGACTTCGAAGCTCCATCACAGATGGGACCAAACTGAACATATACACCAACATACGCACGTACATCGGGACTGGCTTGCGCATTGGCAAACTTAGTTCCTAAACCACCGTGCATGTTCGTCGTTTTTGTAAATTCATGACGAAGACCTAAATTGAGTTCAGCCGCTTGTTGCGCTTTACGAGCTGAATCACTTTCATCTAATTTTCCAGTGCTGCTTCCTACGAACTCAGCCACTAAATCAGAATTAATACTTTGGAATCTTTCATTAAGAGCCATTGAGAAAATCCATGAATCTTTAAAGGGAACAAATGGAGCTGGAAATCCCGTTACAGGATTTGTGATTTTATCACCTGGAGATCTTTTACGATAACCAATGTTCACACCTAATTTAGTTCCTTGGCGAAGTGTCGTATCTCCCATAAGTTGAAGATTCCATGTTGGTCCCGGCTTATCTCCAGCAAATGGATTGTTATCAATAGTATTCACGTTGGCTGACAAACCAATAGCTAAACCACCACTGTCATCACCGTAGAAGCGATATTTTGTCATCGCACGAACTTCGGTTAAACCGAATTTATCGAAATAACTGACTCCATAAGGATCTTCATTTTGTGCCGTCACGACAAATGGTAAAGCGATACCGAAATCCCAATTTTTAGTGATACCCATACCTAAAAGTAAATCCGCTCCAACTAAGTAATCGTTAGCGCGTTTTCCTGTTAAATCCTGAGTCGGACTTGAAGAGTAGTATGAATCTGAATACGTTAAAGTATTTTTGGCGTAGTTAAAAAATAACCCCAAACTACACATACAAGGCTTAAGCGTTTCAGAAGACTCTACCGTCAAGAAATCTAAACCCGAGTAAGTTGGTGCGAAGTTTTGATATTCAGTCCCGATCACGTTGGCACGAGATATCAAAGGTGCAATGGTTAATAAAGTAAGACCAAGAATACGGTGGATTTTTCTCATGTAGCAAACCTCTTTGTTGAACCCAAATAATAATCTAATTAGGAGCTATTTACTTTTTGTTTTTCTCTTTGGCTTCAGTTTTTTGTTCGCGTTCTGCGTACTTCTCACGATTTGCCGCGATTTTCTTAGCAATTTGACTTGGGTTAAGATTATTTCTCATCAAATATAGACCGCGCTCTTTCGAAGCGGCTTTTGAGTATTCCACATTGGAATCTGCCACGAAATTGATGATGTCTGTTTCAAATCCACCCGTTTGATATTGTTTAATATATAAAGGCTTAAACTCAGCAATGATATTTTCTAAAATAACCCCTGAAGTGACCTGATCTGAGCGAGTCGCTTCCGAACTCTTCATTGTCTCTACCGCTTGACGCACAAGAGCTTCAACCGTCGGTTGCCACTGGCCTTCTTCCTCTAAAGGATTACGAACATTCGATAAGATTTTCTCTACCGTCCCATCATCATCGGGGCGCGCCAACACAATCATCGCCGCTTCACGTAAAGCTTGAAGATTATTCTGTTTCGCATACTCATTTAACTTCACCTGAACCAAGTCGTTCATTTGATCTAAATCAAGTGTGGCCAAGCTTTTATAAGACATAGGAACTTGAACACGTTCGAAATCTTTACTTAGATCCAAGCCAGGTCCACTTTGTCTAACCGGAGCACCGCCACATGAAGCTAACGCTAAGACAAAGATCATAGAAAAAATACGAGTCGTTTTAATAATGTTTTGTAAGCTCATACCCTTAAAATTACGTTCTTTTTAAATTAATGAGGAGATTTTTGTTCTGTATCTAGACCTTCCTCTTGCAATTCACGACCTGGACCTAGGGGTGGTTTACGCTTTGTATAACAGCGCAATTTAATGACGACGATAAACTCTCATGACACACTATCTACTCTTAAATACGTTATGAATACGTTTAAACAACTATGGAGGTTTCACTTGAAACAACAAATCAACGTTCTAAAATTCGCATTTGCGGCACTTTTATTCACATCATGTGCTCCTAATGCAAAACAATTAAAAGAAGCGATCGAAAAAGATCCTTCAATCGTATTCGCAGCGATCGAAAAAGCTCCGGATAAATTCATCGAAGTTGTGATGAAAGCTCAGCAAGACGCTCAAAAAGTGGCTGGCGAAAAAGCTCAAGAAGAAGAGAAAAAACAACGTGATGAAGAATTCAAAAATCCACTTAAACCAGAAATCGACGAAGCTCGCGTTATCTTCGGTAACAAATCAGCTCCGATCACAATCGTAGAATTCTCTGACTTCCAATGTCCATACTGCTCTCGTGGTTATGCAACAGTTGAACAAATCAGAAAAGAATACGGCGATAAAGTACGTATCGTTTTCAAACATTTACCTTTAGATTTCCATCCATTAGCAATGCCAGCAGCTCGTTACTTCGAAGCGATCGCTATGCAAGATCACGCTAAAGCAGAAAAATTCCATAACTTAGTATTCGAAAACCAAGGTCAATTAAAAGACAAAGGCGAAGGATACTTCAAAGAAGCAGCTAAGAAAGTTGGCGCTGATTTGAAAAAAGTTGAAGCTTCGTTAAAAGATGAAAAAATCACTAAACGTATTGAAGCTGACATGGAAGAAGCTAAGAAATTTAACTTCTCTGGAACTCCAGGTTTTATCATCAACGGCGTATCTTTAAAAGGAGCCTACCCTGCAGCTTCTTTCAAAGAAATCATCGATCGTCAATTATCTGAGAAAAAATAGTTTTTAATTTTAAGATTAAAAAACAAAAAGGCTATCTGGAAACAGATAGCCTTTTTTATTTTCATTAATAATTTCAGATTAATTTAGAAACTAATTAAATCACCTAAAATTTGACGTAATTGTCCGATCGTCGGTGTACCCGTGAAGAAATAATCTGTTGTTTGATGTTTAACAGAACTTGCACAAGTTAATGTGACATCCATATTATTTTTAGTTTTCAAAGAAAGAATCACTGGAGTCGTATTACCAAATTGTGAATATTGACGACGACCAACTAAGACCATTCGATCATTACGCTTCAACTTAGGATTATGTTCTGTTGTTGTTATTTCAGGATTGTAAAGATTGATAAAGCAAAATGGCGCATTTACTAAAGATGAAAAATTTTTAAGAGCTACACCCTTTTGTAAATAAAGTTCATTATGTGGAATTGTGGATTTATCTCCTGAATCAAATTTAATTTTTTCATTTACGGTCATCACTGTACCATTGCTGAGTGCACTGATAGAATCTGATTCTTTAGACATTGCCGACTGAGTCACGATCATAAGTAAGCTCATTAATATAATTTTCATTATTGCATCCTTTGTTTTGATTGAAACAGTCTTATATCTCAGCCTCAAATCAAATTCTAGTGTGTAAAATTGAAACCTATAAAAAGGAAAATACCTGCATTATTATTCATATATTCACATAATAACAAACCTGTTTTAAATCTATCGCATATATTTCTTTGCTTAGTTTACTTCACCACACAAGTCGCTGTTTTATAATTCGTTTTACCATTATTAAAACGGGTCGCAATTAATGTTTTCAATGCTTTATTTTTTTCAATTTCTGTAGCCTTCACAGTAAGAGAAATTTCCCAACATTGATTTTCATCAGGACAATCTTCAGCCGAAATTAATAATGCAGAACCTCCAGAAACAGGTTCGGCTTGTCTCTGAATCAATTGGTCATCGCCCAGATCTAATAATACCAAAGCTCCCTGCAATCCTGAGTCTTTCAAAAACTGAACTTGAATGGCTTCTTTTTCACAAAGAAGTATATCACCCTTTTTAAAACCCGAGGCAAATGCGGCACTTGAAATAATTGATAACAAAAGGACGGCGACGATAGACTTATTCAACATAAAAACTCCTGTTTAAAATGACTCGAAATAGGGTATTCAAATTCGAATCCAAGTAGTCCCCCCGCCTAAACGCATATGTAAGCCAAGGGCCAATTTGTTGTAATTCTTTTGTACAGTGTGCCTAAAAGAGCATCCCGCTGTGATCGCTATAAAAGATGCCGACGAGAAAAAACTATTGGCTACAAGTCTCACTTTTTTCATGTCAACCCCTTGAAAGAAGGAAATTAAATGCAATTCATTTTAAAATGGTCTATAAAAAAACAATGATCAAAATCCAGAATCGACCATATAACAACATTTCGACTGATATCCAGACTAAGATTAACATCGAAACAGTTGAAAACAGTTTGACTCATGTTTTAAAACGCACTGATCTCGGGTACTTACAATTAACCTCGCGCACTGCACTTTGGGACTCAGCACAAGATTTAGCTCAACAAATTAAAACAGGTTTCAATCACTATGTACTCGTTGGTTTCGGAGGCAGCTCCATGGGAGCCCGTGCCCTGGCAGAAATCACGCACACGGATTCAATTTCATTTTTTGATAACGTTGATTTTTTAGAAATTCAAAAAAAGCTTACAAAAATAAATGATCTAAACAAAACAGCGTGGATCTTTGCTTCGAAATCTGGAAACACGATAGAAGTTTTAACAATCGTTGATTTTTTAAATCAACATTTAAGCGCGAACAAATCTGACCTTTGGAAAAATTCTTTCTACATCACAGAACAAAAAACGAGTCCGCTATTTGATTTAGCTAAAAAACATGATCGTCCGTGTTTAGAAATTCCACTAGATGTCGGCGGAAGATTTTCAGTTTTAAGCCCTGTTGGTTTATTAATCGCAAGCCTTTGCAACTTAGATCTTTCTCAAATTAAAGCTGGTGCTGACTTAGCCTTAGCAGACAAAACGACGACAACATCTTTATCTTATCAATACTTATGTTCATTCGAAGATGGCAAAAATATCTCTTTATTCTGGTTTTACAATTCAGCTACAAGATGGCTGGGAGGATGGCTACAACAGCTATGGGCTGAATCATTAGGTAAAACTTTAAACCGCAATAATAAGCCAGCTCATTTCTTCAGTACACCCGTGATTGCCATTGGTTCCAGCGATCAACATTCTATTCTACAACAAGTGATGGACGGAGAAAAAAACAAATTAGTCACTTTCTTCCGTTTCGAACAAATTGAAAATCAAGGACCTGTTTTAACCAACACTTTATTCAGCGAAACAGCTTCACTTAAAAACAAATCTGTTGGCGAATTGATTAAAGCACAAGCCCACGGAACAGCGGAAGCCTTGACCGAAAATCAAGTCCCGCAAATGACACTTCTTTTAGAAGATCTCAGCGGAAAAAGCTTAGGCTACTTCTTCATGATGTTTCAGTTAGTAGTGTCTGTTTTAGCGGAATACCACGACGTGAATGCATTCGATCAACCAGGTGTTCAATTAGGAAAATTTAAAACCATCGATCAACTGAACAAATAGTCTTAAGCTTTGATATCTTAGATAACTTTAAGTTTGTTCGTTGTTAAATGGGTCTGATTCTGATCGAAATCCACGATCAACGGAGTCGCAATCAAGCCTGCATCAACCGCTTTGTAAAACAGTTTCGCATATTCAGGATCCATGGCTTCACATGGAGAAAAGCCATCTACATCTGAACGTTGAACGGTGAAAATGACTTCGCACTTATGACCTTGTTTCATCAAATCCATCATTTCAACCAAATGCTTCTGCGCGCGTTCACTGACACCGTCTGGAAACATGACGATCGGTTTTTTCTGACCTTCAGGTAAGTACGTCGTATTTTTAATCTCGATAAAATGAATTTTAACTTTAGCTTTGGGATCTTTTTTAATCGCGTTGAAATCATCCTCATTTTTAAAAAAGGCGCCATCTAAACGAGTTTCTTTGTTGATTTTGTATTCTGATTTGTAAAAGCCATAATCTTTCCACTGAGGAAGAAATGCTTTCCCACCTTCAATGGCTTCGTTAATCGCTTCTGTTACAATACGGTTCGGATTTGAAGTATTAATACCTACCCAAGTTCCATTCGTCGCTTGAACCGCTTCCAATGTCCCTTTTAATTTTTTAGATTCATCCCCGTGAAGACTGAACCAAACTTTTTGCGGGCTCGATGCGTCTTTATCGATAACCGATTTCAAACTTCCTGTATTAGGGACATGAATCGTCATTTTTTCGCCTTTGTATTCTACATCAGCGAAAAATCTTTTATAACGAGATAACAAAACACCTTCATACAGTTTTTTAGAAAATTTCATTACATTCTTTCTGGAACAGGAATTCCTAATAACGCTAAACCTTCTTTTAAAACTAAGCCTGTCGCATAAGCTAAAGCTAAACGCGCTTTTTTCAAGTCTTCGTTTTCCGCATTTCCTATTGAGCATTCATGATAGAAAACGTTGAATTTTTTTGCGGTGTCATAAAGGTAAGAACACATCGAAGCTGGTTTATAACCATCAGCCGATGTTAAAATTTGAGAATTGAAATTCATCAAGTGCTGCATCATTTGGATCTCAGCCACGTGACTTAACAAGCTTCCATTAATCTTTTGAGTGTGATCATAAGAGAACTTTTTAAGTAATGAATTAATACGAGCGTAAGAATACTGAATGAACGGACCTGATTCACCGTCTAACTTAAGCCATTCAGCCATGTCGAAAACAATTTTCTTATTCGTATCTTGCTTCAACATTCCGTACTTAATCGCCCCTTTGGCCACCGTGTCGGCCACTAATTCGATTTCAGCTTCTGACCATTCTTTTTCGTAGCGACTTAAGTATTCGTTTTTCACGTGATCTTGCATGCTAGAAACTAAATGCATTAAAGGAACGATGTTTCCTTTACGAGAACTCATGGCACCGTCTGGAAGTTCCACAAAGTTGTATTGTAAATGGAAACAATCTTTAGCTTGTTCGAAACCCAAATGTTCTAAAGTTTTGAAAACTTGTTTAAAGTGCAAAGCCTGGCGCTGATCTACCACATAAACTGATTTTTGAATTTTAAATTCTTCAAATTTACGACGAGCTAATTCTAAATCTTTCGTGGCATATAACCCTGTGCCGTCTGATTTCAATAAAAGACAGAAACCTAAATTGTCGGCTGAAAAATCCAAACCAATAGCACCTTCAGATTTTTGAAGTTTGCCTTCCATGTAGTATTTTTTAACAGTTTCAACCGAAGCCGCATCCACTTCCGATTCCCAGTACCAACGATCAAATTCAACTCCAGCCCATTGGTAAACCTTGTTCATCAAATCCACGGACCACTGACGCGTCTCTTTCCATAAATCAAAGAATTCACCTGATTGATGTTCTAATTGTTTTAAAATTTCAGTCAGTTGTTTTTTATTTCTTTCAAATTGCTCTGGAATATTTGCTTCGTCTTCAAGCTTTAAATTTCCGGCCGAGTACATTCGACCTAACCATTCACCACGCTCTTCAGTTTGTGATTTTTGTTGGAATTCAAATTCAGAGACGTGATTTTTAATATACCATAAACATTTCGCTACGTGAGTTCCCACATCGCCCGGGAATGTCGTGCTGATAATTTTTTCATTGCCGTAAGCGCGTCTCATTAAACGAATTAATGAATCGCCTAAACAAAGATTTCTCATATGACCGACATGTAATTCTTTGTGTGTGTTTGGTTGAGAGTATTCGATCATTGTTTTTTGAGACAAGGCCTGAGACATCAATTCACGTTTGAAATAACTAAGATCTAAAATATCAGCCACAACATTTTGATATAAAAATTCAGGCGTCACTTTGAAATTTAAATAAGGCCCTGCCGCCACCACCGATTGAACACCGTAATCAGCCAAATTGAAATTCGTCGTGATCGATTGGCAAAGTTCAGTCGAAACCGCCGCTGGAGATTTTTTTAATTCTTTAGATACGATAAAGCAGCCAAAAGCTAAATGGGCTAATTCTAAATTAGGTGGTTCCACCAATGTCTTATAAACGTTACCGGCTTCCACGGTTATATCAATTTTTTTAAAGGCTAAAACGATCAACTCTGAAAGTTTTACTCGAACTTTTTCATGCATCATAGGCTACTCTCATTATTCTTAATTAAAGTTGGTTTTGATCTTATCAGCCTGCTATAAAAACAACAATGCAAAAGCTACTATTTTATTTCACCATTTTACTTCTGGCTCTCTTAGGATCGTTAACGGCAAAAGCTGAAACGACGGTTTATTTTTTTGAATACCGCATGCCGAATGGTGAGGTTTACTCGTTTGACCCCGGCGGTCGCTTTTATCACGCAGCATTGAAATTTCATGGTCAAATTTTAGAAGCTCACCCCTTTTACGGAGCCCGTTTAACCAGCGATCTGGGAAAAGTTGGGCATTTAGTGGCGATATTACAATCTAAGAAAAACGTGAAAAACTTTGAGGCCAAAGTCCAAGCCGAGCTGGGAAAGGCTTTTAATCTTTATAGCCCTTGGGACGACCCTCATTCGACTCAATGTTCAAAATTAATTGGTCAAATAATCGGCGTTTCACCGGTCATTGTCGAAGGGGGAAATATCTCGCTTTCCCCTGACACTCTCTACCGTGAATTAAAGAAACGCGGCTTCAAAGATATCCCTCTTCCCTTGCCTCAGGATTAAAATAAAAGTAGAACTGTAGCACTATGAACGCTACAGAAAATAACAGTGGTAACACTGCCGAAAACAACGACCAAAAAGTGGCCGATAAAAAGGTCCATACTCCGAAACCAGAATGGTTGAAGGTCAAAGCCCCGGCTGGCGAAAATTACACGCGCATTAAAAACATGTTAGGCGAATTAAAACTCGCCACTGTTTGCCAAGAAGCACGTTGTCCCAACATGGGCGAGTGCTGGAGCGGCGGAACAGCGACATTCATGCTCATGGGCGACACATGTACGCGCGGTTGCCGTTTCTGTAATGTGAAAACGGGAAATGCAAAAAAAGGTTTACCTCCGGTGGATCCTTTCGAACCAGAAAAAGTGGCTCACTCGATTTCACAAATGGGATTACACTACGTTGTGATCACATCGGTTGATCGTGATGATATGCCTGATCAAGGTTCTGATCATTTCGCACGTACGGTAAAAACAGTTAAGAAATTAGATCCAAACTTAATCGTAGAAATTTTAACTCCGGACTTCCGCGGTGACGAAGCCTTAATCCGTCACTTAGTCGAAGCTAAACCAGATGTGTTCGCACAAAATATCGAAACAGTAGAAAGATTAACTCCTTCTGTTCGTGATCCGCGAGCGTCTTACAAACAAACGATGCGTCTTCTTCAATTCGTTAAAGAAGTTGATCGCACCATGTACACGAAATCTTCAATCATGCTGGGCTTAGGCGAAACAGACGAAGAAGTGTTACAAACATTAAAAGATTTACGCGCAGTGGGCTGTGACGTGGTGACTTTCGGTCAGTACTTGCAACCAACTCCAAAACATTTAACAGTAAAAAGCTTTATTACTCCTGAGAAATTCGCAGAGTGGCAAAAAATCGCAGAAGACCTGGGATTCTTATACGTCGCTTCGGGACCATTGGTTCGCAGCTCGTACCGCGCGGGTGAATTCTTCATGAAGGGCATCATCGAAAAAAACAGAAAAGGAAATGAATCAACATGGCAACAGATGTAAAATTACCAGAATTAGGCGAAGGCGTAACTGAGGGCGAATTAGTAAAATGGTTAGTTAAACCAGGTGACCAAGTTAAAGCCGATCAAACTGTAGCCGAAATCATGACTGACAAAGCAACGGTTGAAGTTCCTTCTCCAGTAGCTGGCACTGTTAAAGAATTATTATTTAAACCAGGCAACGTGATCAAAGTTGAATCTGTGATTTTAAAATTAGAAGGTGGCGCAGGCGCTACCGCTTCTGCTCCGGTACCAAAAGCTGCGGCTCCGACTCCGGCTCCTCAAGCGGCCGCTGCTCCTGCAGCTGGTGGCGCATCAATTTCAGTTAAGCTTCCTGAATTAGGAGAAGGCGTAACTGAAGGTGAATTAGTTCGTTGGACTGTTAACATTGGTGATGCTGTTAAAGCGGATCAAACAGTTGCAGAAATCATGACAGACAAAGCGACAGTAGAAGTTCCTTCTCCAGTTGCCGGTACTGTTAAAGATTTTAAATTTAAAAAAGGCGATGTGATCAAAGTTGAATCTGTGATTTTAACTTTATCAGGCGCAGGCGGAGCTTCAGCTTCTCCAGCTACAGCATCTAACGGCGCGCACGCAGCTCCAGCTGCTCCTGTAGCTCCAAAATCAGCTCCTGCTGCTGCGCCAGCAATGACGGCGACAGCTTCTTCAGGTGGTATCTACCCTCCTGTTGCTGATTCAAAAGTTTTAGCAACTCCGGCGACTCGCAGATTAGCTCGTGAAATGGGAGTCGATATCAACGGATTAACTGGTTCTGGTTTAGCAGGACGAGTCACTCGTGAAGATGTGATCAACACGAAAGGCGGATCTACTTCAGTTTCTACGAATGGAACTGGTGCTACTTCTGCTGGAACAGCTACAATGAACTTCCCAAAACCTGCATTCAACTCAAACAATGCGGCTCAAGAAGAACGCGTAGACTTATTAGGTATCCGTAAGAAAATAGCTCAGAACATGCAAATGTCAAAAGCGATCATTCCTCATCTCACATTGATGGATGAAGCTGATGTAACTCAATTAGTGGCTTTACGTGAATCATTAAAAGATTACGCTGAGAAAAACGGAACTAAAATTACTTACTTACCGTTTGCGATGAAAGCTTTAATTGCGACAATCAAAGAATTCCCGCAATTCAATGCATCGATCGACGACGCCGCTTCTCAAATCGTTTACAAAAAATATTTCAATATCGGCTTTGCGGCTGACACTCCAAATGGATTAATGGTTCCCGTTATTAAAAACGCGGATCAAAAATCTATCTTAGAAATTTCGAAAGAAATTATCGATCTTTCTACACGCGCTCGCGCTGGTAAATTAAAACCAGACGAAATGAAAGGTGCAACAATCACGATCACAAACATCGGATCAGTTGGTGGAACATACGCAACTCCAATCATCAATCACCCTGAAGTAGCGATCTTAGGTATGTACAAATTGTCTGATAAACCTGTCTTGAAAAAAGATGGTTCAATCGGATTCATCAAAGCACAAAACTACACAGTAACAGCGGATCACCGTTTAATCGATGGCGCAGTTGCAGCTAACTTCTTAAAATCATTCTTTAACAAAATTCAAAACCCTGGTGTTTTAATGATGGGGATGTCGTAATGGCTAATGCTTCTTTTGATATCGTAGTTATCGGTTCAGGTCCTGGCGGTTATGTTGCGGCTATCCGCGCATCACAATTAGGTTTTAAAACAGCTATCATCGAGCGTGAAGCGCTTGGTGGTGTTTGCTTGAACGTTGGATGTATCCCTTCTAAAGCCATGATCAACGCCACTCACCTTTTACACAAAGCTCAACATGATTTCAAAACGATGGGCTTAAACATTAAAGGTGGCATCGATGTAGACATGCCGACTTTAGTAAAATGGAAACAATCTGTCTGTGATAAAATGTCTGGCGGAGTGAAACAACTTCTTAAAGGCAACACCGTTACAATCATTTCTGGAAACGCTGAATTCAAAAACTCTAAAGAGATCACAGTTAAGTCTTCTGAAGGCACTGACACCATCACTGCAAAACACTTCATCGTGGCTACTGGTTCTCGCCCGATTGAAATCCCAGGCTTCCCGTTTGATGAAAAAGATATTTGTTCATCAACTGGTGCATTAGCATTCAACGAAATTCCAAAACGCGTTGTTGTTATCGGCGGTGGTTACATCGGTTTAGAAATCTCTTCTTACTTACGCAAATTAGGAACTGAAATCACTATTATCGAAGCGAACACTTCGTTATTAGCTGGTGTAGTTGATCCTGAGTGCGCTCAAGTTGTAACTCGTAAAGCAGATAAAGCGGGAATCAAAGTGATCTACGGCGCGAAAGCAAAAGGCCAAAAGAAAACTAAAGATGGTTATGAAGTGACTGCTGAAGTAAACGGTAAAGATGAAGTTTTCAAAGCTGACAAAATTATCGTTACTGTTGGACGTCGTCCCAACGGAGACCAAGCTAATCTTAAAGCGGCTGGTATTGCTGTTGATGAACGTGGTTTCGTAAAAGTCGATGCTCAACGTCGCACAAATGTTTCTAACATTTTCGCGATCGGTGATATCTGCGGTCAACCCATGTTAGCTCACAAAGCGTCTCATGAAGGCGTGATGGTTCCAGAAATTATTTCTGGTATCAACCGTGTTTACGATGCGAAAACAGTTCCAGCAGTTGTATTTACAGATCCAGAAATCGCTGCGGCTGGTATGACTGAAGCTGAAGCCAAAGCTAAAGGCTACAATGATTTATTAATCGCGAAATTCCCATTCGGCGCTAACGGTAAAGCTGTGGCGATGATGGAAACTGATGGTTTCGTAAAAATGATCGCTGATAAGAAAACTCATGTTGTTCTTGGTGTTCATATCGTTGGCCCTGAAGCTTCGAATTTGATTTCTGAAGCCGCTCTTGCGATTGAAATGGGAGCTCGTGTAGAAGATATCGCTTTAACCATCCATCCTCACCCTACTTTAGGTGAAACTATGATGGAAGCGGCTGAAGCAACATTAGGTCACGCGATCCATATCATTCAAAAACCGTTGTCGAACGCAACTAAATCGGCCCATACATAATATGAAAAAAATATTTTTAATCACCATCGCAGTCAGCTTAAGCCTGGCTGCGAATGCTGAAACTCCAGCAACTGAAAAAACAACAACTAAAACGACGACCAAGATGACAACGACTACGACGACTACGGAAACTACCGAAGAGCCGTCGGCTACAGATCGTATTAAAAGACATGTTGATGATTCTTTAAAAGCGACAAATCAGGCGCTAAACGCATCTGCAACCAATCGTGCTAAACGCGACTACGGTGTTTATATTGATTACTCTCCGATTGATCTTATTATTCCAAATAAATTCGGCGGCAGTTTCTATATTGCGAATTCAGACAAATCAAGTCAGTACGAAGTTCAATTTCTAACTTCAACTTTATCGGCGAATGCACTTAACGTTGATATCGCAAGTATCACAGAGCAAAAGTTTTCATTGTTGAATCGCAGATTCTCTGAAGGCAGCAACTTCAACTGGTTCTACGGTTTAAGTTACGCCACTCTTGAAGCAAAGCTAGGTTCTGACTATTTAAATACGGTTCCAGCCAACGAAAGACCTGAATCAGATATGATGAAGATCCACGTTGTGGCTGTTGATATCGGTATCGGAAATAGATGGTATTTCAACAACGGACTGACTTTAGGAGTTGATTGGGTTGGAAGTACTATTCCTGTTTCTACGACTAAAAAAGAACAGCATTTCACTGACAACAGTACAGATCAAAACGACATCGACAATGTAAATAAGTTTATCAATTTTGCGGCTCAAATCCCGCGTGTTTATACTCTCAAATTACAGTTAGGATATGCTTTTTGATTTTCGAAGACTGGGGACTCATTGATTACGAATCGGCCTTAAAAAAGCAACTTGAATACGTTGATCAAGTGGCCAGCGACGACAATCACCCAGGCTTTCTTATTTTCTGCACTCACCCCGCTGTCGTCACGACAGGTCGCCAAACAAAACCTGAAGACATCTTTGCCTGGCAAGGCCCCGTCGTTGAAATCTCTCGCGGCGGACAAGCTACTTATCATGGACCATCTCAAGTCGTAGTTTATCCGATTATTAATTTAAAAAAACCTCGTGCTGGTCGTGGCGCTCAAGAAATCCGTGGTTATCTTCGTGATTTCGAAAATGCCATCGTTCAAACTTTAAAAGGTTTCGACGTTCCTGCAGAAGGAAATCAAACAGACAAAGTCGAAGACACCGGTGTATGGCTTAAAACGCCTCTAGGTTTAAAGAAAATTGCATCGCTCGGTATCGCTGTCAAAAAATGGGTTACGTTCCATGGTGCTGCGATTAACGTACTAGATGATGCTAGCGCCTTCCAAGGGATCAACCCTTGCGGCTACAAATCAGATACCATGATTTCAGTGGAAAAATTCTTAGGTCAAAAAATAAAAGCCGAAGATTTTAAACTTCGGCTTCGTTCGGAATTAGAAAAATCTTTATAGTTAGTTTGACATCAACGTCGATGGTCTCTCTAGCTCACGACCTAATTGCTGTCTTGAATCGGCTCCCCAAAGCTTGAAAATACCACTTTTAACAGAGACACCAATGTGTGATTCGCCAGAAACCAAATGTTCAACTTCAGTTAATCCACTTACACTGACTGGCGATGCACTCGATACTCCAGTACCATCACCTAATTGACCGTCTCTATTGTCACCCCAACATTTAACTGTCTTATCACTCAGAAGAGCGCAACTGTGCTCATAACCAACCGCAATCTCAGTCACGGTATTTAAACCGATCACACTCACAGGTAAAATTTGATCACTTCCACTATTATCACCTAATTGATCACTTCCATTATAACCCCAACACTTCATTGTTCCATCTTCCATGCTAGCGCAACTGTGTTCTCCACCCAGTGCTATGTCCGCCACATTAGTGAGCCCAACGGTTACCACAGGCGCCATAGCATCATTCGTTGTACCATCACCCAACTGGCCTGACCAGTTTGATCCCCAACACTTCACTGTTTTATCAGTTAATATAGAACATGCTTGATACCATCCTGCTGAAATTTTTGTAACACCACTTAAACCACTTACAGTAACAGGGGTTGCACTATCAGATCCCGTTCCATCACCTAATTGTCCACCCCAATTAGCTCCCCAACATTTTACAGTTTGATCACTTAGAACAGCACAGCTGTATTCCTCTCCTAACGAGAGCTGAGTCACACCACTTAAACCACTTACGACAACCGGAGTGGAACGATCTGTACTTGTTCCATCACCTAGTTGACTACTTCCATTATCACCCCAGCACTTCACCGTTTGATCCGCAAGAATAGCACAGCTATGTGCCACACCTAACGCGATAGAAGTAACACCTGTTAATCCACTTACACTCACGGGTTGAGGACTCGATGTCGTAGTCCCATCACCTAATTGACCGTTTGAATTCTGCCCCCAACACTTGACTGTATGATTATTTAATAATGAGCAACTATGTTCACTACCTAAAGCTAATTGCACGACATCTGATGTTCCACCCAAACTCGTCGTTGGAGCAAAGGCATCAACTTGAGTTCCATCACCCAATTCACCAGTCTGATTCGAGCCCCAACACTTTACAGTCTCATCACTTGTAACAACACAACTAAATTGATTACCTAACGCAATCTGTGTTGCCCCCGCTAATCCGACAACACTCACCGGAGTCAATCTTGTTGAAAGTGTCCCATCACCAACTTGCCCTTTACTATTTCCAGCCCAACACTTGACTGTCTGATCACTTAACAGAGCACAACTATGATTCGTTCCCAGAGACACTTCAGAAGCATTCGTTAAACCAACTACACTGACGGGAGTCAGGCTATTATTTGTTGTTCCATCTCCCAACAGACCATCCCAATTATTACCCCAACATTTGACCGAACCATCAGTCAAAACAGCACAAGCATAATCCGAATCAGATAGACTAACTTGAGCGACATCTGTTAATCCGACAACACTCACCGGACTAGTACTTGACGTCGTAGTTCCATCACCTAATTGACCGTTGTTATTAAGTCCCCAACATTTGACCGTTTGATCACTTAATAAAGCGCAAGTCGAATAATAACCTGCGGTAATCTGCGTAACTCCTGTTAGTCCAACAACACTCACAGCAGATAACTGTTGATTTGTTGTACCATCACCTATCTGGCCAGCATTATTAAGTCCCCAACATTTCACTGTCTGATCACTTAATAAAGCGCAACCATGACCTGACCCTAATACGATTTGAGTCACGTCTGTTAATCCACCAGACACACTTACAGGAGTTAATCGATCTGTATTTGTACCATCTCCCATTTGTCCGACGTGATTCTGTCCCCAGCATTTAACTGTTTGATCACTTAACAAAGCACAACTATGAGCTGCACTCACATCAATTTGAGTCGCACCAGTTAATCCTGATACACTCACCGGAAAAGTTCTTTGCGTGGTCGTACCATCACCTAGCTGACCGAGATGGTTCAATCCCCAACATTTAACTGTTTGATCATTTAATAAAATACAACCATAGCTTTCTCCGATAGCTACTTGTGCGATATTGGACTCAGCTTTATATGTATACTCTACTTCATCAGTACAAACTTCTTCCTGAGTTCCCGCTTTAACAATCACTGCTCTAAAACCTTTTTGCGCACTAGATGAACCTAAATTTGATACTTTTACAGTGGGATTAGGATTACTCAATGTAGCCATCGCGCTATCCACCAGCACTCCACCAGCACATTGACTATCTGCACCTTTATATAAATAGATTTTATCACCGACCGCTAGTTGATCGATTTTAAACTCAGGCTCCAAAGTACTTTGCTGCACTGACTGTAATTCGAGTTTTGCAGATGATGTTCCTGGCAATGATGAGAAAAAACTTGAGTACCTAAAACGGGCACAACTCGTGAATAAACTAACGATTAAAATGGGAAGGAGAACTGATTTGCGGCGGTATGAGTAAATGTATTTCATACCATTTCATCGGCGAGATTTTGAACGTACTTTACACTTTTCTCTCTGTAAACAACTGTAACGCGTTTCAAACTAGAGCGAAAATCAATATTCCCATACAATATAGGCTACTCTTGCCAAAAACTCATTTTTTCAGTTGAATTTTGGCCATTCCTGATTCGACTTTATCTAACAACATATCTACTCCATGACCGTGTTCACACTCATGTGTCTTATGTTTTTTTATACTAAAAGCTTTATTAATCGAAACGAAATTATTTGTATTTTTATAAGCATCTATACGTTTTTGTGCAAAGCGCGCAAATACATTAATCTCATTTTTTAAATCAACTAACATCTTACGAGTTACAGCCGTCAATGCTAAAACTTTTTGATTATCACCTGGCAAAGCCTTAGCTTGCATATCAATCGTATCTAGCATTTTCTCATTTTTTTGAATTCTAGACACAGCATTTTCAGCCGAAGACACCGTATAAAAATCTCCATTTAAGCGACTATAGTAATTAACGTAATGAAGTTTTTTTCTTTCATACAAATCATTCAATTCATACTCAATCGCCATCTCTTCTAAGGTGTATTCTTTCAATACCTTAACCACATCTTTACTTTGAACATCGAAATTACGAGCCATGATTTCAAGATTTTCCATATTGGCAGCATTATTATAGGCCGTAATAGAATTAGAGAAATCACCACTGGATTTTCCTAAATTGATTTGTAACTGAGTCCCCGAAACTTCTTTTTCTAAACTGAAAATATGATGGAAAAATTCGTGGACCATCGTGTATCTCTCGGAATCATTCTTCACTGTCACAACAGGTCCGATTGCTCCTGAACCACTGATTTCTTCAACACGTTCTTTATCTAAATAGAAACCTAAGAGACTACTTTTTCCATCGCCCTCTTGCTTAACACTGTTCTCAGCATCACGGAAATAGTCTAAAACCACCTTCGGCGCAGCAGGTAAAGTTTCTGTAAACAAACAATCACTGTCATCGATATCTAAATCAGGGACTTGATAAAAAGTCACTCCAGTTAAGCTGGCAAATCGAGCGGTCTCTGCTCCACTGGTGTTACGAACAGACTCAATCAAATTAGCATCATATTTTTTTAAGAATAAGCTGGCTTTAATTTTTTGCTCCGGCAGTTCTAGCGGAGCGGCTTCACCCTCATCAAAGGCGTAATCACAAGACGCACGGTGCCCGGATTTTTTCGCCCCGATGACATCGACATTTTCTGCGGGCGTCGAAGTGGATGTGCTATTACAAGAACTTAATAGCGTCGCTAACAACATCAAACTCAAAAAACGATTCCCCATAGCACTTACCCCCGCAAGCATTCGCAGAGGTATACCAGAGCTTCCCCATTTTAGATATGCCGATGACAATTCAAGCTGTGTTTTGGAAAAAACACTAGGAACTAACACTAATTTCATGATCGTCAAAACATTGGACAATCACGATCTAAACGCCGAATAAGCCTAAGCTTTTACGCCGTAGTCCATCATGATAGTCGCTTCGCCCTTCATGACGATTTCGCCGTCTTGATTTTTAGCAGTCGTTGCGATCACACCGAAGCCACGAACTTTGTGAAGCTTGGTCACTTCAAGTTCAAACGTAATTTCATCTTCGATGTAAACTGGTTTTGAGAATTTTAAAGTTTGAGCGAGATAGATCCCGCCCGAACCAATCGTTTCATTTAAATAACGAGAAACAAGCGCACCCAAGATCATACCGTGTGCGATGCGCTTTTTGAAAATGGTTTTCGACGCGTACTCATCATCCAAATGAATAGGATTATAATCCCCTGACATCTCTGCAAATTGGCGAACCATTTTGTCCGTTACTTTGTGAGTGACACTTGATTTATATCCTACACCTTTTTCTGATCCGTTCGTCGTTACCGTTGTCATGAGATTCCTTATTTGTTAGTCCCGTAAAATTACAGGATGTTTGCTGCAAGCTCTGCTAATTCAGAACGCTCGCCTTTTGTTAACGTAACATGGGCTGCAATGTTCTGCCCTTTGAAACGTTCAACCGCATGAGTTAAACCCGAATTAGCTGAATCCACATAAGGATTATCAATTTGGTAAACGTCACCAGTTAAAACGATCTTCGTTCCGCTTCCGGCACGAGTTACGATGGTTTTGATTTCATGCGGAGTTAAATTCTGCGCTTCATCCACGATCAAGTATTGTTTTGGAATACTACGTCCACGGATATAAGTTAAAGGTTCGATATTTAACATACCTTGATTAATTAATTCTTGAGCGCGGCCCGAAGCTTTTTTGTCTGAACCCATGAGGAATTCAACGTTATCAAAAATCGGCTGCATCCAAGGATTTAATTTTTGTTCGATATCACCTGGTAAATAACCGATGTCTTTACCCATAGGAAAAATAGGACGAGAAACTAAAAGTTTTTGGTATTTGCCTTCATCTAAAGTTTTAAATAATCCCGCAGCGATAGCTAATAAAGTTTTACCTGTACCCGCTTTACCAACGAGAGAAACCATTTTTACTTCGTCATTCAACAAAGCATCTAAAGCGAAACTTTGTTCAACGTTACGTGCATGAATTCCCCAAATGCTGTCCGGAGGGCTTAACAAGGGAACAACGGCCGCTTCTGATTTAGAATAACGACCAATCGCCGAGTGATTCGGATTCGATTTATCTTTTAGAATCACGTACTGATTGATATATAATTTTTGATCAACAACAACTTTTTTGTCTTTGTAGAATTGATCAATTGCGGCTGGAGAAACTTCGATTTCAAGGTAACCTTCGTAAAGGTCTTCTTGATTTACATCTGAGTTATCATAGTCAGTGGCGTACACGCCGTAAACGTCAGCTTTAATACGAAGATTAATATCTTTCGAAATCAATTCTACTTTTGCGCGTGGATGTTGTTTTTGAAGAGCTAAAGCGGTACTTAAAATTCTGTTATCTGCTTTTGACTGATCAAGGTCTAAGCTCATTCCGTTAATATTCATATCTGTTGTGATATAAACATAAGTTTCATGATTATCGATTTGAACACCTTGAGCGAGACTTCCTTTATTACGAAGAACGTCTACGAAACGGCTGAACTGACGCGCATTACGTCCGTTTTCGCCTTGGTCACGTTTGAATTTATCGACTTCTTCAATCACTGCGAATGGAATATGGATATCGGCATCGCCGAACTTTAATAATGCGAAGGCATCAAATAGGATCACATTTGTATCTAGAACTACTTTTCTTCTTTTTGCTTTTGCTGTTGTTTTAGCTGTGCCTTCATTACCCGCCAAGAAAGACCTCCCTGTTGTGATGGAGAACTCAAACCATGAGTTCTCTCTTTAAATTGCACAACAGGCTAGGACCAAAGTCACGTTATATGTGTGGCTTTTATGACGTGCGAGTGATCATCAGGTCGCCGGAATCTTTTTTTAATCCCATGCTCGTAGACTCGACAAACTTAACAAAATGCTGAAGCGCAACATTGTTCTCTTCATTCTTCAAATACACAGTACCGTGACGAACAACACCTTCTTCAGGGTCTGGAGTAACGTGTTTGATCGTTACTTGAATTGGGAAATAAGCTTTTTGATTTAAGTAAATACGTAACGAGATTTCTTCGCCCACTTTAAAGTGACCGTTAGCGCTATCAAGCTCAAAAGAAACACCTTCGTCAGAAATGTCGTGGATCGACACTTTCATAAGACCCTTCTCTGGGATAATCACCATCGAGCTGATCAGCTCAGTCAAAATAGTTCGCTTAACTTGACGACGTTCGTGGAACAAAATCGTCTGTTTTTTATCCTGTAAGTCGACAACTTCAGCATTATTCACTGTATTGATCGCTTCGTAATTAACAGTTTTTAATCTTGGAACTAAATCGATAACTTTACTCACTTTGACCCCCGTCAAAATCCCCATTTTAATACGCAAAAGAATTGTCTTAACGTATCTCTTATCGGTAGAATCCGTCTTAACTTGAGGCAAGACATGCTTAAATTTAAGGGTATTTTTGATCGACTATTATGAAAAGAATAACTATCGCCCTCACCCTAAGTCTATTGTTCCATCTCAGCCAGTATGGTCTAGTGACGTTCTTTCCAGCCAAAACCGCGTCTCAAATTGAGGCGGAAAAACCCGTTGAATTCGAAGTCATCGAAAATGCACCGAAACAAAAACAAATTGTTAAAAGCATCAAAGATCAAAATAAACATTTAGACATGAATACACCGGCACAATTCTTAGCTGAAGAAGCAAATCGCACGAAAGAACAAACGCGCGCGCAAGAAGCCGGACAATTTCAACAGGCTCAACAACAAAAACAAAGACAACAGCAGCAGCAAAAAAAACAGGAAAAAGATTCTGAGGGCCTTGGCCAACCTTCCAAACAAATGACAGATCAATTCACTCAACAATTGAATATGCCCTCACGCTCAGAATACCAACTACCAAGTGATATTAAATCTGGAAGTGCGGTGAATTTAAATACTGACGCTTACATGTACGCCAGCTTCTACAATCGTGTAACGGATTTATTTTACATTCGCTGGTCACAAAAACTAAATTCAATTTGGGATCGTTTATCTGATGAAACGAAAAGAAATTTAGCAGGGCAAAATTGGTCCACCGAAGTCGACGTGTTTCTGGATGCCAGTGGCACTTACGTTAAAACGATCATCATGAAAAAATCAGGCTTCGGACAATTCGATAGCGCAGCGGTTTTCGGTTTTCAAGATGCAAAATTTTTCCCAAATCCTCCGAAAGACAAAGTGGAAAAAGATGGTTATATTCATCTTCGTTACCGTATTAATGTTCGCGTGTATTAACTCGCCCAAAGACCAGCTGTCTTAAGTACAGAATCGACCATTCCTCTCTCAGACAAATCGAAAAACGTGAGATTCAGCGCTAAACTAATTCTATGAAAAAATCACTTTGGCTTCTCTTAGTTTTTTGTTTTTACAGCTCTATTTCTCACGCCTTGATCACAGAAGTGGGACTCAATTACGGTTACCAAAAGAAAACTTTCAATCCGACGAACTACTATCAATCTGATTCTAAAGCGGCTTCATTATCTTTATATTTCTTAGAGCGTTTCGCTTTAGAACTGAGTTACACCGATTCATTTTACGAGAGTCAGGAAAGTGATACTTATTCAACGCGCGTGACTCAACAGTCATCACAAATTACGGGCGCCGATCTTATTTTTGTTCTCACGGATAAGACGGCTATGTTCCAACCTTACATTAAAGGCGGAACGGCTTACATTAAAAAGAAAAAACAAATTCGTTACGCCAACTCTGACACCATCGATATTCAAACTAAAGATGGCTTTGCACCAAGTTACGGTGCCGGTTTGAAATTTAAATTGAGTGAAAGATTTTCATTCAAGGTCAGTTACGACATCTGGCAAACACCGTTAGATGATGGCTCTTCTTCCGACGATAATTCGTTAAAAGTCGGCATATCGATGTATCTATGATTTTGAAAAAAGTAATCACCTCGGCAGGCCTTCTTTTGTTTTTATCTAGTTGTCAAATTGGCTACTATTTTAGTTCTGGCGTTAATCAATGGAAAATGGCCAACACCCGTGAGCTGATTGATGAAACTCTATTTACCAAACATACTTTTACAGATGAACAAAAAAGTAAAATTCTTCTATCTCAAAAAGCTAGATTCTTTGCCTTTGAAAAATTAAAACTCAAAGAAACTAAAAATTATTCCACATATATTGATCTCAAGCGTCCCTATGTCACATGGGTCGTCCAAGCCGCTGAAAAGTGGGAGATGAAAAATTACCAATGGTCCTACCCGATCGTAGGCGACATGCCCTACAAAGGTTTTTTCAATGAAGAAGACGCCCAAGCCGAAGCGCGCGAGATGCAGAAAAAAGGCTACGACACTTACGTACGTGGTGTTTCAGCCTATTCTACTTTGGGTTGGTTTCAAGATTCCTTATTGTCATCTATGCTTCGCTACAAAGAACATGATTTAGTGAATACTATTATTCACGAAGTTGTCCACACCACGATCTATATCAAAAACAATGCGGATTTTAACGAACGACTGGCTGTTTTCATTGGAGCTAAAGGTTCTGAAATGTTTTACAAAGAGTTGGAAGGCGAACACTCTAAAACTTTAGAACTGATTAAAAATGAAAATGCGGATGACGTTTTATTTGCTCAGTTTATCTCGGATGAACTAGCTAGTATTGATAAATGGTACACAGAAAATAGAAAAGAAACGCATACCGAAGCTGATGAAAAAGCTCGTGAAGCCCGTTTAGCTTTAGTTATTGATGATTTCACCAACAAACTAAAGCCGACGCTAAAAACCAATTCGTATTTTAAATTTGAAAAAGAAAAAATGAATAATGCCCGATTAGGAATGTACAAAACTTATATGGAAAATTTAGATCATTTTGAAGTTTTGTATAAGAAGTTGAATGGTGATCTTCTGAAGTTTATAGAAGTAGTAAAAACTTTAGAAAAATCTGACGATCCTGAAGAAGATCTGAAAAAACTTTAATTCTGAAATACTTGCTGCAGCTCTTTTTAATTTATGCAAACTTCCTTGTTTGCAACTCTATATAATTATTTTGTTGTTACTTTGGCCTTGAACTTAGTCTTGAACGTAAATTTCCTTCACCTTCATTAAGTTCAATGCTGGGTTCCAGGAACACCCACGGCTTTTCCCATTTATTTTCCGGAGTAACCTCCAAATTTTCAATGGCCATCATAATATTGTTATTCATATTTTGATAAAAAGCTTCGTCAGCTGGGATTCGCACGCGGTCTTCTTTTTTCAAAGTTTGTTTGAGTAGCATATCTGCATGAAATCTTTTTTGTGTCATTCTGCCGCCTCCGCGAATTTCGAGTTCATCTCGTTTAACATTCCATTTGTTTCAGGAGCCCATGTGTGTAACTCGGCTCTTGTTTGAAATACTTCTTTTAATTTTAATAATGCATGTCTGTAGTTGGCTTTCGCTGTATCGTACGGGCATTGCATAATCTCTGCGATTTCCGCAAAGCTTAAATCTTCATATACTCTCAACACTAAAGCTGTTTTTTGTTTGAAAGGAAGTCTATCAACTTCTTTCTGCAAAATATCGCCTACGGCGTTGTTGATTAATGAGGTTTCGGCGGTTGCACCCACTCCGATTTCCACATCATCAATGTCAGAGAAGTGATATCTGTTTTCACGTAACTTATTACGAGCTACGTTCACTGCAATCTGAAACAGCCAACTTTTGAATGTCGAACGACCTTCAAAGAGATTTAGCTTTTCGTAAGCTTTAATGAAAGCTTCTTGCACGATATCTTGCGCTAGATCTAGGTCCTTCATAAACCTCATACTCAACCGAAGTAATCCCTTTTGATGTCGTTTCACGAGTTCTGAGTAAGAAGAACGATCCCCACCGCGAACGGCTTCGATCAATTGCTGATCAGTTATGGCTGTCGGCTCTTGATTCAATTCTCTTCCCATTTGACACTCCCTATCTTTCTTCCGGTTAATGCTTTTTTAACATTTTTCCCGGTGAGAATAATTTGAGCCGTATTGTTTCTGACCTTACTTAGTCAGAATCTTTACGACACTTGCTTAGTAGTAAAAGCAAACGAAGGGCCACCCAAAGTGGTGCCACTCTGGTATAAATGCATGATATTATTATTGAATGTGAGTCAGGCTAATTTTAAGTATAAAATTTCGTTATAACGAATTTAACCGCAGTAGAGGTTAATTTTGCTAGGCATTGAAGCAGAGATCGAGGCAAAAACGAACTCTATTATATAGATAGAGTTCGTTTACAGAAATGAAAACTTAGAATGGAACGGCTTCACCCCAAGCATTGAAACTGCGTGAGAACATGCCTGCTCCGTTTGCATTGGTGAAATACATGTTAATGTTAGCTGAATGGTAACCAGGACTTGATGGCCAATACTGAACTTGAACGGTACAGCTTTGGTGAGGTTTCAAAATACCGTAGCAGCTGTGGAACGTATTGAAGTAGATTCCCGAAACAAAAGAGTTGTTGTAACGAATATCATTCATCGTGTTGTTGGTGAACCAAACTGTTTGCTGATTCATGCTGTTCACGCGAACGCGTCCGAAATAAATTTGAGCCAAGACACTTTGTGTCGCCAAGATCGTTGCTAGCACTACAAATATTTTTTTCATGTGGTTCCCCTTTTTATGGCGTAGTTAAAGCGGCGCAGGTTTTATTTATTCCACAGACCTGTGCTGAAGTTTGACTTACAAATTGTTGTAAGTAAGTTTTTACTCCCGCTGGGGTCTTAGGCCAAATCAAAGCTGTACCTTGCGTATAAGGCTTTAATATATCCCAACCCAACTCACTCGTCATATCTTTTGTTCCAGTTGAAGTTGAGTTTACGCCAATCAAGTAAATTCTGTTATTCGCACCAATAATAAAATTTGGACCACCCGAGTCACCATGATCAGCGGCTTGCTTCTTACTTGTTAATGCTCGTTGAGTTAAACCTAAATTCCCCACCATGAAAACTTGTGAGTAGCCATAGGCGCGGTTGAAACTAGGTTGTCCGGTTCCCGCGAAAAGAATTTTTTGTCCATTCACCGGAAGAGTGCTTGTTACTGTAGCCGGAGTTACGTTAGTCACATCCTTACTTAATGTTCCAATTGCGATGTCATTCACGAGCGCAAATGATTGCGGGTAATTCAAGGCCATGCGGTAGCTCGGATGAATTTGCAATTTAACTGAATATGATTTTCCGCCGATAGGACCGAACGTTTGATTCGTTAACATTCCTAATTGAGAACTCTTCACACAGTGAGCTGCTGTAATAATTGTGCGTGGACCGATTAACGTTGCCGAACAAACTTGTTCGCTATCACCGTTAGACCAAGAAAGTCGTCCCATCGGAGCTAACTGTGAACTACTGAGTTTCGTGCCGTTAATAACACGTGTTTGCAGTGGTTGTGCAAATGCTGTTGCACAACTAACTAAACTTAGAATGAAAATGATTTTTGACATTGATTCCCCGTTTAACTTAGGGAATCTAGGTAGCGTCTCCGGAAGTAACACGGTTACGACCTGATTGCTTACTTACATAAAGAGCCTTGTCAGCTCTATCGTAAATAGATTCCCAAGTGTCTTTTGAATTGCGAATTGCAACCCCTAAAGAAATGGTAACTGGTATTTTTTTATCTTCAAATATAAAAGTATGCGCTTCGATCGTTTGACGGATACGCTCTGCCACTTCCAAAGCTGTTTTCAAAGTGGTCGCTTGTAAAATCAAAACGAATTCTTCTCCGCCGTAACGAGAGAAATAATCATTCGCACGAACAAGTTTCGACTGCATCAAGGCCCCTAGTTCTTTAAGAACGTAGTCTCCGCCGGGATGTCCGTAACCATCATTAATCTTTTTGAAAAAATCGATATCGTAAGTGATCACCGCTAACGGCTCAGATAAAACACCAGCACGGCGAACTAATTCAGGTCCCTTTTCAAGTAAAGCTCCTTTATTGAAAGCACCCGTTAAGGCATCCTTCTGAGCTTTATCGAAGATATGCTGATTCGAGATCGACTCCACATTTCCTTTATCAAGGAACTTGAAGATAACGTTACCTGTTTTAACTTGATCATTATTATTTAATTTACGAGGAACCATTGGAGGCAATGGCTGACTATTAACAAGAGTCTTATTTGTCGATCCCATGTCGATAATCAAAACATCCATACCACTTAGAATAAATTTAGCATGCTGACGACTTAAAGATGTATCAGCTACGCTGACTTCAACTTCGTTCGCGCGTCCTACTACGATTTCATTTTTCGTGATCAACCATTGCTTTCCAACATAGCCAGGAGGTCCCACCAGGATAACAATCGCTGGAGGCACTTCGTCTGCGGCGCGCATTTTTCCTTTGAATGTATCGCTGGAAACTATACTGGTTTTATCTGAAACGCTATCGTCGGACATTCTTCACCTAAATAATGGTTTTTTTCAGCCTGATTTCTCAGACCTTCTTGTAATTATGAAGGATTTCATTTTTTATGACAACGATTCATAACAAGCATAGACTAGACTTAAGGCCTTAATTCACCGTGACGATGAAGGGCTACCCGCGATAAATGCATTCGGTATTAGGTGTCTCTGAAATGTTAACAGCTGTCAAAAGTGGAATCTCTTTTTTGACGTGGTCAAAAATCCACTTAGCCAACAACTCTGAAGTAGGATTCGATAATCCTTCGACTTCATTCAAAACACGATGATCTAATTTTTTTAAAATAGGATCCATCACTTTTGTGATTTCATGATAGTCCATCACCCAACCGATTTTTGGATCGACCGGGCCTTTTAACGTCAGAATAATTTTAAAACTATGTCCATGCATGCGTGAGCAAGGATGACTCGGATCTAAATTCGGTAAGAAGCGAGCAGACTCAATTTGAAAATGTTGTCTCAGTTCCATATCCATTACGCTACAACCACATCTTCCTCAATACGGTGAAAGCCTTTCCATTCCTTTAAACGGCCATGGGGCTCTTGATCACCTTCAATATAATCAAATAACACGTAAGTTAACTTAGTGATTTTTCCGAATGAAGTCACATCGAGCGATGTCAACTCAGTCCACGTGCCTGTGTTAAAATACTCTTTTTTAGATCCCCACTTTTTATACTCGTAAACATGGGTATGACCAAACACCACCGAATGCACGCGCTCATCAGCTAAGATTTTACGAGCGGATTGCGATAGATCTGGGAAGATGGCACTATTGAATAAAATTTTAAATACTTTTCTAAACGACCAGTTGTAACGCTTATCCGGCGAGAACAACAAGCGATAGAAATACTTTCCAAGTAATCCGAAAATAACGAATAACATTTTTGGATCATTGAATAAAGCCCACTTGATCATCATATCAAAGGGACGAATCTTATCGATATGAGGATACTTCTCTTTCACTTTTAAAACAAATTCGATAAAGAAGTGAGATCCCAATGGCAGATTCAAAATCGGCTCTAATAAACCTTGTTTGATAAATAATTTACGTGGATCCATGCGGTTAACCGCTTCGTGCATGTGACCATGCTCGATGTGAATGCCATCAACGAGGTAAACGATATTCTTATACTGCAAAGGCTTACCCACGAATTGATCCAGATAATCGCGGCATCCTTGAAACATCATCGGCTGATCATGATTCCCGATCACATAAGTGATCTTACGATAAGGCTGCGATAAAAATTCGCCCATGGCTTTAAACACCGACTCATGACCTTCTAAAATAGATTTTAGAATTTCCACTGAAATCGATTCAGTAATGGTCGTTAAGTAATGGCTTTTGTAATCTACTTGAAGGAAATTTAAAAAATCGCCGTTGATAATGATTTCAACGTCGTATTCACGAAAAGCTCCGGCTGAATAGTACTGGATAAATTCCACCAGTTTTTCAGTGTAATAGAATTCTTCGAATGAATTCAGGCGCCCGTCTTCTAATAGACGACCACGTCCCAAGTGCAAATCACTTAAGAGTAATTTGATTTTTTTCGAGGGGCGGCGTACCTCTTCATCACTCATCTGGATATATCCCCTTAATCTACTTTTTTAAGAGGAGTTTTGTTTTCTTCTTGAAGTTCAAGATTGGCCATAGCTAAACGTAACGCACGTGTCGTACGTTTGAATGAATCTTGATTCGTTTCGATGACGCGGTTCAACTCAACACATTTTTGGCGGTAGCTATCTACTTCCAATTGCAATTGGTCTAATTTGCGTCTTGATTCTAAAATTTGTTCGTCTTTACTGCGTACCAAAGCATTCTTCTCGGCACGAATCAGCTCTAAACGATTTTCTAACTCACGCTCGCGAATACGAATCTTCTTCATATCGAATTTCAAACGTGAATCTAATTCTTCAATTTTCATCTGAGCCTTCTGAAGCTCAGCATCTTTACGATTTAATTGGCTCTTGATTAAAGCCATTTCGTTTTTAAATGAAGACTCTAAAGCCTCACGGTCATTTTTATACTCATAAACTTGAGACGTTAACAAATCAGAACGCTCTTTAATAATTTCAGACGCGGAAACCAGCTCTTCGTTTTGATGACGAAGTTTTTCATTTTCGCGTTCTAATTCTAAAATTTTACTTTGAGCAATTTTCAAGTTTTCCGCTTGAGCTAAATTCGAATCAGTTGACCCCCAACCACCATAACCTGATGATCCGCCCCCTGATTGACCCACCGAAATCTTAACATTATCATCGCCGCCTTGACTGCTGCGATTTGAATATCCAGCAACAGCCACGGTACGGTCACCAGTACCATAACCCGCAGTCGCCGATGTAATTTGAGTACGAGAAATCGCCACCGTCTTATCTGAATTATCAGAATCCGACGACGACACTAAAGATAAATGAGATTCATAAGACTCACCTGGTTTTGAATCCACCGGTTGAGATTCTAAAGAAAGACCTTCAATAAGAGGATCAGACTCGCTAGCTGAGCTAACACTGGCATCTTGAAGAACTTTAAACTGATCATTCAATTCATCAGAAACGCTTAAGTTTAATTTAAAACCACCATCTTCAGAAAGCGGTTCACTTACAACTTTTTGTTCAGAAAAATTCGGAAGATCAGGAGCATCAGATAACTTAATTTCAAAACCTGTATCGCCTGTAGAATGAGAAGCAGGCTCTTCACGTTCAGAACTTATTCCACCAAAATTTAAATCTAATAAACCAAAATTACTCTTCTCATCAACTTCTTCAACAGAATGTTGAGTTTGAGTTGCCGAGGTTCCCAATTCAAAAGCTTCATCATTTTTTTCAATATTTTCCTCTGACAATTCACTTCCATCAGCATTGAGATTTAACTCAGCTAATAGTGCCGCCATTGGATCTTCAGATGTGTTTTTTTTCTTTGAGTCACTCATACCTTGTAAGTATCGGTATTTTGCTTGGTTTACTTGAAAAAATGATTCAGAACTAGACGTTGGATTAGTGAAATTCCCCGTCTACATGTTCGACAGTTTTTGGGAAATTAAAATATGAATTCAGCTAAAATAAATAAGGCCTGGCGAGTAGCCAAGCCTTATTCCCTTCTCGATTTTAGTCTCGTACTAATTCAAGCTGCTCATCTTAACAAGATCACTAGTCAACTTATCAAAATTCGACTGATTCACTTCCATCAACGCTTTTACGCTGAAGTCTTGAATCGTTTGGCTCGACATAACTGTTCCTGCAACCACGGCTTGTTTTAAATCAGTCCAAGCTGGTTTTCCAGAAACGTTTTTCACAAGGTATCCGAAGAATCCACCTGCGAAGCTGTCGCCAGCACCTGTCGGATCAACTACTTTTTCGATCGGTAAGGCTGGGCAATTAAAGAAACCGTGCTCTTTGCTGTACAACGTGCTTCCGTATTCACCGCGCTTAACTACGACGTATTTTGGACCAAGATCAACAACCTTTTTGATGGCTTTGATCGTGTTGTTTTCTTGAGTTAACATTTTCGCTTCAGTTTCATTCATGAAAACGATGTCTACTTTTTCAATAACTTTAACTAGATCAGCTTGCTTTGAGTTGATCCAGAAATTCATTGTGTCCATACCTACAAATTTTGGCTCTTTAATTTGTGATAAGACTTTTAATTGTAATGTCGGTTCAATGTTCGCAAGGAATACGTGTGAACTTGTTTTGTACGCCTCAGGAACTTCAGGGTTGAATGTAGCGAATACATTTAGTTCTGTTTTTAAAGTGACTGCTTCGTTTAAGTTCGCCTCATATGTGCCTTCCCAGTGGAAAGTTTCACCTTCAACCATTTGCATTCCTGCAAGGTCGACTCCGCGTTTTGCGAGGATTTCTTTATCGGTTGCTAAGTAATCTGTTCCAACTACTCCCACAACGCGCACTTTTGCAAAAAGACTGGCTGCTACAGAGAAGTAATTCGCTGATCCGCCTAATGATCTTTTAGCGACTCCCGATGGAGTCTTTACTGAATCATACGCTAGGCTGCCTATTACTAAAACTTCTTGCATTATTTCCTCCGATTTTTGAATTTGAAATATCCATTCTTTCTTCGTGATCAATTTTCGTTGCTAATTGACCGCAGGCTGCGAAAATATCACGTCCCATAGTACGACGTAATAATGTTTGCGCACCTAATCTCATTGTCTCTGTGTGGAATGCTTGAACTGCTTCATCACTTGGACGTTCAAAGCCTGAACCTGGATGCTCATTGAAAGGAATAAGATTAATTTTGCATGGAATGTCTTTTAAAAGCTTAACTAGTTTTTGAGCGTGCTCGATTTGATCCGTTACACCTTTTAATAAAACGTATTCCATTGTGATTTTCTCACCTGTCGCACGGTAATAGCGTTTACATTCCTCAAGTAAATCTTTAAGAGGATATTTTTTATTGATCGGCATAACTTCCGAACGAACTTCATCGCTGTAACCATTAAGACTTACTGCTAAACGAACTTTCGCGTTCGCCACTTTGTACATTTCAGGGATGATACCTGAAGTTGATACCGTGATTTTCTTCAATGAAAGATTAATACCCCATTGAGAATGAATCACGTCGATGGATTTGAACACGTTATCTGAATTATCTAACGGTTCTCCCATACCCATGAACACGATATTTGAAATACGACGGCCTTGGCCTTCTTTTTTCAATGAATCGTGAACTTGCATGAACTGACCTACGATTTCGTCAGCCGTTAAACGACGTTTTAATTTTTGTTTACCAGTGAAACAGAACTTACAAGCCATGTTACAACCGATTTCAGAAGAGATACACAAAGTCAGACGATCATCTGAAGGAATCAATACGGCTTCAACCGTGTTACCCTCTTTAACGTCGAATAAGAATTTTTGAGTGCCATCCACGCTGATCAAATGTTTCAACACCGGAGGCATTTCAAATTTAAGAATTTGTTTTAATTCGTTGCGGAAATCTTTTGAAAGATTCGACATCTCATCGACGTTGTTCACGCGAGATTCATAAACCCATTTATAGATTTGCTGAGCACGGAATTTTTCTTTACCGAACTTTTTAAGATAATCTTGAAGACCTTCAAGTGTGAATGAATAAAAATTAGCAGGTTCAAATTCTGCTGTCGCAGAAACGTCTTTCTCCATCGGCATCATGGCCAACTCCTTTTGTGGTTATTACACCTATGTATGTTTGCGGAGATAGATTTGACCTAATTTGGCCAAAATGACAACTGATTTTTGAAAAACCCCTTGGAATCAAAGGGTTCTTGATCTGAGCTAAAATAAGGACGATTTCAGTGTAAAAGTTACTGTGCTTAGTCAGCTAAACTGAGGGTCGGATCAAGCACCCAAATCACTTTGAAGATCGCAGCGAAAGACTTTTCTTTATAATCAGTCCCGAATGTTCCCACGCCACCCATATACTTAAAGTCTTCGTGCTTTACACGAGCCACAAAATACTGGCCTTCAGATTTCATTTTAATATCCGTCGCAGGATCAGTTGCTTGATGGAACATCTCAAGTACGCCGACGTCGATGTATTCCGACATTTTGTAACCGAAGAACGCGATCATTTTTTCTTGCTGTGCATTTTTTGGAGCTAGAACTAACAACGTCCCCAAATCCACTGAAGGCTTATTATCATCTCTAGAAATATAAAAATGCTCAACTTGGTAATTCAAACTTGAAATGAAATTACCAGCACCCAAATTTAAATTTGCGCGGAAATAATTACGATGAAGTTCACTGCGGCAGCTTAATTTATCACAGTCATATTCTTCATTCTTTTGAACTGAACGATAAGCGTAACTTGATCCTACAGCAAAACCAAAAATTGAAATCGGATAAACCTGCAGTTCCGCTACAGCCGTATTGACTAAGAATGAAGTATCAAAGGCCACCTTAGGTCTGATGTAACCGTATTTCCAAAATGTTTCACTTGAGTCATCCCAGATTTTTTGATTGTAAGCTAAACCCGCTGTTAGAACTAATCCAAAAGGACGACTACTGGCCACACCTGAAACTTGTCTTTCGAAAAAAGCTTGTGCGTTGAAACCAGAAACTAAAGCGAATAAAACTAAAATCATTTTCATGTTGTTTTAATCTCCTGAATAAGTTCGTTAGAGTAACAAGGAACGCATCCGACTTTCGCAACCACGATACCAGCTGCGTAATTGGCCAAGACACATGCTTCAGCTAATTTTAATCCTGAAACCACACCCAACGCTAAGGCCGCAATAACTGTGTCACCAGCGCCCGTTACGTCGAATACTTTTTTTGCAAATGTAGGAACTTGAACAGGTTCCGCATCACTTGAGAAAATCGCCATACCGTCTTTACCTTGAGTCAAAACCACGTCACGAGCGCCCGTCATTTTTTGTAATGTACGACCGACTTTCCAAACGCGTTCTGAAGTATCTTCGATATCTTCTTCTTGAATCTTAGTTAAAGCTAAAGCTTCGTTGTAGTTCGGTTTGATTAAATCAACGCCTTTGTAAAACTCAGCAAATTTAGTTTGGTGAGGATCCACCATTAAGTATTTTCCAGCGGCTTTCGCCATCGCTACGATTTGCTCAACTAAAGAAACTGAGAAAATACCTTTAGCGTAATCTTCTAAAACAACCGCATTCACAGAAGGAAGCAGAGCTTTCACTTGGTCTAAAATCTTTTGTTCGATTTCAGGCTTTAAATTTTTCTTTACTTCGTGATCGACGCGAACTAAATGATGATGCCCAGTCATAACACGCATTTTACGAGTCGTCGGACGAGATGAATCTGTAATCAAGTATTCAGTGCTGACGTTTGATTGTTGTAATAAGTTTCTTAAAATAGTGGCTCCGTCATCGTTACCAACAACCGAAACCATTTTAACTTGGCCGCCTAAGCTGACCACGTTCTGAGCCACGTTAGCGGCTAAGCCTAAACGTTTATCTTCTTCGTTCACTTCAAGAACGGGAACCGGAGCCTCAGGGCTAATACGTTTGACGTTACCCATAACATATTCGTCTACACCGACGTCACCGATCAATAGAATGTTTAATTTTGAAAATGTAGAAATTTTTTCAAGAATACGCGTTTTCACTGCTGTATCTATCGTAAATTTTTGAATCACGTTTGACATTAATCCCGCCTATTCACATACTTCGACCATCATGAAATTTGGTCACAAATCATCTAAATCAATTGCTCCTAGCAAATCACGAAATTTCCAAAATCACAATCTGATTTACATGAAGGACTACGTTTCTCCCTCTGAGAAGCAGCAAATTTTCGATTATTTAAAAACTCTTCACCCGATTTGGGAAAATCGCTTCTCTGTCTCTAACCCTCCTCCTGAAGGAGAGCCTAACCGTCAGTTGCTACGCCCGGTTTATTGGTTGGGAAACTGGCAATTTGCCTGTCTAGATTACTATCACCCACCTAAGGGAATGTATAATCGTTGCGTCGATGCTGAAAACTACCCAGCCGTTCTAGAAAAAATCATTCGCAAAGTAGAAGGCATCATCAAAGAGCAATTCGACCAACGCGATATTCCTAATGGCTGGCATTTAAATACTTGTTTAATTAATTACTACGGTTACAAAACTGAAGTTTTGCCAAACGGTGAAACTAAAAAAATCGACACCGCTCGCGTGGGCGAACACAAAGATTTTGAACCAGGCCCGATCGCTTCGATCTCTTTTGGCGAAAAAGCTTTATTTCAATTCGTGAAAAGCGCCGGAAAATCTTCAACCAGTGAAGTGATTTTACAACAATGGCTTGAAGACGGCAGTCTTCAAATGTTCGGCGGAGAAAAATTCAAGAAACAACTTTTCCACCGCGTTCAACGTGTGGAGGAAAAAGGAATTGCGTTTAAAGATTTGAACACGACCTTCTTTGAAACTCGCCGTGTGAACTTCACCTTCCGCTACGTTCCACGTGATCATATCGCGCCCCTGTCTCGCTTTCCAGCAGCCCTTCAGCAGGATATTACCCCTTATGTTCAGGAACTAGCGACCAAGTCGGCGTTTTGGCAAACCGAGTTAAAGGAAATGAACGACCTAAAGGTCTAATCTTTGATCTCAAAATATCGAACTAGACTGTCAGTCAGTTAACATAATTTCGAATTCAGCTAGAGTAATAAATAGAGGTACGCCATGAAACTATTTATTATTCTTCTTTTTGCCAGCATTGGATTAAACCTATTGGCAAAACCAAGTGAAAAAATAGAGCGTAAACTAGCTAGCATCAACATGAACAGCTCGGCGGTCACTTCAGCCCTGTCTAAACATGGCTTTGTGAGCAACTCGCAGTCTATGGTGAATGATCTGACGAAAACAACATCGTACAAATGCGCCGATACCATTCAAAGTTCTGAATTGAAAGACATCGAAGCGGTCGCTTCAAAAAAAGAAACAAACTCATTTAAGTTTAACGCCGTTAGAATGTGTTTTGATAGCGAAGGCCCAGGTGTTGTTGAAGTTCGCTACGATGGCGTTTTAAGAAGTGTCGCCGGCGATTTACAAGTAACTGAATTGAAAATCAAACTCGTTCAAGATTCAAACGATTAATTCTTTTTTAAATTACAATTCTGAGAACCAAGCGGAGCAAATGACCCTACTTGCGGCTGAATCTCTTTCACCTGGCTACTGTAATTGTGCAGTTCAAACTTCATGAGGTTAGCTTCAACACTGGTTTTCGAATGAATCATGACTGTTTGATTCACCAGTAATCCAAACACGGTGTTACCTTCAGCCTTTTGCTGAAACTTGGCTCCTCCGCCCTCATCAAACCATACAGTGGATGGATTCTTCGGATCTAACTCTATGGCGTAATCGCGATTGATGTTGCCTGCGGCTCCTGAGTAATTCATGACCCATGTGTAGCGCTGCTTATTCGATGTCGGCTTGATATCGATTTGTAATTTAAAACTGTTCTTCCCCGCCTGACAGTCTCCTTTCCATTGGCCAACATAGTCAGATGGAAATGGAGCAGATAAAGCCTTAATACAAGAAATGACCGTTAAAATCAGAAGAAGATATTTCATGGGTGCGACTTTAAGCGATCTCGGTGAAATGAGCAAATTTCGCTAAAGCCACTTGCAAATTATTCAGATGCGACAACTATTTAGTCATCCCACGACGAACCAATTCCACTAGGAACGGCCATTGGTATTCTTCCGCTAAAGCGCAGTGAAAACCTTCCAGATCCACGAATGAAACTTTATGGAAAGTCCCCGACTGCTGGCCATTACGAATCAGGTTGGAATTAAGCTCATTGATCGCCATCAAGTCATTTGGAGTCGTCACCACTTCGATCGGTGTTTTTTCATTTTTGAACACCGGCCAGAAGTTATTGCGCTCGTAGAAAGTATTACTATTTTCTAAACGCTGCTTAAAATCTTTCGGAATCTTCACGTCGGGAAACTTCTGTTCAATGTCAGAGATTCCAAGAAGAGGACCACGAATCTGTTCATTAATAATTTCAATCACACGTCCTGAAAAGCGCGGCGTCCAATCAAAGATCATCTTCCACATATCTAAGTTTTGTAATTCAGGAGTACGCGCTGTAAATGCTTTCAAACGAAGACTATTCCAAAAATCTCCAAAGGCATTCCCTAAGCCAGGCTTTGCATGATGCTCAAAAGTTTTTTGCAAGTTAATCAGCGGACAAAAAACCTGAACGGATTTAATTTGATGGTTCGTTTGCTCATCTAAATAGGTCGCAAGGAAAGCGCCCTCGCCTCCCATACTTAAAGCCATCAAACGAATTTCAGAAATTTGATCCACCCAGGGAAATTCTTTTTTACGAATCTGATTGAGAATGTAAAAAGTTTGAAGACCTTCTTCTAAACCACCGAATGAAATTTTCTCGTTGGCCATAACGAAACCATGACTAGTTAAACTTTCTAACATCAAAACGTTGTAACCTAAATCTTGATACAAAATTTTAATCATAAAACGTTCTGCCATGAATTCATCGCGGTTCCCATGAATTCCCATACGGAAAATAACTAAAGGTCTTTTCGCTTGATCAACAGTTTTTTCATGAAGACCAATCAACCCGCGCACTTTCAAGGTTGGTGTTTGTTGAAAGTCGATATTCTTGAAACCGTATTTTCCTTCAGCATCGAAATCAAAAAACAGTTTACTGCGGAATGAATTGATCGGATCCAGTTTTCCTTTAATACGACAAAGATCTGGTTTTAATTGCGGCTCTTTTAAACTGTTTAAACATTCCGGCGTGGTGTCTTCAGGGGCTTTCCAACGCGGAGTCATATTCATAATATCGAGGATGATCTGCGGGTACGACGAGAGATTTGGGTTCGGAACTTGCGAAAAAGCTGACTGAGCGAGCACTAGATTTAATAAAAGAACTAACATAAGCGTTTTCATGCACAGGACTATTTCACAACGTGACAGATCTTGCAATTTCGCACCTGGACATGCTTCTATTCTGTACTGAGTTAAAACTCTAGTCTTTTTAAAAACTCGTGGACAGTTCGTGTGTCTTTTTTTACACTTAGCTTCACATTTTATCATGTCATTTTACACAATTCTTATTAAGGAGAATTACCCCCATGGCACCGCAAGAAAATCTGAATCCACACTCTGAAGCTCATCTTAATGGTCCGTTATTTCAAAATGTTTTAATGTCTATCAAAGATGCTTCGAAAATTATTAACTGTGATCCTAATATCATGGAACGTCTTGAGCGTCCACGTCGTTGCATAACGGTTTCTATTCCCGTTCGTATGGACGATCAATCTGTGAAAGTTTTCACAGGTTACCGCGTTCAGTACAATGCGACTCTTGGTCCCTATAAAGGTGGAATTCGTTATCACCAAAACGTAGATCTTGCAGAAATCGTGGGAATGGCTTCTTTGATGACATTTAAAAATTCAGTTTTAGGCTTACCACTAGGTGGAGCTAAAGGTGGTATCTGCGTTGATCCAACTAAATTATCTCGCGCGGAAAACCAAAGCTTAACTCGTCGTTACGCTTCTGAAATTGCTCCGTTTGTTGGTCCTACTAAAGATATTCCAGCTCCAGACGTGGGAACAAATCCTCAAACTATGGCTTGGTTCATGGACACTTACTCGCAAGAGCAAGGTGGATACGCACAACCAGGAGTTGTGACTGGTAAACCGGTAGAAATCGGTGGATCTTTAGGACGTAACCATGCAACGGGTTTAGGTGTTATTTACGTTTGTGAAAAAGCGATGGAGATGAAGGGCATGAAAATGTCTGGATCTCGTATCGTCGTTCAAGGTTTCGGTAACGTAGGATCTTTCGCTGCAAAATTTGCTCACGAACGTGGAGCTCGTATCATCGCAGTTTCTGACGTTTCTGGTGGATACTTCAACGGTGACGGCTTAAACATCACGGACATGATTGAATACGTAAAACAAAATAAATCATTAAAAGGTTACACAAAAGCTCAAGTTATTTCTAACGAGCAATTATTAGAATTAGAATGTGATGCTTTATTACCTTGTGCTCTTGAAGGACAAATCGACACTCACAACGCTGAAAAAATCAAAGCGAAATTGATCATCGAAGGTGCCAACGGACCTGTAACGAATGCAGCGACTAAAATTTTAGATCAACGCGGAGTTTTCATTGCTCCAGACGTTATTGCTAACGGTGGTGGCGTGATCGTGTCTTACTTTGAGTGGGTACAAGATATCATGTCGTTCTTCTGGGACGAACAAGATGTTGATACAAAATTAAAAGGCGTGATCTTGAAAGCTTTCGATACAGTTTGTAAATTCCAAGCTGAGAAAAAAGTTGATATGCGTTCTGCAGCTATGGCTGTATCAATTCAACGTTTAGAAAAAGCCATGTTGTTACGTGGTTTATACCCTCGCTAGTCATGATTAAGCCTTGGCTTTGGTTACCGCCGAAATTCGCGCACGACCTAGGTCTGTATGGCTTGAAATTCTTAAGTCGGCTCCCTGCGGGATCCGACACTCAGAAGAGCTCCAAGTGGAGCTCTTCTCATATCAAACAACTTCATTTTCATAATCCTTTAGGAATTGCCGGCGGAGTCGACAAAAACGCCGAAACGGTTTTAGCGTGGCAAAGATTCGGTTGCGGCTTCATCGAAATTGGAACCGTTACACCTTTAGCGCAAGATCCTAATCCTGGAAAAATCATGGACCGCGATCCAAAAACGAAATCACTTTGGAACAAAATGGGATTTCCTTCAGCCGGTGCTGATGTTGTTTTGAAAAATATTAAAGCTTTGAAAAAAAGTGGAAACTTAAAAATTCCGTTATTCATTAATTTAGGAAAAAATCGCACAACCTCGAATGAAAATGCTCATTTAGATTATACAAAATTGATGACTCATTTTCAAAATGAGGCCGATGCTTTTGTCGTCAACATCAGTAGTCCAAACACAACCGGACTTCGTGATCTGGCGAAATCAGAAACCTTCGAACCTTTCATTCAAGCGCTGACGGAACATCACCGAAACTTATCCGTTCGCCCGCCTTTGCTGTTAAAATTAAGTCCTGATTTAGCACAAGATGATTTCGAAAACGTTCTTAAAACATGCTTAAAATATGACATTGATGGTTTTATTTTAACAAACACGACCACAACTAGAGACGTTACTCCATTCTTCCCCACAGAGGGCGGAGTCTCTGGTTCTCCTCTGAAAAATCTCTCGCTGAAGGCTTTGGAAACGGCTGTAAAAATTTGTTCATCAGAAAAATCAAAAAAAATCATCATTTCGACCGGTGGAGTGATGACAGCAGCAGATGTTTTTGAAAGAATAGATAAAGGAGCCGATTTAGTTCAAGTTTACTCAACGTTGATCTTTGAAGGCCCTGGTTTTTTCAGAAAGGTCGCAAAGCTTGCCAAACAGCGAGAACAAACATCTAGATCAAAAAACTTCGGACATGCCGAAGCGTCCTCGCGTTAAGAAGAACTGGATTCCAGTTGTTGCTGGCTGCCTTAAAAAAGATGGAAAAATTTTAGTTGGTCAACGTCCTAAGACTCATACATTAGGTGGTCTTTGGGAATTCCCCGGTGGAAAAATCGAATTAGGTGAAACACCTGAATATGCTTTAGCTCGTGAACTACAAGAAGAATTGGGAATCACAGCTGAAGTGGGTGAATTAAAAATTGCCTGCACACATTCATATGGTGACGTGGGAATCGTTATTTTATTCTATGAAATTTTATTCTGGAAAGGCGAACCGAAAGCGCAACACCATACAGAATTAGAATGGATCTTACCGTCGGAACTTCCGTTAAGAAAAATTCCCGATGCCAACCGAAAAAACTTGGACCGCATTTTTGGTGCGTTTAATTTAACAAAATAGATGGCCTATATCCTGATTCACACCTCATCGCCAAAGCTCCCTATCCAGAATCAGGCGCTCCGTTTACAACAAGAATTACAAATCATAGGTCACACAGTTGAATTTTCGATGAAGACTCACCCGCTTCGTTTATTGAAAAATAATTACGATGTGTTTCATGTTTTATCAGACAAAACTCATTTAAGCCTAACAGATACGCCACTGGTGTTGCTGGCGAAATTCAATCGTATGACCACGGTTGTTTCAAACTATGATTCTCATGAAATCATTCCGGCTCAATTACTTCAGCAGTTTCAAGCTCACTCGATTGACGCTTATTCATCGACGAACATTGAAAATTTAAAATCAAACAAACTCATTCATAAAAATAAATTTTTACTGCCATTACTGCCGACTGAACTTAAAGTGAAGAGCACAGAGAAATCACAAGAGCTTTCTCTGGTTAAATTTATTTCTAAAAATTTTAATGAACTTTTACCTTTCTATGCTCCCAACTTTGTTGATGCTTCTTATTTAACAAACAAACAAAGCGCTTCTGATCTCAGAAAAATGTGGAAGAAATTTCAAACTAAACATCCACTTTATAAAAAAACAGTTCTGATCTTGAACCAACAGAACACTTTAGAATTGATGAGCACACAATCCTTAGTAATGGATTTCAGTTCGATCAACAACGTCATCTACTTCCAATCCTTAGTGGATCTAGCCTGTGCTTACGAGCAATTTGTTATTTTAACTCGAAACCAAGCTTCGAGTTATCCTGATTTTTGGATTCACAATAAAAACTGTTGGATCAGCGACCTTCAACTTAAAACGGCCTGGGGACCAGAAAAAATTAAAGTCGCCGCTGACGCTTTCTTTAAAAAATCAAAATCCAGCTCGATGAAGATCTCGATCGAGAACAAAATGAATGAACTTTCACGAATTTACGCTAAAATTATGCATGAGAAGACTCTGACTTACACTCAGGACAAGGTGCATCCAGCATGAGCGAAAAAAAATTAAGAATTTGTCTTATTGGTCAAAAGATTCTGGTGCAAAGCCGCTCGTCGGATACGGGAATGCTTTGGCCGCTAGCTCAGGGACTTTCCAAAAAAGGTCATGATGTAACAATCATCTCAACAACTTCTCCGATTAAAAAAGCTGAAGTTTTCCGTGATGGTATTAAAGCCTACTATCTTTACGATGGACCCACAGGAAAATCAAAAGTTCATGCGTTTGCTGATCAAGCTTTAAAAAAATTCTTAAGCCTTCATAACGATAAACCTTTCGACATTGTTCACAGCGTAGACGACAGTGCTTTCAAAATTGGTCGTAATAAAAAACATCTTAATGTTCGCGTGGCTTACGATATCGAAGCGACTGGTATGGCTGAATTATTTTCGATCATGGCTGAGAACAGTGGAACCTTACGTTCCCAGTTTAAAACGTCATTACAAATTGGTTTTAGATTCTTACAAACTTTCATCATGAAAGAGCGCGCTTTGCTGCAAACCGCTGATGGTATTTTCACGACGACACCTCAGCAAAGAACGCTTCTTGAAAGATATTATCTTTATCCGGATTATCACACTTACACGGTTCCTTACGGAATTAACTTAGGTGACTTAACTGAACGTCAGGAATCAGAAAATTTTAAAATGAAATTACAAATACCTGATGATGCTCAAATCATCTTAGCGGTTTCTGATTTCACGAATCCCTTAGAACTTACTCCGCTTCTTCGCGCCTTTGAAAAAGTCGTTCTGAAAAATTCAAATTCTTATTTGATTATTATCGGCGATGGACCTCAGTGGAAAAAGGTGGAATACACGATGCTCAAACTCGTGCTTGGCAGTCGCGTGATTATGCCAGGTGCGGTTGATGCGAATGATTTATTAAATTACATCAGTCTTTGCAGTGTGTATGTGAACTTAAGTTCTCAATCAACAGGATTAGAACCAAGTATGATTGAAGCTATGGCTCAGAAAAAAATCGTGATCGGATCAGAACTGAGTCCTATTTCTGAATACATCACAGAAAAAGAAAACGGTTTCTTGGTTCGACCAGCTGATGAAGAAACACTTGTTACACTTTTATCTGACATTTTAAACCCGAACACGAACTCGGCTGAAAGCACTGATTTTGCGCAAATTGGAGAGAAAGCCCGTCAAAAGGTCCTGGAATCTTTTAATCGCCAAAAGATGATCGAATCGCTCATTGAAGCCTATTACGAGATCTTAAGAAAATCGTCTAAATTAAGCACTGCGCCAGTTAAAAGAGTTGTCAGCATCGAGAAATAACTTAAGAATTAAAGGTATTTAGAGGATTTTATGACAAAAGCAGACCTGATCAATTTAGTTTCTGAAAAAGCCGGAATTACACGCGTAAAAGCGGAAGCTGTTGTGAATACAATTTTTGATTCTATGGTCGAAGCTTTGATGAAAGACGATCGTATCGAAATCCGTGGATTCGGTTCATTCGTTAATCGTGAATATGATTCTTACAAGGGTCGCAATCCGCGCACAGGTGAAGTGATCGCCGTTGGAGAAAAGAAACTTCCTTTCTTCAAAGTCGGTAAAGAATTAAAAGATTCTTTAAATAAATAATGAAAACAACTCTGATCTTTATCTTCGCTGCACTTATTTCTTTAAATGTTTCAGCTCAAGCTAAAGGTAAATCTTATTTCGGCAAAAAAGCTGATTTTACAGTTACAGGCGAATTACATAAAAATGCCATCATGAGCGCGATCCGCCCTGAAAATAAGAATGATTACGTCCTTAACTTTCACGCTGACTCGAAAGTCGCTTTAGAAATTTTCAAAACTTGCCAAACGAATGGCGACATTTGTGAAGTGACTGGTTCTGGTTATCTCACTAAAAAACTTAAATCTGCCAGCATGAACAAAATTAAATCTGTTAAACTTATTCAAAAAGGCGATAAAGAAAAGTCATTAGTAGGATTTAATGTGACGGGAAAAGTTGTTCGCAGCGATTCTAATACAACGATTAAAACAGACGGTGGCTACCAGGCTAGCTTTCAAACAAATTCTAAAGTCGGAGAAAAAGTTTTTGCGACTTGCAAAGCGGATACATCTTGTAAAATCACGGGCCAAGCCCTTAAAGATGATACTTTAAAAGTTTACAACATTGATTCAATTGATCACATTGAATTATCTAACTGACCTTTAAAAACTTCAGCTGCACACCCTGTCCCGTCGCGCCAAGCACACGAAACAAAACATCTAAAGACATACCTTGAGTATCTCGTTTGAGAATTCTTGTCACACGCGCACGAGATGTTTCTGATTTATTCGCGATTGCCGTCACAGTTAATTTTTTCTGTTTAAAATTATTGATAATTTGCGAAGTGAGATCTGAACGCATTCTCCACTCGAGCACGATCGAAGGGCGCAATCCTAACATTTCTGCCAAATCCTCGGGGCTCTCTACAATTGTATTTCCTCGTCTATCTTTTTTAAGCATAAAGCTCCAACATTTCTAAAAGTCTTTTCCTACCCAGTTCAATATCTTCCTGACGAGTTTTTTGATCTTTCTTTGTGAAAACATGAAAGACTAAAATCCCTTTTTCATTTTTTAGATAATAAAAGGCTCTATGTATACCATCTTCGCTTCTCACTCGTAACTCATAACATCCCTGAGAAACTATTCTCATTGGCCGAGATTCAGGCATTCCTAGATTTTCACCTCTTTGAAGATCAAATATGAGGTGTCCTATTTTATCTTTTATATCATCTGAAAGATGACTTAAAGTCTCTCGTGCCAACGGGTGAATAAAAGCTTTTTTCAGTGTACCGAATTCGGTACGTTTTGGCAATTGATTTTTGGACATAGAATAGGCCGCTGCAAGGGCTAGCTCTATTCAAAGTCGCTTATATTTGATATAAACTATTTTCTAATTCGATCTTCGTGTTACGATCTGATCTGGTCGATATTTTTAATATTCTTCAAAGCCATGTAAAGTCGTTCTACACCTAAAGCAATTCCTGCACTTGGTGGCATACCTTGCTCGAGAGCTTGGAAGAAGGATTCATCCAATGGGATTTCTTCTTTTCCCATTTGTTTTTTCTTATCTAAATCTTCTTGAGAGCGAGCCCTTTGAACTGAAGGATCATTGAGTTCATGAAATGCGTTCGCCAATTCTAAACCATTCCAGTAAGCTTCGAAGCGATCTCCCCATCCGTTTTGATCTAGGCGCGCTAAAGCTGCTTGATAAGGAGGGTATTTTTCAACAAAAACTAAACGATCTGGCGGCCATTGATTTTCGATTTTCTCCATGAAGATCAGGAAGAAATAATCATCAATACTTGTCGCCGATTTCACATCGACATTCAGTTTCGCAGCCAAATCTTTTAATTCTTCCATGGAAGTTTGTGGAGTGAAATTGAAATCACAATACTTTTTAAAAAGTTCTGCTACCGTGAAAGTCAGAACTTCTTTCGGTCGAGCTACTTTTAATTTATCCGAAACGTATTCGATCATTTCAATTAAATCATGCTTGATCGTAGAAAGATTCGCGTATGATCTATACCACTCAAGCATCGTGAATTCATAATGATGGCGTTCTGTTTTCTCACCGTTTCTGAAGACACTAGCGATTTCAAAAATTCTTTCAGCTCCGATAGATAAGAATTTTTTCAAATTAATTTCAGGAGACGTAGGAAGAAAAAACTTTTCTTTTTTTGATCCGTTCACAAATTCAGTTGAAAAAACATCTAACGAGGGTTCTGTGCCTGGGCATTTTACTAAAGTTGGTGTTTTAACCTCGAGGAATCTTTTTTCGCGGAAAAAATCACGAATATGTTGCTGGTATTCAAACCAGTTACGTTTATTCGTCCAAGGATCGTTTTCTAAAGTGTAGAACAAAGTTTCAGCTGTTAAATTCGGAGCAATCAAAACAAATTTTCCGGCCTGCATAATGGCGACAATATCGCCATCAATCAGGACGTCAGATCCTTTAAAATCAGGGCTTTCCGGCATGCTCCACTCAGATAGATTGTAGTTGCCTACGCGCATCTGATGAACACGACCGAAGCGTAATGCACCACGAGGTGTTTCAGGGTATTTCGCCCAGTGTTGTTTTAAAAAAATCTCTCTGCTTTTGCTCATTCTCAAAAGATGGCGTATATTACTAGGCTATGCAAACACAAATTGAAAATTTATTTAAAACATTAAAATCGGAAGCCGACTTTGTTGCTTTTAAAACTGTAACTGAAAAAACGCGCGACCTTTCTGTACGTAACGGAAAACCGGATGATCTTTCAATCAATATCGACAATGGTTTAACCATTGAAATTATGAAAGATGGTCACATCGGTTACGGTGCAACTAGTGAAATCACTGAAAGTGGAATCAAGCGTGCTTTCGCCCAAGCTCAAGCAATGACAGCGGCCGCTTCAAAATTCCCCGTTCACCGTTTTGATTTATCAGTTCGTCCCAAATCAAATGGCACTTACACGTCTCATCGTCAAAAAGCTTTAGATCAAATTTCGGTTTCTGAAATTTATGATTTCTTAAAACAAACTTCAAACAAATTAAAAGTGAATGATAAAATCATCAGTGCGGTTTCAGATGCCATGGTGATTGAAACTGAACAAAATTACATGTCATCAACTGGTAGCGATTTTTCTCAGAACTTTAATATCGTAGTCAGTTCATTCTCAGCGACGGCTCAAGACAACGGAGAAACGCAAACACGTTCATTCCATGGCGGTCGCGGTAACTGTCAGCAAATCGGAGCTGAATACTTTGATACAGCTCGCGCTCTAGCCGAATGCGAAACATTATCTCGTGAAGCTTTAGAGTTATTAACAGCAGAAAACTGTCCGTCAGATACACGTGATTTGATTTTATCTCCAGATCAAATGTTATTACAGATCCATGAATCGATCGGTCATCCTTTAGAACTTGATCGCATCTTAGGTGACGAAAGAAACTTCGCTGGCTGGAGTTTCGTACAACAGTCTGACTTTGGAAAATTGAAATATGGAAGCGACATGGTGAATGTGGTTTTCGATCCAACGGTTGAAAATGAAATGGCTAGCTACAAGTTCGACGAAGTGGGAAATCCGGCTGAAAGAAAATATTTAATCAAAGATGGTATCTTGATGGCGGCGCTTGGAAGTTTAGAAAGCCAAGCTCGTACAAAAATTTCAGGTGTAGCGAATTCTCGTTCAAGCTCTTGGAATCGCGCTCCGATTGATCGTATGGCCAATATCAATCTTGAAGGTGGCAACATGACTTTGGATCAAATGATTTCCAAAGTTGAAAATGGCATCATCATGTTCGCGAATCGTTCTTGGTCGATCGATGATTACCGTCGTAAATTCCAATTCGGTTGCGAATACGCTAAAGAAATTAAAAATGGAAAATTAGGTAAAACATTTAAAAATCCTAACTACCGCGGGGTAACAGTTCCCTTTTGGAATAACTTAGCTGGTCTTACAAATACGACAGAAACTTACGGATCTCCGTACTGTGGTAAAGGCGAACCAAGCCAAGTTATCCGTGTGGGACATTCGTCTCCGTATGCATTATTCAAAAATATCGAGGTGTTCGGTGGCTAATCAGTTCAAATCTTATCTTCAAAAGCTATCTAGCGATATTTTCTCTCAGTTAAAAGCTGACGAAGAAGTCAGTCTTTTCGTTCACTCGGAAGACAGCCAGTTTGTTCGTTTTAGCCAATCGAAAGTTCGCCAAAATACAACGGTTCACCAACATGAACTGACTTTGGCGTACCAAAAAGATCAACGTAAAATTAAATTCACATTGAATCTGATCATGGACGAAGCTACTGATCTGCAAAATATTTTGAAAGAATTGAAAGTTTGTCGTGAACAATTACCAGCGACGGATATTTATCCTCAGTTTGTTCCTATGACGAACAATGGAACTTCGGAATCGATTAAAAAAGTAGAACGTCCAAATGATATGGACATGTTAAAGATCATCACGGATTCGTTTGCAGGATCTGACATGGCAGGACTATTTTGTTCAGGCCCAGTTCGCCAAGTTTCGATCAATTCAAAAGGACAATTTCATTTCTTTGAAAATGATTTCTTCTTCTTAGATTATTCCATCTACAACGGACCGAAAGCCGCTAAAGGTTTTTATTCAACTGAAGTTTGGAACGAAGCTAGTTTGAAAAAAAATATTCAACAAGCTCAAGAAAAACTAGCGATGTTAAATCAACCCACCATCAACGTGGCAAAAGGTCAGTACCGTGTGTACATCGAACCGATGGCTTTACTTGAAGTTGTTGGAACAATAGGTTGGGGTGCTCTTAGCCAAGGCTCTATGAACCAAGGGCAATCGGCTTTAAAGAAACTTCATCAAAAAGAAGTAAGCCTTTCACCAAAAGTAACCATCACGGAAAACTTAGAGTTAGGTTATGTCCCTGCATTTAACTCTTTAGGTGAAGTCGGCGACGCTGAGCTGACTTTAATCAAAGAGGGAAAGCTTGTGAACTTGTTAACAAGTACAGCATCGGCCAAAGAATACGGCGTTCCGTCAAATAAGGCCAACCCTCAGGAAAGTTACCGTTCCCCGGAAATTAAACCTGGAGGCCTAGCTCAGGCTGATATTCTTAAGAAATTGGACACCGGATTGTACTTATCGAACCTTCATTACTTGAATTGGAGCGATAAACAGTCTGCTCGTATCACGGGAATGACTCGTTATGCCTGTTTCTGGGTCGAAAAAGGACAAATTAAGGGTCCCATCCAAGATTTACGCTTCGATGAAAGCGTTTACAATCTTTTGGGCGCAAACTTAATCGACCTGACTCAACACCAGGAATTGTTCGTAGAGTCAGCCACCTACCAAAAACGCTCGCTAGGGGCTTCGAAACTACCCGGAGCGCTGATAGAGAATTTCAATTTTACATTGTGATTTAAGCTGTTTTTGTTTATAAATTGAGTGTCTTTGACAAACATGGATTTGACCCCATGTTTGTTCTATAAAACGACTTCAATTTTCCTAGGAGGAAAAAATGGCTTTAAAGAAAATCCAAGACTTGATCGAAAAACTTTCAAAAGATCCGAAAGTAAAAATGGTTATTTCAGAAGTTCAATCAGCTTCTAAAGACATTCAGTCTAAAGTAAACAACATGACTAAAGAAGACGCTTTAAAAACGTACCAAACTTTAGTTAAAAAAGTTTCGGCTAAAGAAGGTCAACTTCAAAAAGAAGCAAAAGCGTTCATCACTAAATTAAAAAAATCTGCAGTTGATGTAGAAAAGAATTTAAAAAACTACAAAAAGAAAGCTGAAGCTGAACGTTCTAAATTAGAAAAAGTTCTTAAAGCTAAAGCTGGAATCAAAACTAAAACAGCTAAAGCAAAACCAGCGACTAAAAAAGCTACTCCAGCTAAAAAGAAATCTGCAGCTAAAAAATAGTTGCAGATTCCCCGTCCCGGATAAGACTCCTTATTTTCGAACACCTAGACAAAGAGTTATCGCATGAAAAATTATTTAGAAACGAATCAAGAATTCACACGTCGTCACATCGGTCCTGGAAAACAGGACCAACAAGCTATGCTTAAGGAATTAGGCTTCAACACTTTAGAAGAAATGATTTCTAAAGTTGTACCGAAAACCATCTTTAACACAGACAATATGTCTATTGGTGACGGTCAATCCGAACACACAATTCTAAATACTTTGAAATCGATGGTTTCGAAAAACCAAGTTTTCGAAACATTAATCGGAATGGGTTACCACGATACGATCACGCCCTCAGTTATTCTTCGTAACGTTTTTGAAAACCCGGTTTGGTACACGGCTTACACGCCTTACCAGCCGGAAATTTCTCAAGGCCGTTTAGAAAGTTTATTGAATTTCCAAACGATGATTTCTGATCTAACAGGCATGGAAATTTCAAATGCCTCTTTACTTGATGAAGGAACTGCCGCAGGCGAAGCCATGATGATGGCTCATTCACTATGTAAAAATCAAAACGCGCAATCTTTCTTAGTTCACCCGGGCACTCACCCACACGTGATCGAAGTTTTAAAAACGCGTTCTGAACCATTAGGTTTAAAAATGATTATTCAAAATCCAAATGATTTTGATTTCAAAACAGATATTTTTGCTGCGATTTTCCAATACCCAACAACAGATGGAAATATCGAAAACTACAAAGCGATTGCGGATAAAATTCATACAGCTGGGGCTTACGTCATTGCGTCAGTTGATTTATTAGCGATGACTTTATTAACTCCTCCCGGGGAATGGGGCGCAGACATGGTTGTGGGTAACTCACAACGTTTCGGAGTTCCATTGGGTTACGGCGGTCCTCACGCTGCTTTCCTTGCTACGAAAGATGCTTTTAAACGTTCTATGCCAGGTCGCTTAGTCGGCGTATCTATCGATAGCAACGGTAAAAAAGCTTTACGCTTAGCGCTTCAAACTCGTGAACAACATATCCGCCGTGAAAAGGCGACATCAAACATCTGTACAGCTCAAGTGCTATTAGCGAACATGGCTGCGATGTACGGTGTTTATCACGGACCCGAAGGATTGAAAAATATCGCTCGTCGTATTCACACGATCACGACAGCGGCCGCTGATGGACTTAAGAAATTAGGTTTCACGGTTGAGACAACTCAATTCTTTGATACTTTAAAAATTAAAACAGATAAAAAATCTGATATCGTTAAATTAGCTGAGAAAAATAAAATCAACTTCCGCGTTTACGACAACGGTGTTGGTTTATCTTTCAATGAAACATCAACTGTTAAAACTTTAGAAACTGTTCTTAAGATCTTTAACATGGATGCAGCTCTTCCATTTACGGTTGAATCATTATTAGCCGCTGTGAAAATCGAAGCTTGGACTCCGGAAACTAAACGTACTTCGGAATTCATGACTCACCCGACTTTTAATTCTCATCATTCAGAAACTGAATTGATGCGTTATATTTACCAATTACAAAATAAAGACGTCACTTTAACTCATTCGATGATTCCATTGGGATCTTGTACAATGAAATTAAATGCGGCGACGGAATTGATTCCGGTTTCATGGCCTGAAATTAACAAACTTCATCCGTTTGCTCCGGTTTCACAAACTTCAGGCTTAATCGAAATGATTAAAGATCTTGAAGCGAAGCTTTGTGGTATCACAGGCTTCGATGCGGTTTCTTTACAACCGAATTCAGGCGCTCAAGGTGAATACGCAGGTCTTTTAGTTATTCGTGAATACTTCAAAGCGAAAAACCAATTAAACCGTAACATCTGTTTAATTCCTTCTTCTGCTCACGGAACAAATCCAGCTTCGGCGGTTCTTGCTGGAATGCAAGTTGTGGTTGTGGCGTGTGATACGCAAGGTAACGTAGATGTTGCTGATTTAAAATTAAAAGCTGAACAGCACAAAGATAACTTAGCGGCGTTGATGATCACTTACCCGTCGACTCATGGTATTTTTGAAGAATCTATTATCGAAATTTGCGATGTGATTCACAAAAACGGTGGTCAAGTTTACATGGACGGCGCAAATTTAAATGCGATCGTGGGCTTAGCTAAACCTGGTAAATTCGGACCTGACGTTTCTCACATGAATTTACATAAAACGTTTGCTATCCCTCATGGTGGTGGCGGACCTGGTGTTGGACCGATCGGTGTGAAATCACACTTAGCTCCTTATCTTCCGAAACAATCTTTAATTCCTGAAAGCGGACCTGCAACAGGCGTGTCATCAACGACCTCGGCTCCTTGGGGAAGCGCAAGCATTCTTCCAATTAGCTGGAGCTACATCACTATGATGGGCGAAGCCGGATTACGTGAAGCTTCGTTAGTCAGTATTTTGAATGCGAATTACATCGCTAAGAAATTAGCACCTTACTACCCGATCGTTTACAAAGGTAAAGAAGGTTTAGTAGGTCACGAATGTATTATTGATATTCGTCCATTGAAAAAATCTCACGAGATCGATGTCACTGATATCGCGAAACGTTTAATGGATTTCGGATTCCATGCGCCGACAATGTCTTGGCCGGTGATCGGAACATTAATGATTGAACCGACTGAATCAGAAAACAAAAAAGAATTAGATCGTTTCTGCGAAGCTATGATTCAAATCCGTAAAGAAGCTGACCAGATGCCTGAAGTGATTCGCAATGCGCCTCACACGGCAGCGGTGTTGTTAGCGACTGAATGGAAATTCAATTACACTCGTGAAAATGCGGCTTACCCGCTTTCTTGGGTGAATATTAATAAATACTGGCCACCAGTTGGTCGCGTTGACAATGCTTACGGTGATAAAAATATCGTGTGTTCTTGTCCTCCATTAAGCGATTACCAATAGTGAAAAAAAAGATCCTTCTTGTTCGTCTAGATAAAATCGGAGACTTGATCTGCACCTTACCGGTGGATCAAGTCTTAGATGAAGCGGTCTACGATGTGACATGGGTCATTCAAAAAGGTCTGAATAAAATTTTAGACCTTGGCGAAAAAAAACGTAAATACATCGAATTAGATAAAAGCAAAGTCGATGAATCTCGAGCCAAGTTATCTCAATTATTAAAATCTGAAAAGTTTGATGCGGCAATTAGTTTTCAATGCCCTTGGTGGGTCAACTTTGAAATCTTTAAAGCCGGAGTTAAAAAACGCGTTGGCGTTTTAAGTCAATGGCATAGCTTTCTGTTTTTAAATGAAGGTATTCGTCAGCGTAGATCAGAAGCCACTCAGCATGAATTCGATTACAATATGGATCTGGTGAAGAAAATTACGGGACCACTTGCGGTTAAAAATTCTGATATTATTTTTAAATTTAAAAAGCCTCATTCTTCTGAAGTGATTCAGAAATACAACCTAAGCCAATATGTTGTGGTTCATCCAGGCATGATGGGTTCGGCCTTAAATTGGCCTCAGCGCAAATACATCGACTACATTCAGTCTTTGATTGATCAAGGCATGAAAGTGGTTGTAACCGGAACGGATGCAGATACGCCGTACTTATTACAGATTCGTGCGAAGTTTGAAAATCACCCTTCGGTAGTTTGGCTTCAATCTAAATTAAATTTTGAAGAGTTGATTCAAGTTCTTTACTACGCTCAAAAAGTTGTAGCGCCATCAACTGGCGTGGCTCACATTGCGGCCGCCTTGGATAAAGAAGTTCACGCGATCTTTTCTCCGATTCGTGTTCATCATCCTCGTCGCTGGGCTCCTCGTGGGCACAACGTTCACATTTACTTGCCGACTCTTCCCGCTGGAGAAATACCTTGTCCAGGACGCAAAGATTGTAAAATCAAAAACTGTAAACACAGCAATTGTATGGAATATTTGACTCTGGAACCTGGACCAAAATAGAGCTTAAATCCGTAATTATTCTGTATTCTTTTTAAGGCTCGACCAGTCGTTATTTTCGCTGCCATTTTTATTTTCACAGGCGAAAATAAAGACAGAGGGCAAATATGAAAAGACATCTTCTTTTTTTAGCATCCGTGGCTTTTGTTTCTGGCTGCATGAAACCATCAAAACAAGATTTACAAACCCCGGCTCAAACGGCAACTGAATCGATTGGCTGCGAATCAGCGATTCAAAGCAAAGCTTTTGATGCTGCCTACACTTACTTAGAAACTGAAAATCAAAATGCTGATATCAGCTCGTTAAAAGCTTTGATCTCTCAAAAAATTGATCAGCAAATTCAAAATCAAAAAATTAACAACGTAGCTTTGACCGAAGAATTTAAAAATGAGTACGGAAAAGTTTTTGATATCTTATTAATTGAGAGTCGTAATTTAAAAACAGATATCGCATCGTCAACCTTAATTCAAAAAGTGATTGAACTCGAAATGCAAGATCAGTCTTCGGCTGAAAATATTCAGTTAGGTGCTAAACTAGAACAACAGATTTCGAAAGTTAAAAACTTAAGTCGTGAACTTAAATTAGCCTGTAACGAATCCGCAGTAGAGATTTCATCTGAACGCGCTGGAACCGGCATGGTGATTGGAATGAATAATGCGATTGCGACAGCTTATCAAAGCTGTAATGCTTTAAAAGTCGCTCCTGTTACGGCCAGTACGCCTCGCGTTTTGGGCATTAAAAGGATCACTCCAGATCATCCAGATGGAATCGGATGGAGACGTGTTATCAGTGATTTAAAAGCAGTTCAACAAACTCACCCTTACAATAAAGTCGCTGGCCAAACTTCTTGTTTTAATGTTTACAACAACCCTTTAATTTATGATTACGGTGGTGAGCCACTATTCTCGAATAACACTTTGAGCTTTTTCAAAAATGCCGGATCTGGAACAAGCGTTTTAGGAATCGATTGTTCTTCATTAGTTTCTTCGGCTGCGGCTGCTGGTGGTTTACGCTACAGACCTGGTGTTGGAAATAAAGCGGTTTTCGTTCGCCAATCGTCGTACAAATTTATTGATCCAGCTTCTTCTGGATTCACTTGTTATAAAAATGTTTCCGTCTCTCAAAAAGAATCAATTAAACCTGGTGACATCGCTGCGGTTTCCGGTCACATCTTAACGGTCGATTCAATTGGCGCCGACCCTTTCGGAATTAAACGTTTATCAAACGTTTCTGAATGCAATAGTTTAAGTTCAAAGAATTTTGATTTCGTTATTGCTCAAAGTAGTTCAAGCAAAAACGGAATGGGCATTCATAAGTACGTAGCGAAGGATTATTTAAACGAAGTTGACCCTGCGACTGAAGGCTCAGTTAAAAAAATGAGAACGCTCTTCGTAGCAGTTGGACAAGCTGCTTGTAAGGCCTACTTCCAGAACACAACATCAACTCCGAAAAGTTCAGCGTGGGGCTTGAGTCGTCACAAAGGAACGAGCGAATGTTTAGCTCCAAAAATGCAAATTGCCGGACAATCTTGCGTGAGTTCTTGTATTCAGTAGCAGCCTGAAATCCGCACCCACAAAGGAAACCAAAGCTAGACCGTCTAAGGTCTAGTGAGTTTTTAAAACTTATCTTTTCAATACCGTAAAACTCTTAAACAGACTGGAATGAAGTCCTTTTTTAGTCTGTTCATGGTTTGAATTTTCTTTAGATGCCAGCCCAAACAACCGATCCTAAAGGGATGAAAAAAATTATCGTATCCCTCTCAATCGCCTTATTAGTCACCGGTTGCGCAAAAACTCAATCAGAATCTTTAAAGAACTCTACCGAGACAGCTACGGGCGGAATTGGTTGCAAGCAACTTCAAAGCAAAATGTTCGATTCAATGTACAGCTATTTAGATAAAGAAAAAGAAACTCCGGAGCTGGCCGAACTTCAATTCTTCATTTCGGAAAAAATTGATCAAATTGCCAAAGAGCAAAATATTCAAGATTCAAAGACTTTAGAAAAATATAAAACTGAATTTAATAAAGTTTTCGAAATC
>CAZXZW010000006.1:0-61087 GCA_964645745.1 uncultured Bdellovibrio sp.
AGCAATCAGGGTGCAGGGCAATATAATGTTCGATACAATGGTGTGACGGCGGGATCGGCTCAGAATATTCAATTACAAATTAATGGTGTAAACTTTGGATCGACGGTTGCTGTGTCAGTTGTCAACAGCGTGGCGTCGGCTGCGAATTCGAGCTTAGTCACAACAGCCGCTTCGATTGTATCTGGAAATACAGCGACGATTACAGCGACACTAAGAGACAGTAATAATAATTTAATTTCTAGCGGTTACGCTGTTACGTTTGCAAAGACTGGCGGTACTTCAACCGGAAACTTTGGAGCAACTGTTAATAATGGCGATGGAACATATACGGTAACATATACTGGAATTTTAGCTGGATCAGCACAAAATATTTCAGTCTTAGTTGATGGAGCTTCTCTTTTAAGTATCACGGAAACAGTAACGACGGGACCGGCTCACCTAGCGAATTCGAGTGTAACGATTTCGAATCCGACAGTTATATCAGGTGCCTTTGTTACGGCGACGGCAACAATTAAAGATTTAAATAACAATCCACTAGATACAGCGATCACAGTTTCATTTGTTAAATCAGGTGGAACATCGACAGGAACTTTCGGCTCTGTCGTGAATCAGGGTAATGGTGTGTATACGATTCGTTACACCGGAGTAACAGCCGGAACAGCGCAAAGTATTCAACTTCAAATTAATGGTGTAAACTTCGCAACCCCAGTTTCGATAGCAGTAACGAATGGATCTCCTTCTGCGACGACATCGACATTAGCGACATCAAGTCCTACAGTTGTTTCAGGAAGTTCAGTTACAATTACAGCTACATTACGTGATGATAATAATAATTTAATCACCAGTGGCTACGCAGTTTCTTTTGCAAAAGGCGGAGGAACATCAACAGGAACATTTGGTTCCGTAGTTAATAATGGTGATGGAACTTATTCGGTAACTTATACTGGAGTTACCGCTGGATCGGCACAAACAATTTCACTATTAGTTGATTCAATTGCTTTAGGTAGTAATACTATCACTGAAACGGTCACGGTGGGCGGTCCATCGAGTATGCTTTCAACACTCACCGTTTCGTCGAACACAATTGTGGCCGGAACGTCTTCGACGTTAACAGCGACGATTAAAGATGCGAATGGAAATCCAATTAGTACTGGCATCTTAGTGATGTTTGATAAAATTGGTGGAACATCAACTGGAACTTTAAGTGTTGTAACGAATCAAGGTAATGGAGTTTACACCGCGACGTACACAGGTAATACGGCAGGAACGGCACAAACAGTTCAAGCTACAGTGAACGGAGCTCCATTTGGTCCGACTCAAAGTATTCAAGTTATTGTTGGATCGCCAAATTTAGCTCATTCAAGCTTAACTTTAAGCGCGAATACGGTGAAATCTAGTTCAGCTATCACGTTGACGGCTGTTATTCGAGATTCACAAAACAATCCCATTACAAATCAATTCATTATTTCTTTTGATGCTGTCGGTGGATCAAGTACCGGAAATATTTCAGCTGTAAATAACTTAGGTGGAGGAACTTTTACCGCTACATATACAGGTGTAAACGCGGGATCTGCGCAAACCATTCGTGTGTTTGCAGATGGATCGCAAATATCTGGATTAACAGGTCCGGTTACTGTAACGCCAGGAGCTGTTTTAGCAGCTAACTCAACATTTACTATAGCGAATGGTGCATCCGCCGTAATTCAATCAACGACGGCTGTTAATTTAGCGATGAACTTGAGAGATGCAAATTCAAACGCTATTTCAGATGCAGGAACTGTTGTTACGTTTGTAAAAACAGCCGGAGTCAGTAACGGAAATATTTCTGCCGTTTCTAATTTAACAAATGGAAATTATTCAGCAACTTATACAGGTTCTGCTACCGGTCCTACGCAAACAATTAATTTAGTTGTGGATGGTGTGAATACGGGAATGTCTGTGACAGCGACTGTGACGGCCGGTCCACCAACACATATTGAAATGACAGGCGCACCAGTTGGTATTTTAAATAGTATTGATTGTAATGGGCCGTACACGGCCACGTTAAGAGACGCTAACAATAACACAACTGTTTCGACTAATCCTGTGACTGTAAGTTTGAGTTCAGCTCCAGCATTAAGTCATGTGGGAACTATTTTTACTGATTCAGGTTGTACGGCATCTGCAAACAGCTTAAGTATTCCGGCCTCAACTTCAACTTTTTCGTTTTATTACAAATCGTACCGACCACAAGGTATTGTTTTAACTTTAGCTCCTAATTTATCTATCGCGAGCACAACGCAAAATATTACGAATATTCCGGTTTTATCATGGATGGGAGCTGGCGCTTACTTCACGATGAATGGAAGTGGCTCGCAAACAGCGTATGACGATTCTTCGGGTGGTTCATACAGTCCTCAAGATGTTTTAGCTTATGGAAATTATTTATATGTAGCGGACATCACTACTCATCGTATTATTAAATATGATACGACGACGAACACGATGGTGGGTTGGATTGGTCACGTTGGTTCGGTAGAAGGAATGACGGCTTACGATGGAACAACAGCTTGTGATAACTTGAATCCAACAACTGCATCGTTAACGCCGAAATGGTGTTTAGGCGGACGTGCTAACATTTACACGGCCCCACTACTTAATGCTCCTCGAAATTTAGCTACAGATGGAGTTTATTTATATGTAGCCAGTGGACATCGTATCTTAAGATTTTTATTAACTGATGGATCTCATCAGGGTTGGTACGGCCGAATTGCAACGATAACAGGTATGACCGATGATGGTGTGAGCGGAACAGTATGTTCTTCTGCTGGAGCGGCAGCGACTACGCCGAAATGGTGCTACGGTGGAACAACGGGTGCTGGTACGACGAATGGTCAATTTAATACAATTACAGGATTATTAGTTTACGGAAATTATTTATACGTGAGTGATTATAATAATCATCGCATTCAGCGTATTGATATTAGCGGTTCTAATCCTGCATTTTCAGGTTGGATTGGAAATATTGGAACAACAGCTTCAATGACTCCTGCTTCTTGTGTGACAGCCGGTCCGGGTGCGTCGACTCCGACATGGTGTTACGGTGGAACAGCGCAAGCTGCCAATCGATATAATCTTCCTTCACCGGGAATTCCTCCGGTTGAACAAACTGCACCTAATGAAGGATACTATTTGCCTCGTGGTTTAACGACGGATGGAACGTATTTATATATTGCTGACGGAAATAATTATCGAATTGTTAGAAACTTTATTGGATCAGGTTTGTTTGATGGTTGGATTGGTTACGCTCGTGCATCGACTGCGATCAATCCACATAATGGAAGTGCGACATATTATGCCTCTGCTCGGTATACAACATCATGGACATCAGGTGGTGTCGTAGGATCTAATAGTAATAGTCCAAATGGTTTTAATTTAACAGGCTACATTTATGCAGATACTTCTCAGTCACCGACAATTCTTTATTTTGTAGATACGAATGGGCATCGTTTAGCACGCGTGCGTGCTACAGATGGACAGGATTTTAGATGGGTTGGTCGAAACAGTGTTTCACCTACTGGTGGAAATCCAGGTTGTAGTAGTTCGGCGGTGGGAGCCACAAATCCTGGATGGTGTACTGGTGGTACAGCAGGTCGTTATGGAAATACGAATGCTACATTCTATAACCCGGCGGGATTAGCTGTAACTGCTAATAAAATTTATGTTGCCGATACGGTCAATGCACGCGTTCAAAAATTCGACAAAACGACAGGTGTTTTTGATGGTTGGATTGGTTCAGGAAGTCTTCTTGCGTCGAATTGGTCTCGTACGATTCCAGCGGGAACAGTTGCGGCACGCGGTGGTTTTGATGATTATTCGTTTATCGAGTACGCTAGTGCCGCTTGGTACAGTGGTTTAACTGGAAATGGAACGCAACTTTTCCAATCGGATGTGGGTTTCCATCGTGTCAAAAAATTTAATTTATTAGATGGAACAGCTCAAGGTTATGTTGGAACGATCAGTGGTTTTGGACCAACGGGCCCAAGTGAATGCGTGGGTTACACTTCCGGATTTACTCCAGCATGGTGTACTGGTGGTGGTCGTACGACGAGTGGAAATGCAGTTCATGGATATAATAATCCATTCTCGTTAGCTTCAGATAATACTTATGTTTATGTCGGAAATTATTCTAATAACAGAATTGATCGTGTGCGTATCACTGATGGAACTTACATGGGATGGTTGGGTTACATCAATACTTCTCCGACCGATGGTGAAAGCACGTGTGCGGGAAGCGCAACAGCTAACTATACACCGGGATGGTGTATTGGTGGAACAGCGGCCGCAAATACAACGAACTTAGGCTTCTCTTCGTTGCGTGCAGTTTATTATGATGCGGCAGCGACACATCTTTATGTCACAGAAAATTCAGGACGTCTTATCAAATTAAATCCAAGTACCGGAGCCTTCTTAGGTGTTACGGGCGGCGTAACAACAGCATCTGTTACGGGTTGTACGGCGGCTTCGAATACTGCCGGTGGATGGTGTACTACAGCGACAGGAAATAGTGGTAATGGATACGGAGCTATCAATGCCGGAGCTGGCATTGCTTCGAACTCAAATTATATTTTTGTAGTCGATATGGGAACATCAAGAGTCTCTCGTTATGAAAAAGTAACGGGATCTCCTGCGGGATTCATCGGTCAATTGACGAATGCGACGAATTTGAATACAGCAGCGACAAGCTTCACGGTGAATTCGTTAACAACAACGAACGGTTGTTACAATCAAACAACAGGATATCCTCGATCAACTAATGGTTGGTGTTTAGGAAATACAATAGGTTCTGCAGTTACAACACAAACAGGCACGGGAGATAGCATGTTTAATTCTCCGCGTGGTATCTGGGCAGATGATATAAGTGTGTTTGTGGCAGATACAGTTAATAATCGTCTTATGAAATTTGATGCCGTCACTGGAGTCTTTATTGGTTGGAAAGGCTATATTGCTGATGCGACTGGAATGACTTGTTTATCAGGAACTCCGGTCAAAGGACTAGTGACTCCAGATTGGTGTAAAGGTGGATTATCAGGTCCAGGAAAAACTCTTGGAGCTTTTGATTTCCTTTCAGGACTTCATGGAGATGCGAATTACGTTTACGTTCTTGATACTCGTAACAATCGTACCGTCACAGTACCTCGATAAATAGGCGTTAAGCCCGTATAATTATTTATCTATTTTCACAATAAAAAACAAATCCAGATCAAGGTCCATTGATTCATTTTGAAATTTTTCCGATGAAACAACTATGAAAGTTTCATTTAAAACTTATTTTATTTATATGCTTTTTATTTTTTCGACAACATTGCGTGCAGAAGAAATTACTTTTGACACAAATGTTAAGTATAAAAAAAATGATTCCGTCGATTTCACTGAGCTTAAAGCACAACAACCTTTAGTTTTGCAAGCTGGAGATAAAGCATTAGTTAATACAGGCGAAGGAATACCCTTCTTGGTTTTTTCAGCACAAAATTCAAGTTCTAAAATTAATATTCCTCATTCTCAAATTTCAATGGTTGCTTTAGAGCAAGCCGCTCCATTTCTAGAGAAAGCGACAAGCGATATTATTGAAGGTGTGCGCAAAGTAGATGGTTTAATTGCTAAACGGGACTACAACACAGCTTTAACTACAGTGTCAGGGCTTAAAGAAAAATATAAAGGTCAGTCGACAATTTTGTTTTTAAGCGGAACAGTCAACTATTTAAATAATAACAAACAAGCAGCTATTAAAGATTTAGAAGGTGGTCTTGCGATCAATTCAGATAATTCTTCAGCTAAAAAACTACTTGAAAAGATTAAGAAGGAATTATGATTAGTTTACCAATTGGTTTTATTTTAAGTTGTTTTATTTTCGCAGCCAGTATGGGCACGTCGAATTTTTTATTTTATTTCAATTTCCACTCATTGACTTTAATTTGTGGTGGAAGCTTGGCTATTTTATTAATGTCGAACCCTACAGATGTATTAAAGAATCTTTTTACGGAAATAAAAGGATTATTTAAAAAAGAGTATAATCTAAATAATATCACTGACGACTTAGTTAAACTATCATCTAACCGCTTTGAAAAAGTTCAATCAAGTGAGCCTTTAATTACTTACGCACAAGATTTATGGAGCCAAGGTATTCCGCAAGATATGTTTATTGTTTTAGTCTCTCAAAAAAGAAAAGAACTTGAACAAAAAACAACAGATGCTCTTCAGTGTTTAAAGAATTTATCTAAGTACCCGTCAGCTTTAGGGATGGTAGGTACGGTTATGGGCATCGTGAGTCTATTTAAAAATTTAGATAGTAATAAAAGTCAGATTGGACCAGCTTTCGCGGCTGCTTTAACCGCGACGTTCTTCGGTCTTATTTTATCTAATGGTTTGGTTATGCCAGTTGCAGATCGCCTGCAAGTCCGTCATATGAATCATAAAAAGTACTTACAACATGTTTATCAAGTTTTACTTTTGATTAATCAAAATGAAGCTAGTCATTTAATTGAGAACGAGGTTACACAGCGTGCAGCCTAAGTCTTTTAAAACCTCATCACCGGATTTACGATTTGCACGCATCGAGCGTGATGAAGTCGTTGAAATTACTGAAGATGAAAACTCACATCTCTGGGCTGTGGCCTATTCAGATTTGCTGATGGTTTTATTAAGCTTCTTTATTTTATTTTTCTCTATCGATAATGTTGAAAGAGATAATCTTATATTAGATTTAGCGCGTGGTATTGCTTCGGATATTAAAGGGCAAAGTGCCGAAACTAAAGCGATTAGTACAAAATCTTTATATGCTGATTTAAGTAAGTTGAATATTCATTTAGTTCAAGAAAAAGAGAATTTAACTTTAAACTTCCCGAACGAGCTATTTAAGCCTGGAAAATATCATATTGATAAAGATCAGGCGACGGAAATTACAAAAGCTTTGGAGTTGCTCGTGCAATATAAAGATAAAATTAACATTTATTTTGAAGGCCATGCCGATAGCACTCCTATCTTGAATGCAAAAAATAATGTCGTTCAAGATAACTTCGTATTAAGTAGTTTGCGTGCGACGCAAGCTCTTCAGTTGGCTCGTAAAATGGGTTTTTTTGAAAAACAACTTTTTGCTCAAGCAAGTTCATCAAATACTCGTAACTCACGTTCTTTATCTCTACGTATAGAACCGGCTGCTATTAGAAATGCCGCGGTTGAAGTACTACCGGCTCAGGAGGGTTTATGATGCAATTAAAAACCTTTATTGCGTTCATTGTCTTAATTTTTTCTACGTTGATTGCGCAGGCCGATTTATTAGGTCGCATCACAGTTGAAGATGCTTTAAAAGATCGTCTTGAAAAAGCTTTAAAAATCCAAGATCCGTCGGCACAAGTGACCGTTCGTATTGAATATAATAGATATTTAGCGGAAGAAGATCTTCCAGGAACACATCAAACCGCAAATAAAATGTATTTCGCTGAAAAAGTAGAAACTTCAGACATTAATAAAATGTCGATTCAATATTTTTCAGAAAATAAAGAATTAAAGTCTGAACAATCGGTACTTATTTATTCATTAATTCCTTTAGATAAGAAGCGTGTTAGTATTTCTTTTAAATCAATGTCACCAGTCAACCCAAAGCCAGCACCTATCGAAGTTAAAGATATTCATGAAGTTGCAGATAAATCGATTCAGCTATTAAGCTTAATGTTGGGATCAGCTCTTGGTCTGGCATTTTTGATTTTTGGTGCAGCTTTGTTTTTCAATGACTCAAAAAATCGTAACTTGTTTAAGCAACAATTTGGACAAGTGGTATCAGCTTTATCTAATGGCAATGTTGGAGGATCGAAATCTTCTGCCTCAAAAAGCTTTGAAAAAGTCAGTGGTACTGTCATTTCTTCTTCAGAACAAAAATTATTTGCGGATTACTCAGAAAATTCATTGAAAGCTATTTTTGCCGACCTTTACTGGTGTGAAAAAGATCAAGAAGCTCAGTATTTATGGAATAATATGACGAATCAGCATAAAACAGTTCTTTTAGAAAAATTAGATTTTATGTATGACTACGCGATGTATTTTTCGGGACTTGAAAGTTCGCTAGATGCAGATACAGATGTAGTTTCGTTTGTGAAACACCCTTATTACAATCAACCTCTTGATTTAAATAAAACTTCGCAAGAAAGTCTACTAGAACTCGTGAAGAAAAACTTTGGTTTATGGGCTAAAATCAGTCCATTAAGACAACAGTCTTTGCCGCTTTCATTAAAAGAGAAAATCAAAGCGAACTCAGCGACGAATCTTAATGTCGTTTCTGAAAAATTTCCAGAAAGCCGTGCACGCGTGTTGCCACGTCATGTGAGCTTCGGTGAAATTTCTTTCGAGGATGAATCAGAAATTTTTAAAGATGAAAAGATTATTCCATCGCACTTAAGAGAACATGTTCCCTCGTTAGTATGGTTAGCCTTTAAAGATGTAGATTTTATTAAAGAGAAACTCGAAAAATTGGATGCCAAATTCTTAGCTTCAGCCTGGATTTCTACTCCGGAAGTTTTAGAAAAATTAGAACAATGTTTACCAGAGAAGAAACTTCAATTATTAAAATCATATTTACAGACGATTACACCATCGAAATCTTCATCAGCGTTCCAGGCTTTATTTGAACTGGGACTAGAAACGAACAGCCAAGAACATGAATCAATTCAAAAAGCGTCTTAGTTTAATTTTCACTATGATATTCGTTGGCTTGAGTGCTCAAGCTGCGGATTTAAATATGAAAACAGAAAAAGTTTCTCGAAACAATTCGATGAGTGCCTCATTTGAAATGGCTACATTTACATTTGAGAGCGAATCAGTTGGTGGGACGGGACTTAAATTAGATTATTCTCATCACTTTGAGCCGCCTATCCAGGTGGATCTTTCATTATTTACGGCGATCAATGCTTCTCAAAGCCAAGTCAGTTTTTCAGGACTTGGAGCTAGTCTTTATTATGATGTTTTTGGAAATTGTTGTGAGTCAGTAGCGACGACTTATTTGGGATCAGAAAAAATGATAGTTGAGAAAACGAAGGTTACAAATACTCTTCAAGTTGGAATAGGAATTGATCAGTTTTATTTAAATGGATCAAAATCTGTTTATTCTTCGTCGGGATTTAATGCTGGCGTCGCTTATAAATTCAATTTATTTGATTACAATTTAAAAGCGGCCGCTCGTTATTCGATGATGGGAACTGAGAAACAAAAAATACAAGCCTACTTTTTGAGTTTAGGGATTGTATTTTCTTTATAACTAAATCGTGCCGCAGCCGGCTTTGATATAGTCCTTATATTTAACATTCATTTCTTTCGCTTCTAAACCAATTGCCAATAATCCTAATTTAGCGGTCCAACCGTAAACATTTTCTTTTGGACAGTTTGAACGATCATCAGCTAAATCAGCTACGCAAAGTTTTTTATAAACTGCGCCTGGCGAATTTAAACTTTCAGTCGACGACTTTTCATTATGTGTTCTTAAGAATCCACCGGCTAGTTCACAACCAATCATGTAAATAACGGGCTCAGCTGAAGCTGAATCTGAAGTGACAATTGATGGAATACCTTCTTGAATAATAACTTCTTCAACGTCGCGTCCACCTTTGGCTGCTTTCATTTTTTTGCGAGCATTGTAAGTCCATTCAGTAATTTCTTCTGCAGAAGAAACTTTAATAACAGCTAAACCATAGGTGCCAGAATTGTTTTTAACAAAACAGAAAGGTTTTTGATCAATGCCACGCTCTTTATAGGAAACAGCTAGTTTATCTAAAAACTTTTGTACGCGGCTAGCCAGTTCATTACGACTGGCCTCATCGTTAATATTGAAATGTAAGAATTCTTCTGTTTCAACGCGAAGTAAAAAAGGATCAATTCCAGCCACGTCGGCAAATTGATTAACTAGTTCATTGTAATGTTTGAAATAGCGAGATTTTTGTCTTTGGTACCAACCCAATTCACGAGGAGGATTAGTTGGTTTTGAGTTTTGATCAGACCATTCAGCTAAAGACAACGAGAAGTCATTATTACTGATGACTAAATCAGGGTTGTAAGCTTTAAAAAAGGCGCTATTTTCATAGCCACTTTGGAAGGTTAAGTTTTTACCAGTTGAGCTTTGCAATAAAATAGGCTCAGGTAAATCTTTAGGGAATGCCAATTCAACTTGGAAGCCACCTTTTTGTAGCAAATCCTGAATCGTAGCCACGTTTTCCATATAATAAGGATTTTTAGTGTGCTCTTCAGTGATTAAAAGAATCTTTTTAATTCCGGTGCCGTAGTGAACGTGAATATATTTTTTAAAAATTTCAGGAACTTCTTCTTTGTCTGTTGGACAGATATTATTAAAGCCCGCCGGGTAAATATTGGCATCTACATTGGAAATTTTGTAGCTCGCGTCGCGAATATCGTAGCTTGAGTAAATAGGATATTCGAGTTGCTTTGTTTTTTCTTGGAACCAAGCTTGAATTTTATCATGATTTTTACAGGCAGCATCGTGAATGATGTCGCGTGAAATATTAGGAGTCATTGTCATTTGTAGTGCCAGCTTTCTAGGTCTTTTTCTAATCCATCTAGTGATGCAATGAGCACTTTAGATGGATATGTTTTGTTTCTCTGAGTATAAACTAGATCTAATGTTTTTAATTTTTGTAAGCAGTCATAAAGTGTCGCTGCAATTTGTTTTTTGTATTGATGATTGAATAAATCGGATTGTAAATGGCTGTGGAAAAAGGCGTAGCGATTTTTAATTAAAGTCGCCGTAGTCGCAGAGGATTCTGCATCTTGTTCTACAATATAAAGTAGCATGGTCTGAATTTCTTGGAAGTAAAGAATTTCATCGATACAGTATTTGTCGCAGTTAAAGTCTAAAGACCAAGACAGACTTTCAACTACACTTTTCTTGCTGTAGTTTTTATCGTTAACTAATTTTTGTATCGTTCTTTTTTCTTCACTTTGTGTGATGTCCCATTTTACTTTAGCACGATTCTTTAAAAGTAATGAACGTGCTGTAAGTTCTTTTAATGGAGTGATCGGCATCTCTTTGTTAGGTTTAAGATATTCCTGAATTGAAAGAATAGCTTGTTCTGGTTGCGAGAGTTGATCATAGGCACGCGCTGCTAATAGTAAAGATTCTTTATAGTTTAAAGTATCTTCTTCTAGAGAGCGATTGATATAGGGAAGAGCATGTTGATAATCATGAGCCATAACCAGAGCTTGGCCTTTGGAGAAAGCAGAGCCATAGCCATCCAGATTTTCTGTTTTGCGATCAAACAAAGAACAGCTAAAAAGAAGACTACTCAATAGGGCGTATTTGATTATAGATTTTAAATAGATCAGCATGTGTTACATTTTGGCTTAGATTAGAGCTTTTGTATACATTTAGATGCTTATGAAAATAAGATAACTGGCGGGTCATGTTTTTAAATGTACTTTGGTAAAGCTTTCTAAACGATTCAACAGTTTCGTGTTTATATTCTGTCTTTTCGTCTAACCAATCGGGAACCATGTTGATAATAAGATGCGTCAGGTTATAACCATCGTTGTGTATTTTTTGGCTGAGATCCTTTGTTAACTCAAACTTGTGTTGGTCAAAATTTGTAACCAGGACAAATTCAGTTGTCGGCGAAACCAATAGGCGTTGGCAATCTGCGATCAAGTCTCTCAATGGCTTTTGCCAATTTTGAATTCGCTCGAAGAACGATTTCAACTCTGTTAAAAATTCAGAGCCAGTTAACAGTTGTAAAACATTAAGAACTTTAAGACTACCTTGATTTAAAACTTTTTTAAATAATGAAGTTTCTTCTTCAGAAGAAATGCGGAACCAAGATGAAATTTCATCTGAGAAAAGCACAGCTATTTTCTCTGGCGCTTGTAAAAAACCAAGAGTGTGCTGTGCCGGAGGGGTGTCTAAAATCACGTAGTCAAATTTTTCTGATTCCACATGATTGTATAGATAAAACAACGTCGTGAAATCCTGAGACTGAGATAACTTAGTTGAAAGTTGCTTGAATAATTTATTTTTATAAATAGCTTTTGAATCTTTGTCGGCTCCAGTTTTTTGCGAAGCTTTTTCTAAGAAATCGGTAAAGACTTGTTTGTGATCAATCGTCGAAGCATAAAGTGAGCCTTTAGCTTTAGGAGTTGGAATTTTTTGAACTTGACCGTTCGGAATAAAATTCATGGCTTGCGCAAGTCTTTGTGAAGGATCAATCGTAATAACTAAAACTTTAGAACCTTCCACAGCTTTGCCGTAGGCCACAGAAGCGGCTGTCGTGGTTTTTCCAACTCCGCCAGTTCCAATGAAAATAATAGTTTTGGTTTTAGTTTGAAATTCCATTAAGGAACCTCAATGGTTTTAGAAATTTTCTCAATCACATTAAAGAATTGATTTTCGAAAATTTGCGGAATGTAAGTGACCTGAGCTTTAATTTTTTTCAAAGCAGCCAATGCATCCGTTTGTTGATCTTGAATGTTTTGGAAAAAATTCGAGGTCTGCACGGGAAGATTTTTAAACTGAATTCCTTCAGTATCCACAAATTTATTCACAATAAAACGAGACGCGATATTTATATCTTTAAGTGATTTGTAAAGCTCGATCGATTCACGAACAGAAAGCTCATCGGTGTTAGTTACAATGTGAACTTGTGAAAATTCAGGATCTTTAATCCACTTATCAATTGATTTGCTTTGTGTTCCCATTGGGCCGAAAGAAAATATTTCTGAGAAAGCCTGAGGGGCCTGCATCAAGGTTAGAAAGTGGCCGGTTGCAAAAGCATCTATAAAAATTTCATCGTAATCCATTTGAGGACCGTGATGGCGTGGGCCCGAAGTGGCTTTACCCAGAATGGCTAACTCCTCTAAACCAGGTGCTACATTGATCAGCGCTTTCGAAATGGTATTGTTTAAAAACAGTTTACTGAGCGCTTTAGAGCGAAGAAGATTCGCCGCATATTCCTCTAGGCAAATATAAGCATTCCAATGGGAAATGGAGAGATTTTTTGCTATTTTTTGTGGTTTGAGGTTGTCTTCGAAAGAGCTGTCTTCGGATAGTTCTGTGAGCAGAATATGATGTTTGCTTTGACGCGCTTTTGACCATGCATAGCCAGCGGAAACGACAGATTTTCCAACCCCACCTTTGCCTGTAAAAAAATGTATTTTTTGCGTTGCCATTGCCTACAATTTACCCTATTTTTCCCTATTATTAATAGCTTATTATACAATGAAAAAATATACAAAGGAGTATATGTGAAAGCTCAATTACAAAACGCTGAAGGCTTACAAAGAAAGATGAATGTTGAAATCTCTTCTGAAGAAGTTAAAAACGCATTCGAAAAAGTTTATCAAAGCATTCAACGCCAAGTTGAAATTAAAGGTTTCCGTAAAGGTAAAGCTCCAATTACAACAATCAAATCAATGTACAAAGACCGCGTTGTTGGTGATGTAGCTCAGGATCTTATCCAAGCTCACTACCCTAAAGCGATCCAAGATCAAAAAGTTGAACCGATCAGCTATCCAGAATTTGAATTCGAAGATCCAAAAGAAAACCAAGATTTCAAATTCACAGCGATCTTTGATATCCGTCCAGAAATCAAAGTTAAAAAGTGGGAAGGTTTAGAAGTAGAAAAAGAAAAATATACTTTTAACGACGCTCAATTTGAACAAACGATTAACAACATCCGTCAATCTCGTGCTAAAACGGTAGACGTATTAGAAGTTCGTCCGGCTAAATTGGGCGACGTTGCTGTTATCGATTTCGAAGGTTTCGTTGATGGTAAAGCTTTACCAGGTGGAACAGGAACAGATCACAATTTAGAATTAGGAGCTAAACAATTCATCGAAGGTTTCGAAGAAGGCATCGTTGGAATGAACGTTGGCGACACTAAAACTATTTCTTTAAAGTTCCCAGATCCATACCACTCTGCTGAATTGTCTGGAAAACCAGTTGAATTCAAAACAACTTTAAAGTCTTTAAAGAAAAAAGAAATGCCTGAATTAAACGATGAATTGTTAGCTGAAATTGGTGCTAAACAAACAGTTGAAGAATTCAAAACAACTTTACGTAAAGACATCGATTCATCTGAACAAAAACGTATTGATGAAGCTTTCAAAAACCGTCTAGTTAAAAAATTAGTTCAAGAAAATCCAGTTGAAGTTCCGGCTTCGTTATTAAAAGAACAAAAAGCAGCTTTAATCGAAGATTTCAAAAAACGTATGTCTGAACAAGGTATGCAAGAAACTGATTTCGCTGATTACGTACAAAAATGGGATGGCGATTTCGCTAAAACAGCTTCTGAAATGATTCAATCTAGCTTCTTAATCGATAAATTAGCTATCGATCATAACTTAGCTGCGACAGATGCGGACATGGATGCAAAATTCCAAGAATTCGCAACTCAAACAGGTATGGATGTAGCTCGTGTTCGCGAATGGTATGCTTCGTCTGATAAATTAAGTCGTTTATCATACTCAATCACAGAAGAAAAAGTGATCAACATGATCACTTCAAAAGCTAAGGTCAAAGAAGTTGACGCTAAGCTTTTGAAAGAAGAGCAAAACTAAGGATCGGCCGGAAGAGCGACCAAGTTTCTAGTTAAATTTTTTCAATGTTTTCCAGGCCTTCAAATATGAGTAGGCCTGGTAAGCTTGATAATCCGACTTAAATAATTTCTCTGACTCGGACAAATCATTATCTTTTTTATTCGCTAAATCTTTCCACCAAGCCATTGAATCTTTCGACTCACTAACTTTTTCATTTTTAGTTTTCTTTTTCTCATTTTCACTTTTTAAGTGTCCGGCGATATCTTTTTCACGAGATGATTTTTTGTCCGTTACCGCTTTCGCGAACAACGCTGAATCTACCTCTTCGATTTCGATATCAGGCTTGATACCTTCTGATTGAATAGACACACCACTCGGCGTGTAATAGCGCGCTACAGTTAGTTTTAAACCACTACCATCGCCTAACTTAATTACAGATTGGACCGAACCTTTACCGAAGCTGCGTTCACCCACGATCACCGCCCGTTTGTTATCTTGAAGAGCGCCGGATACGATCTCGCTGGCGCTCGCTGAGTATTCGTTGATCAATACAACTATTGGTACGTCTGGGTAAGGAGCATTTTTCGAAGCTGATGAAATTTCTTTAGATTTTGGGTCACGACCGATGGTGCTTACGATCACGCCTTCTTTGATAAATAAATCACTCACTTTGATCGCTTGATCTAATAAGCCACCTGGATTTTTTCTTAAGTCTAACAAGATCCCTTCAATTTTTTTACCTTTAGAGTATTCAGCTAAAGTTTTTTCTAATTCTTTCGAAGTTGTCTCGATGAAGCTTGTGATACGAACATAAAGGTATCCGTTATCTAGTTGTACTGATTTAACTGATTTTAATTTAACTTGGCCACGCACGATACGGATATCTAATGGTTTATCATTGTTATCACGAATAACAGATAATACTATGGGTTCTCCATTTTTTCCCTTTAACAAAGCTGAAGCTTCAACCAAAGTGAAACCTTTTGTGGTTTGACCATCAATAGCGACAACTTTATCGCCAGGTTTAATTCCGGCTTTCCAAGCTGGTGTATCTTCGATCGGTGAGATAATAGTTAAGATTCCGTTTTGAACAGAGATTTCGATACCGATACCACCGAATTCTCCAGATGTTTCAGATTCGAAATCTTTGAAGATGTCAGCAGGCATGTAGTTGGTGTGAGGATCTAATTCACGCAACATCCCTTTGATGGCGCCGGTTACTAATTTTTTAGTATCAACAGGATCGACGTAGTACTGCTGAACGAGATTTAAAATTTTTGAAAAGTTTTGCAACTCTGTGTAGCGCTCTTCGGCCCATGTGCGAACGGGCTGAATTAAAAAAGCCGAAGCCACGAGTACCGGAATGATAAGATATTTTTTTGCTTTCATTATAAGTCCTTTATCCAATTTTTAGGATTAATCGTAATTTTAAAATGTCTTAATTCGAAATAAAGATCGTCGGATGTTGATTCGCAGATTTTTTCTGACATCTGTACCTTCTGCTCTAACTGCACCAGACAGTTTTTTACATTGGCATAAACTGAGTAATATCCTCCGTCATGCTGTAGAATTATAGATTCGCCCCAGTGATCTAAAACGTCACGGAAAATGACCGTGCCTGGACCGATAGCCTGGACGGGCAAAAACTCTCCGCTTTCAGAGGTCGAAGCGAACGTGTAACCTTTGCGATATAGCATATATTGATTGGTTTTTACTAAACCATAATTTTCTTTAATCGGAGTTTGAATGGGTTTAACTAGCTGGCCTTTGAGTAATAACAACGAAGCTTTTGCATCACGAATAAGAATTTGATTTTCTTCGGACTCCTCTTTAGCGATTAGTTCTTCTTGTTCTTTGAGTTTCTGAGTTAGGGCGTCAAATTCAGCATTCATGCGAATTAGATTTTGCTTTTCCATTTTCAGTTCATCTAGTTTGTAAATTTGTTCGTGAATAAAATTCAAATCGTGTTGATTGATAGATCTTAGGGTATTTAAATTTCTTTGTAGCAATGTGATATTTTTTAATCCGAGTAACGTTCCCCATTTATTATTTTTTAAAGTTTGAGTTGATTGCAAGCGCTTAGCCAACTTATTTTTGCGAGCAGCTAAGCCTTCGGTTAGAGACTGAATATTACTTTCAATAATATTAATTTTAGAGAAAGTTAAAGCTTTTTGAGTTTCGATTTGAAGGCGATCTGTCTCAAGCTCGACTAAGCTTTTTTTAGCTAAGCTGATTGATGGTAAAAGTCCAACAAGAAGAATACAAAAAATTTTTTTAATCATGCTTGTAGTATTCTTTATTGATGTAGTGATATGACAGCCAATACGAAATAGCTAAATTAAGCAGTAAACCTAAAGCAATGATAGAAATATTCGTATTATTTAAAAAAGTAATGCGCGTGTTGATAAACGCAAAATCAGAATTACCTGAAATTTTTTGTTTGATAGTTAAAGCTAAGGCGAAAGTCATGGCGATTCCCACGACATAGGAAATCAGAGTGGAAATCATAATTTGTGTATAAGGTTTAATAAAGGCTTGGCGAGGAGTTGCGCCCAGCAAAGCTTGTAAAGAAATACTATCTTTTGTGCTGATTAAGTAGTTTCGAATTAGGACAGCGATTAAGAACGACAGAATGACAAAAAATAAAACAAAGATAGTATCTAAGATAATATTCGCCACCGAGAAAAGACTTCTAAACTTTTCAATCCAATCAGCACTAAAAGTAATATTGCTAATGCCTGGAATAGCTTTTATTTTTTCAATAATTTCACTGCTGTTGGCTTCTGGTAATAGCTGAACTTCAATAACAGGATTTAAAATCTGTTCGAGTTCTTCATTTTCAAATAAACCTGAACTGTAAGCAGGAAGTACTTTTTCCACATCAGCAATGAGTTCTTGAGAAGAAATTAAAGTCACTTTTTTAATATGTTGTGGGTGAATATCTTGAATTTGCTTTAGAATCAATTCAACTTTCTCAGGTGTTTGGGTTTTTTCCACAGAGATATTCACGGTGTAAAGATCAGAAGCATCACCAAATATAATATTCGTATTTTGTTTAACAAACAAAACAGACGATAAAATAAAAACAGAAAGGCTCATAAAGATCATATAAATTATTTTCATAACGACTGATCTTTCACAACATGACCACTATCTAAATGAATCTGGCGGACTTTACTTTTGTTGCTCGTGCTTTTTAAAAACTCTTCATCATGAGTGGCTATCATGACAGCTACGCCTTGTGCAGCTAAGTCTTGAAAGATAGAGAGAACTGATAAAGCATTTTTACGATCTAGATTTCCTGTGGGCTCATCCGCAATAATTAATTCAGGTTTGTGAACAATCGCGCGAGCAATAGCTACGCGTTGTTTTTCTCCTCCTGAAATGTAATCGGGAAAGCTATTTGCATATTCATGCAAACCAAATCTTTCGAGCACGCTATTAACGGCCAATGAGATTTCTTTTTTTGAGTAATTTTGAATTTTTAAAGGCACTGCAATGTTTTCAAAAATGTTCATGTCAGAGATCAGTCTGAAATCCTGAAAGACGATTCCGAGTTTTCGACGATACTCAGTCATGCGTTTTAAATTAAAAGTATTCGTAGGATGATCGTTGAAATTAAGCTCACCGCTGGAGATTTTTTCTTGAAGAGAAAGAAGTTTAAATAGCGTGGTTTTTCCAGCTCCACTGGGACCTGTTAAAAAAATAAGCTCTGAAGGATTGAGCGTGAAGCTAATGTCTCTGAGAGCATGGCGATCCGAATCGTACGTTTTGTAGACGTGTTTCAATGAAATCATATACTTAGCTTGAAGTAATTTGGATGACCTGTGGAGGCTAGATTTTATTCAGCGTAAAGTTTTTCAATCACGTACTGATGTAATTTTTGAAGAGCTTTCTGGCGGTATTCATCGATTTGGACTTGATTGATTTTATCGTAAGGAAGTTTGAAGGTTTTAATCACTGATCCGTGCTTAAAAACACGTGAAACAAGCATAAATCCATTATCCGCCCAGTCTTCCGTCTGGACGTGAACTTTTTCGCCTTTAAGGATGAGATCGGTGTTTTCACCAGATACTGATTTCATGCACGGATTAGTGTAGCAGCTTATTATTGACATAACTAGCTGAAAGTCTGTCTAATATTTAAAAACAAACACATATCAGGAGAATATTATGTTTAAAAACAGTTTATTATTATCAATCGTAGTTTGTGCAGCAGTAGCCGCTCAAGCTCAATCTAGCTACAAAGGAACATCAGAAGCAGCTGCTATCGTGGTAAATGCTCCTCCTGTTTCAAGTTCGGAAACTTACAGTGCAAAAACAAAAAACATCTATACAATTGATGATTTGAGTTCTTTGACTGGTTTTGGAAGTTACATTTTTGGAAAAACTAAAACAGCCGCAACTGGTGAAGTTAAATCTGCTGATGCGCTTAATTTAGGCTTACGTTATGACTACACAATTACTAAAGATGTTTTTGGTTTATTTATTCAAGCTCAATACGATAAAGATATCGCATCTGCAACTCCGTTCGATAACAAAATTTCATACGATCTAGGTATGAAATACGTTATTCATAAAACAGATTCTATGAACTGGTTTGCAGAGCTTGGTTATAGACATGCAGATCAAAGAAATTTAGATGATTCTACGGTAAGCCTAGATTACGGACGCTTATACACTGAATTAGCAAATAAATGGAATGAATCAACAAATACAAAATTATGGGTTGAATACTTACCTGGATTAAATGATAAAACTGCAAATGCCATCAATGCTGAAGCTTCTGTTTCAGTAGCTATGAATTCAATTTTATCTTTAAAAACAGGATTATTATTGAATCACTTTGATGAAAAAGCATCAGCTGGAATGGTTAAGTCTGATAAAACTACATGGACAACAGCTTTAGTTGCTAACTACTAATTTAAAAAAAATAAAAGGAGTATAAAATGGGAGAAGAGTTTAAGAAGTTTATCGCACAAGGAAACGTTTTAGATTTAGCAGTCGGTGTTATCATCGGTGGAGCTTTTGGCAAAATCGTTAACTCATTAGTTGCTGATATCATTATGCCAATCATCGGGTTATTGATGAAAGGGATCAACGTAGCTCAGCAGTTTATCGCTTTAAATGGTGAAAGTTATGCAACTAAAGAAGATGCTATCAAAGCTGGTGTTGCTGTATTATCTTACGGTAACTTCTTACAAGCGACGATCGATTTCCTTTGTATTGCTTTCGTTTTATTCCTTGTTGTTAAACAAGCTAATAAATTTAAAAAGCCAGTTCCGCCTCCAGCGGCGTAATTTATGTAGAACGCTTTTCGAATCCGAAAAGCGTTCTACTCATCGTAAAATTCATTTAATACAGACATAGAATTTGAAAAAGAAAAAGGTGGACTTAACTCCACCTTCACTTGAACTCGCACCTACCTATTAACTTAGGAGGTCCGAATGTTAAAACCGTATCTTGTTGTAGCCCAACATGAAAAGTTTCGGCGTTTGTTTAAGGTTACTAAAGGTTCACTCAGTATTACTTACGTCTCATTCTGAGACAGACTTAGAACTAGTCTTATTATTAATCTAAAAAATTTAAAGTTTTTCTCAATATCAGTCGATAAGATTTTATACATATAAAGGGGAGAAGCCATATGAAAATGTTAAAAAATTTAAGAAATCGTCTAAGAAAAAACATGACTAACAATGAGCGTGGTCAAGGTGCAACTGAGTATATTCTATTATTAACAGTAGTAGTTGGTTTAGTTGTAATGTTTGGTCCAACGATCAAAAAGAAATTCAACGAAAAAGTTGGTAACTTAGAATCTCAAATGGACGAAGCTACTAAGTAATAATTTATGACAATTGAATACGTACTTCTTTTAATTATGGGCGGCGTGATGTTCATGTCGGCCTTAATGAAAGCTCCAAAGACTGCCTTTGAAGAAGGAGGAGTACGTCTTGCTTCGCGTGTAGAAACTCAGCTTGCAACGGGATCGGGTTTTCAACCCTACCCTGGCGCTGGAGATGCGGGGTCTGTTCCATGGAACAGAGTCGACGAATAATTCTACTTCTATCTAAAAAATTTCCGAGATTAAATAACAAAGGGCAGTTCATGATTGAAGCTGTGCTTTTGATGACTCTTTTTGTTGGTGTGTTTGCTTTCACCATGAATGCCATTCGAGATAAGCAAATCATTCAAAAATTAACAGATAACTCTGTAGCCAAAGTAAAAAATTTATCCGAATACGGAACCTGGAAGCAGGAATGCAAAGCCATGAAGGGTGGAGCTAGCCAAACGGCTGCAAATTGCCATCCGAATTCAATAAATCGAGCATTAAGTTCAGATCCGCAGTAAACTTTTGTTTGGGTGGTGAAAAAATGATTTCAGCTCATGATAAAAATAAAAAGAAAAAAAATTCTGAAGCGGGCTTTGTAGCGGCTGAATTTCTATTTTCTTTTGTTTTAGTGATCAGCTGTGGAATTATCGTTTTCGCTTTAACTTTCTCTTTGATGACGGTCGAAGTCTCTCAGTATATCACGTGGTCGGCTGCTCGTGCCTACTCGTCTGGAAATAAATCTAAAGGTGACAGCGAAGCGGCAGGACGACAAAAATTTACAAATTTAGCTGCAGCCTTTCCTTTGTTGTCAGGAGCAACGGGTGAATGGTTTGAGTTAGCTGCCGTATCTGTTGGAAAAAATGCTGCTATGGGTATGTCTAACTTAGACACTAGTAATCGCATGGGTGATGAGACTCGTCATCCGTGGTCAGGATTTAGTTCGACTTTAGAACTTAAACTTTTTAAATCTTTAAAAATTCCATTTATCGGTCCTATTACTAATGATGAATCACTTTTTAAATTCCCTCTTCACGCTTTCATTTTACGAAATCCATCTCAGGGTGAATGCATGCAGTTTTTTAACGATCGTATGAATGCTATTCGTGATTTACCAGATTTCAAATCGTTGCCAAGTGGAGGGACTTATACTCCTCATGAGGATAACGGATGTTAAAAATTAATTTTAAACCTAAAAAGAAAAAAAATAATAAAGGTATGGCAATGATTGAAGCCTTACCTGTTTTATTTATGGTTATTCTTGTATTTAATTTTTCTCTAGGATTTTTTGGCGCTATTCACTCAGGAATTTTAAATTCAGTAGCTTCGTACAATTATACTTTAGAAACCTTCCGTTTTAGATCTAATTTGATGTATTTCCGTCCTGGTGCCGGTCCTTCTCATTATGCCAAAGCCATGAACCGTGTTCATGGTGTTGTGGGAGATGGCTCAGCGAAAAAAGACGTGCAACGAGGAAAGTGGCCAGCCACAGTTCGAAGTATTGCCGTTTCTGGCGTGGACAAAATGGAATCGAAATATCTCTCTCAATCAGACCATAACAAATCTAGCCAGACCTCTGTCTGGAAGGCGATAGCTGGGTTTACGGCTAGTTCTGAGGAAGATGCGCCTGTTACACCAGAAATATGGGTCAAGACCGTTTATGGAATCTGTTTAAATGCCGATTGTAAGAAGGTCAATTAAGTTATTATTTTAACAAGTGATCGAGGTTTTGCATGGGACCAAATGAATCAAGAAATTTATGGATATCTTTAGGCGCAGGAATTTTTGCGACGTTCATGTTGTATTCTTATACTCAAGAAAAAAAATCTGAAATGGATAAAACGTTAGGCGATAAAGTCCGTGTGGTTGTAGCCAAAGAAGACGTTTTAGATATGGAAACTATTTTCGAAACGAAATTAGAAATTAAAGAGAAATTAAAAGATGAAGTTGAGCCTGATGCCTTCCGTGATATCGGTGATGTTTTAGGGACTGTAGCTGCGATTCCAATTAAAAAAGGTCAAACACTGACTAAAAATAAAGTTTTAGAGCCGGGACCAGAAACAGGAATGGCGATTCAAGTGTCTCCGAATATGCGTGCAGTAACAATTCCTGTGGATGATGTGCGCTCGAACGCTAAATTAATTCGCCCTGGAGACCGCGTAGATATTTTTGCTGTGGTTGATACAGGATCTGGTGCCAATCAAAAGAAACAAGTTATTTTGTATAAAGAAAACGTTGTTATCTTAGCGACAGGTTTAAATGTAAATAACAATTTACCAAGAACCATTGAAAAAGATGCTTCAGGTAAAAACTTAGTTCAAAATACACTAACTGGTGATACGAAATATAATACGATCACAGTTGAGGCTCCTGCTATGGAAGCACAAGATCTATTAGCTTTAGTTTCCTCGAATCCGGGAAGCTTGTATTTTTCGTTACGTAATCCTAACGACAAGGCTTTAGCCAAGGGCCGAATCCCAGCGTCTACGCCTGAGACGGTTCTGCAAAAAGTAACCTCTCCTTATGGCCAGTCCAGTGGATTTCCGAGTCAAAATCAGCCAAACTATAATGGTGGACAAACTAAACCAGGATTCTAAGCTAGCACGTCATCATTATCTATTTGTAATTATAGTTTTATTTTTATTTTTCCAAACACAAATTTTTGGAAAAGTTTTCGCACAAACAGAGGCGCCTTCGTTAAACCCGGCGGCTACCCCAAGTACATCAACTGCAGTAACTCCCCCTAAAGTTTTAGCTCCCCCTGAAGAAGAAATTACTGTTCCTGAAAATGACAAGGAACCTCTATTTATTTTAGATGGTGCACAACCAAATAAACGTCGTATTCGTCGACACTTATCACTGATTAAAGGTGTAAAAGTTGATGAAGAAATTTTGATTCCATCAGTGCCTTTAAAAATCTTACCAATTGGACAAGATTTAATTACGATTGTGCGAATTAAAAACTCGGATGTTTTCCGTATTGAGCCGATCAAAGCTGGAACTGGCATTGTCACTTTACATAATAAAAAAACAGGACAAATTTATACAGAACTTCATTTAGATATTCGTGATTCAATTGTCGATAAAACCATTCGTGACTTGAAAGGTTTATTGTCAGATGTTGAGGGTTTAGAATACAAAGCTGTTAACGGTGGTGTTTTGATCGATGGATTTGTTATGCTTCCGCAAGATTTATTGCGCGTCAGTAATACGGTAGCCATTTATCAAGCCGGTGGAACTGATGGCGTGACTCCAAAAATAAATACACTAGTCATGTTAAGCCCAACCGCGCGCAAACGCATTATCGAATACATTTCTCGAGAAGTGAATAACCCGGAAGTTACAGTAACTAGCATTGGCGACTACATCAAACTTGAAGGTTCTGTAAACAGTGAAGACGAGAAAAAAAGAATCGCAGACCTTGTTGCAGTTTATCTTCCTTCTTATGTATCAAATACAAATTTAGGCGGAGTTAAAAATTTAAATATCGCTGAGAGAAAACCTTCAGGAAATCCAACTGATCTTATTTTAAATTTAATTACTGTTAGAAAACAGGAAGAAAAAGAAGAGCCACCTCCGAAGATGATTCAAGTGGTATTCCACTTTGTTGAGTTCAGTGAGCGCTATTTAAAATCATTCCAATTTGATTTTTCGCCAGTTGTTTCAACAGGCGCAGCTCTTCAAATAAATGCGGCACAACAAGTGTCAGGACAAAATAGCGTCGACTCGATTGCGGGCTTAGTAAATAACTTACTTCCTAAAATTAGTTGGGCGAAAACACATGGATTTTTGCGTGTACTAGATACGGCGTCTCTATTAACTCAAGAAGGCGAAGCGGCGCAGTTAAATCGTGGTGGAAGCTCTTCAAGTGGTGGATCTGGAGCCTCTGGAGGCACAGGAGCAGCAGAGGCGAACGCGAGTGCCACAACAAATATCGCAGTTACGCCAAGTATTACTCAGCCACGTGCCGGACTTATTCGTTTAGATTTAGTTGTTAAGAATACACCAAGTGGTGGGACAATTAGTTCTCAAACAGAAGTAAAAACTAAAATCACGGTGCGTGATCGTCAAAGTGCCGCGTTCGGTGGTGTAATCAGTAAAGCGACTAATAATGATTACGGTGTTCCTGCGAAAAAAGATGCGATCTTTACTTTAAGCGCAGGAAAAAAATACACGAAGAATTCTGGTAACTTTGTAGTATTCGTAACTCCAATTATTAAAACTTCTGCTAGTGCGGGCGTAGAACAAGTTAAAAAGAAATTTAGACTTAAAGAATAGTGATAGGACATTAATTATGGCATTGAATCCAAATTGTAGCTTAATAGCAGTTGTCGGCGGAAAAGGCGGAGTCGGTAAATCCGTATTCGCAGCTAACGTAACGGCCGCTATGACCGCAGAACTTCGTGTTCCTGTTCTATTAATTGATTGCGATACAAAAAGTGTCGGCGATCAAAATATTATTACAGGTTTGAAACCGGTTAAGACTTTACGCGAACTAGCGAATGCAACAACAACGTTAGCTTCAACGCCTATTCAACAATTAGTAGCCCAGCACCCGTCAGGTTTTTCTTACCTTGGGGCCGTTCGTGGACCAGATGAAATTTTAGCTATCAATTCAGAAAATTTATCGAAAATTATCGAATTTTTCTCAAGAAGTTTTAAATTTATTATTGTTGATTGTGGTAACGACATTGGACCTATGCAAAATACGATTTTGCAAGATGCAACGGCGATCGCTATTGTGACAACTCCAGAAATTTTAGTTGTTCAACAAACACAGCGTTTGATCAATGAATTATTAACTAATACATACCCTAAAGAGATGTTCCAATTGGTGATTAATAAATTCGGGTCGAATGGATTACAGCCGCAAGTTATCGCACAGCATTTAGGTGTAGTTCCTTTGGGTGTGATTCCATCTGATGAAAACACAACAATGGCTTCTTTAGTTCAATCAAAACCTTTTGTTGTTTCAAATCCGAAAAGTCAAATTTCAGCTTCTTATTTTGATTTCGTTAGAAAATTAAGTAGTGGTCCTTTACAAAAATTAAAATCATTACAAAAACCGAAACCAGCAGCGGTCGCAAGCGCTTCGGGAGAAGTTGTTGCATCTAATGGTAATCCTAATGGATACGATAATTACACGCTGATGAAACTTCGCGTGCATTCCGAATTAATTCGTACCATCGATTTAAAAAAGATTTTAGCTGAAGCGAATAATAGCGAAAGTAAAGAAAAAGAAGTTCGTGCTAAAACTCAACGCGATATCAGTGTGATCGTGGATAAAGAAGCTCCGGATTTTTCACGTGAAGATCGCCAGAAATTAGTAAAAGAAGTTTTAGAAGAAGCTTTAGGATTAGGTCCTTTAGAAGATATGTTAGCAGATCCAGCTATTTCCGAGATCATGGTAAATGGCGCGAATAAAATCTTTATCGAGAAAAGCGGTAAAGTTCAGTTAAGTGGAATTAAATTTACTTCGAACGATCATTTACGTCGTATTATCGAGCGTATCGTAACACCATTAGGTCGTCAGATTAATAATGCGACTCCTTATGTGGATGCGCGTTTAAAAGATGGATCACGTGTGAATGCCGTGATTGAGCCGTTAGCTTTAGATGGACCGGCTTTAACAATTCGTAAATTTAAAAAAGGCGGAATCAGTCCGCAAAAATATATCGATTACGGAAGCGCGACGACAAATATGTTAGATTTCTTACGTATTTCAGTGGAATACGGATATAACGTCGTTATCAGTGGTGGTACGGGATCCGGTAAAACCTCATTATTAAATATGATTTCTCAATTTATTCCTTCGCATGAGCGTGTGATCACAGTGGAAGATGCGGCTGAATTACAAATGATGCAAGAACACGTGGTGCGTTTAGAAACACGTCCTCCTTCGATGGAAGGAACAAATGCCGTAACGATTCGTGATTTAATTAAGAATGCTTTACGTATGCGTCCCGATCGTATTGTGGTTGGGGAAACGCGTGATGGTGCCGCGCTAGATATGTTGCAAGCCATGAATACAGGTCATGATGGATCTATGACAACGACACATGCCAATTCTCCTCGTGAATGTGTGGCGCGTTTAGAAACATTAGTTATGATGTCTGGTTTAGAATTACCATTAAGAGCGATCCGTGAACAAATCGCGGGAGCTGTTGATTTGATCGTACAGATCGTTCGTTTATCTGATGGTAGTCGTAAGATTATCAGCATCACTGAAGTGGTGGGTATGCAAGGTGATGTGATCAGTTTAGCTGAGATCTTCCGTTATAAAGAAACAGGCTACGATAAAAATAGAAAAATTATCGGTCAGTATCAAGCGACCGGAACAGTTCCGTCTTTTGTTCAAGAAATTAAAGATAAGGGTGGACACATTCCAATGGAGATCTTCTCGAATGAAGCTCCTAAAGCCACTGTGGCGGCAATTAATACAGCCGCAGCAGCTAAACCAAGTACGACAGCAGCGACACCAAATACGAATGTAACTCCTCCTAAAAAGGTAGGTTAATGTCATGAGTATCTTTGGACATGAATGGCTTGTATTTCCGTTGTTTGGACTTTCAGTCTTTATTGCGGTTTATATGTGGGCCGATAAAATTTTTACGACGATGTATGCTAAAAGTATCAGTAAGCGTTCTCAAGTGATGCTGCACATGAAACTTTTAGGTATGGAAGTTGATGAAAAGAAAGTGACACGAGTTCTTTTACTTTCAAGCTTCGGAGTGGGATTTTTATTTTTCTTTATGGCCTACCCGAGCGTATCTGTGGGAGCCTTTTTAGGGATATCTTCTGGCATTGCGGGATTCCAATTAGTTCCTATCGTGTATAAAACACTCTATGAAAAAAAGTGTAATCAATTCACAGACCAAATGGTGGATGCCTTAACGATCATGGGTAACGGTATTAAGTCAGGATCGAATCCACAGCAATCTATGCAACGTGTAGTGGAAATCATGTCTAATCCGATTAAAGCTGAATTTGCTCAAGTTATTGCGCAAACACAATTCGGTGATAGTTTTGAAGATGCTTTAACCGATTTAGGCGAGCGTATTCCGCGTCCTGATGTTCAAATGTTTGTGACATCGATTAATATTTTAAAAGAGACCGGCGGAAATATGGCCGAAACTTTTTCAACAATTGTAAGTACGATTCGTGAAAGACAAAAACTCGAGAAAAAAATCGAGGCCATGACAGCCCAAGGAATTATGCAAGGGATCATCGTTACGTCCATCCCGTTTATATTGGGTGCCGTGTTCTTTGCAGTGGATCCAGCTTACATGAGACCTATGTTCAACACCTTCTTAGGTCTAGTCTTACTAGGCGCAATGCTAGGACTGCAAATTATAGGTGGAGTCATGATCAAAAAAATTGTTACAATCAAAGTGTAGAATACTGATAAATACAGAGGATACAGGAATATGAAATTAAAATTATTAGCATCTGTTGCATTGATTTTTTTAAGCACAAAATCAATGGCTTTAGTCGATATGAATAATGCGGGTTATACGAATTCTTGGGTAGACTTAGAAGTGCCAGGAAATGGTTATGATATGCGTATCTTACGCGCTTATAAAAGCCGTACAATCTACAATGGTATGTTTGGTTTTGGATGGTGCTCTGAATACGAAACTAAATTAGAAACAACATCTGAAGGATCTGTAAAAATTTCTGAATGCGGAGATGGTCAAGAGACTATTTTCTCAGCTAAGGAAACAACTAAAGCTGAGGTTGATGCCACAGTTAAGTCGATCATTGCAAAAATGAAGGCTGATAAAAAATTCAGTACAAGCACAAAAGAATTTTGGGCGAACATTCAAACTCAATTAGCAGAAGATCAAGACACACGCTCTGATTATGCTAAACAGTTCGGTATCGTTAGCGCAGTTAAAGAAGGCCAAAAATTAATGGCTAATGGTAAGGAAGTAGAAAATGTTGTTTTATCTAAAGGTGTTTATACAAGAACACTAGCAGATGGAAGTTACCAACGTTTTTCAACAGATGGTCGTATGACTCATATGTTTGACAAAAATGGAAACTACTTAAAGTTTGATTACCAATCTGGTTTATTAACTCAAATTGAAGATAACAACTCGAGAAAATTATCTTTCAAATATTTCCCAAATAAAAAAGTACAAAAAATTACAGGTCCAAATGGATTAACGAGTGAATACAAATACAATCAACAAGATGATTTAATTTGGAATAAAAATGCTTGGGCTAAAAAAGATACAGATGTATACGCTTATGAATACAATGAGTTTCACAATTTAAGTAAAGCGACTTGGCCTGATAAAACATTTATCGCGATTAAATACGATAACGTAAAAGACTGGGTAACAAGCTTCACTGATCGTGATAAATGTGTTGAAAGCTATAAATATGAATTCTCGGCAAGTAACCCTAAGTTTAACTATTGGTCATCGGCTAAAAAAGTTTGTGGAAAAGAAACTGTAGCGAACAATCGTTATGAATTCTGGCATAAACAATTACCGAATGGATCAATTATTTTATCACGTGTTCAAACGACAACAAACGGAACTGTTCGTGATATCACTTACCATGATACTTTAGGTAAGCCAGTAACGATCAAGAACAATGCGGATAAAGTTGAATTTGAATACTATCCGAATGGTTTAGTAAAAACGAAAACTTCAGGCTATACAAAATTAGAATACGCCTATGAAGACTCTTCTAAAAAAGTATCTTCAGTAAAAGCTATTTTATTAAATGATAAAAATAAGCCCGTTTCTTCTAAAACGACGAACTTTAAGTACGACGCTAAAGGAAACTTGATCAATGCTGATAATACTGACGGTCAAAAAATAGTTATGACATACGATACAAAAGGTCGTATCCAAACCATCACAGATCAAGCGAAGAAAGTAGTTAAAATCGACTACGAAGAACGTTATGGTAAGCCGGCAGTGGTGACTCGTCCGGGCTTAGGAGCGATAAAAGTAAGCTATAAATCAAATGGTGAAATTGCTAAGGTTGACAGTGCTGACGGTCCAACAGTAGCGTCTCAGGTAGCAAGTGCGTTTAACAACTTACTTGATGTGATCGCACCGGCAACTCAAGAATTGTATTTATAAAAGAGGCTGATATGAAAAATATTTTAAATTTAATTTTCGCTATCGTAGTAACATTAGGATTTTCAGTAAACTCTTTTGCCAGAAACCCTGCTGCTGGAGATGATCCAAACGATAATAAAAACCAATCCTCAAGTGGAACTTGGGCCACAGGCGCAATTCCTCCTACAGGGGGCTGTGCTAAATGTGAGGCGCGTCCTTTATTATTATCTGATAAAAAAGACAATTATCAACCAGGCATGGCACCTTCAGGAACAAAAACCAATTCAGGTGAAGGCCAAGGTAACAAGTAATCTCATTGTGAGACAGCTGCCAGTGTGAGTCTGACAGCTGTAAAAACTTTAGTCATTTTATCACCTTGATACATTCATTTAAGTACCTGAAACCACTCAGATAATCTAAATATTCCACTTTCAAAAACTTGGCACTCCGCTCGCAATAGTAATATTCAACAGATACTTACTAACGAAGGAGTCCACATGAAAGCATTAATCGGTTTAACAGTAGTAGCTTTAATTTCTTCAACTTCAAGCGCGTTCTGCATTAAACAATACAATGCTCAAATGAACCGTATGGCTGCAAGTGCTAATAAAACAAATTTTTATAATGTTGCTGCTAAAGGACAAGTAGCTAAAGCTGAAACAGGATCTGTTTCAGGCGTTCAAAAAAATAAATAATTAGTACGCTGATTCTGAATCGTATTTACTATGAGTTGGCTCATGATGACCGCCCCCGGAGTTCAGAGCCATTTTCTTTTTGATAAAGCTCATACCATCGTTAACAGCTCCACGTACAAATTTAACTCCGCCGGCTGCCGCTTCACGTAAAGTTTCTGCAGTAGGAGATTCCACAAAATAGTACTGTGCTTTCGCTTCTAGAGTCTCGTCATTCATCTTATATTGGGAAATAAACATAAGAACTGCCGTGAACAAAAGGCAGCGTAAAACAAATTTAAACTCATCCATTTTGAACTCCGTCGTACTGTTGTGTGATGTCGTCAATTGCGTTTAATAATTCAAGCTTAGTAAAAGGCTTATCTAAGTAACCTACTGCTCCTAAGTTCATAGCTTTCTTCTTATAATTAGAATCAGCCATAGTAGAAACGATTAGAACTTTTGATTTAGGACTTAACTGATGAGTTTGAGAAAGAACATCAAACCCGTTCACTTCAGGTAAGACTAAATCAAGAATGATAATGTCTGGCTGAAGCTGTTTAATTTTTTGTAAGCCCATTTTTCCATCTTGTGCTTCTCCGACAATTTGCACCTTTGAATCTTTTAAATTCAAATGATAAATTTCACGGATGAAACTGCAGTCTTCGATAATTAAACATGTGTGTGTCATATCTCTATTCTAGAGTGGAATAAGTCTTTTTTGAAACAGTATGTGGAACTTTTCTTGAGCGCTTGGCTTAAGCCTAGTAAAGATCAAGGAAGGCTAGGAAAAAGATTCCCTCTGGATTGATTGTAACTCGAAATCAAGTCACAATAAGAGTATGAAAAGCTACATCAAAAGAATCATCATCATCGCGGTTAGTCCTTTGTTTTTTTTCAATTTCTCACAAGCTAAAGAAGCGACGGTAGGAAATAAAAATCCTTATCCGATCAACTACCGCAGCGACATCGATAAGCTTTTAAATTTAAAATCCGTAGTTATTGTTCCAGCTTATGATAATGTCGGCGGAGTTTATAAAACAGCAGCTGAAAAAAAATTAAATGATTTGATCGTAGATGATCATTTCTGGTCGTTAGCTGATTTGAAATTACCAGCCAGCGAAAACGGAAAACAATTCCGCGCCGACTGGTTTGAAGAGAAATCCGACTTCACTAAAAAAGTGATGGCCAATTCCCAAGCGGATTCTTTGTTGTCAGCGATTATTACTAAGAGTTCATCAGGGATCACTATTAATTTAGTTCTTTATATTAAGGATGGAAGTCCTCTTATTTCTGTTTCTTACCAAGATGAGAAAACATTTGAAATTAGTAAGGTTAATGAAATTATTACGGATCTTTACGGAAAACTAAAACAAAAACTTCCGTACAATGGATTAATCGTGAGTCGTACCGGAAATATGGTGACGATTAACTTAGGACAAAAAAACGGTCTTAAGGAAAACGATAAATTAAGTGTGGCTCAGATTTTAGCGATTAAACGTCATCCTAAACTAAAATTTATGACTGGTGTCGAAAAAGAAGTCATCGGACAAATTGTAGTAACAAAAGTAGATTCGGATTTAAGTTTTGCTCAAATTTCTTTTGAAAAAGAAATCGGCGTTATTGAAAAAGGCAGTAAGCTTTTACCTGTGAATTTTGTAGAGTACGGAACAAAAACGGAAGCTACTAAGCCTATTTTAGAAAATGAAAAAGATGCCACAGAATGGGTGCCAGCCCCACCGCCACAATATGGAAAAGTAAGCGTTGCGATAGGTGCTTCGGATTATAAAATTGCAGCTATGAACCGAGCGGGAACAAACAACTACAGTTCTACACAAGGATTTGCACCGACTTTAAAATTAGGAGTCGAACTTTGGATCACACAGGAATGGTTTGCTTCACTAGATATGCAGCAAAGTTTTTTCAAAGCGAAAAATGGTTTAACCGGATCGTCTCCAAGTGATTTATCTTTCACGCACAGTCAATATGACGTCGTGTTTGGATATAAATACGCTGTGACAGGAAATTTCTGGGGACCTCAAATTAGCGTCGGTGGTGGTTTCTTAATGGGAAATACGCAAGTTACAGATTCTAATCCCACAGCCTTTACATCAAATTCTACTAACGGATGGCAACTTCACTTGGGAGGATATTTCCCGATCACTGAAGATAACAGAACAGCGTTCGGTGCCAAAGCTAAGTTTGTCTTGTTTGAAACATTTAAAGAAACTCCAGTTGATTCAGGAAAAAGTGATGCGACAATCAACAGTTTTGGTGTTTACTTAACACATCAAATTTCGACACATCTTCAGTTAAAACCTGAAATTAACTACGGCATGAATAGTGTGAGTTATAGTGGAAGCGCAAGTAATGCTAATCCATTGAGATCATCTGAAGAAAAGGCCGTGTCGTACTTATTTGGCGTTGAGTACTTATTTTGATCTCTATTTTATTTGAAGACGAGTATTTAATTTTGGTGGATAAGCCAGCTATGGTCTTATCTCAACCCTCTATTCGTGAAAGTAATCACACGAAACTTCCGATTAAAGACTTAGTGGAAAAGCAAAGACCAGATCTTAAAGGAAAGCTTTTTCTTCATCATCGTTTAGATTATGAAACATCGGGCGTATTTTTGATGAGTAAGTCGACTCTGGTTAATAAATCTTTAACAGAAATGTTTACTAAGCATAGTTTTCACAAAATATATCGTTGTTTGGCCAAGCCTCACGAATTAAAACCAGGTAAGAAAGTTATCTGCGTTGTTAAAGATGAGAAAAGTTGGAAGATTAATAACCATATGGCTCCGGCTCATGGAATGAAACAGAAAAGAATGATTTCTGTGAAGTCAGGAAAATGGCCAGCCGAAACTGATTTTACTATTCTAAATTCAACGGAAAGATTTCACTATATCGAAGCTATTCCTAAAACAGGACGAACTCATCAGATTAGACAGCATTTGCAAGAAAGCAATCGTTCTATTCTAGGAGATATGATCTACGGCGGAAAAAGTGAAGATGTAAAGCGTTTAATGTTGCACGCGTTTAGTTTGAACTTCGAACACCCGCAGACAAAACAAAAATTAAACATCGAGGCTCCTTTGCCTCAAGACTTTTTGGAGTTGTTATGAATAAGCCCTTTAAAGTTTTTCACATTTTAGTTAAGCACGAATACGAAGCGCAGGATGTTATTAAAAAATTGCATGAAGGTATGAGTTTTACACAAGCCGCTATTAAATTTTCAACTTGTTCATCAGCCCGCGATGGCGGAGCCTTGGGCCCATATAAGCCAGGCCGCTTTGTCGAAGCTTTCGATGAGGCTGTAACTGAAATGCCGATGGATACTATTTCCCCGCCGATTCGTACACAATTCGGTTATCACGTTATTCTTAAAAAATAAATTAATAATCATCTACTGAAAATTCACCGTAGCCACGGCGTACCTCAGACTTTAACGCTGTTTTAAAATCACTTATGGCATAGAGAACGTTAATGTATTTATCCCCTGAAGGCTCTGATTTTTCAAAAAAAAGTACACCACTTCGAATGACAAATTTATTAACACGATCAGAAATTTTTCTTTTAACAAGCGATCTAAAATCGGTAACGATGTACAAGTTATATTCTTTATCCTCTTTTTTAATGTACGCGATAAAATCTTCGCCGGAACCGTATTGTTCGATTCGGCCTCTTGATTCAAGCGTTACACTCCCTGGAATTTTAAAATCGGCTTGTAAAGTGAGATCATAAAGAGGCTCCTCTTTAGAATCTTTGGTGCAATTTACACAAGTTTTATAAAGTATTTTATTTTTTGCGTAGGCTAAAGATGATAAAATGAAAACGATTGAAAATAATAACTTCATAGATCCCCCTATGAAGTTTTAGAGTAAACTATATCGAAAAGCCTATAAACAAAATAGGGAAAACTCTCAAATTAAGACAGTTTTTATTTTTAGTTCTGTGCGCCTGGAGCAAAGTTCTTAGGTTTTCCGAACTGTCCCGGCATGCTTGGTGGAGCATTCGGAGGAGGAAGTGGAGAAACCGAATCAGGATCAGCATCACGGAATTTATTTGTTTTCGCATCGAATTTCAATTTCACAGTGCCCGTGGCACCATTACGCTGCTTACCGATGATCACTTCCGCGTGTCCCGCTTTTTCTTGGTCTTCTTTATCGTAGTAGTCATCACGATATAATAACATGATAACGTCGGCATCTTGCTCGATCGATCCCGATTCACGAAGATCGGATAACATAGGACGACGATCAGCACGACCCTCAACACCACGATTTAACTGAGCTAGTGCGATGATCGGAACATTTAATTCCTTGGCGATTCCTTTAAGATTTTTTGAAATCTCCGAAACCTCACGTTCACGGTTATCGGTTTTTTGTTTCAATGACATCATCTGCAAGTAGTCGATCATAATACAGTCTAAACCATGAGTAGCTTTTAGACGGCGACAACGAGCACGAATTTCGAATGGAGAAATACCAGCCGTATCATCAATAAATAATGGAGCTTCGGAAATAGATCCCGCGGCCTGAATTAATTTAGGCCATGAAGCATCTTGGATACGACCGGTACGAATTTCTCCCATGCTGATTTTCGATTCCCCAGCAAGAAGACGCATCATAACCGATTCTTTCGCCATCTCCACCGAGAAGTAAGCGACAGTTTTCTTCGCGCGAATCGCCATGTGAGTCGCTAAATTCAGAGAGAAGGCCGTTTTACCCATCGAAGGACGAGCGGCGATGATAATTAATTCCCCGCCGTGAAGACCGGATGTCATTTTATCTAAATCCGTGAAACCAGTAGGAACACCAGTTACATCAGCTTTGCGTTTATAAAGATCTTCGATTTTTTCGATCGAAGTTTTCACGATGTCCATAGATCCAATAAGACCTGCAGACATTTTATTTTCACCGACCTTTAAGATTTCCGCTTCGGCGATATCAATTAATGTTTCTACATCTTGATAGTCTGCGCTGAAAGCTTTTTCGATTAAGCCCGATGAAGTGTGAATAAGACGACGTAACATGGATTTGTCGCGGATGATTTTTGCATGCGAATCAATGTTCGCCGCCGAGACAACTTTTTCTAATAATGTAAGTAAGTATTCAGCTCCGCCCACTTGTTCAAGTTCGTTACGATCTTGAAGCAAATTCATCACCGTCACTAAATCGATTGGTTGCGATTTTTGGTGAAGATCCATGATGGCTTTGTAAATGAACTGATGTGCAGGTTTATAGAAATCGTCTACCGTAAGAACGTCACCAACTTGGTCGAAGGCTTCGCGTTCTAACATCAGACCGCCGAGAACTGAATATTCGGCTTCTAAACTTTGAGGTGGTATCTTATTAAATGAACTCATCTTATATTTTGCCCCTGCGATATGAAAGAATCATATCAAAAAAAAAGATGTAATACGACTGAAAACTGCTGCTAGAGCGGATCTAGCCGAAAATAAAAAACCCAACATTTCTGTTGGGTTTTCTTAAAATCTTTCGATTTAAAATTATTGAGCTAAAACAGTAGAAGATTCTAAAGTTGTCGTAGCTGGAATAACTGGAGCAACAACTGTTTGAGCACCTTTTTTAGGTTTCAATTTGTAGTTGTCGATTTTTTTCTTAAGAGTGTTACGGTTGATACCTAACATGATAGCCGTTTTTACTTGGTTACCGTTGAAAGCTTTAAGAGATAGCTCGATTAATGGTTTTTCAACTTGCTCTAAAACGATATTATATAAACCGCTTAATTCAACTTGTGCTTCTTTTTGTTGTTGGAACAATACTTCCAATTTGCTTTTTACTAACTTCTCTAAGCTTACTTGTTGAAGGTTAGCGACAAAAAGATTTTCTGAGCTATTCAGATTTGGCGTCATGGAACTCCTCTTTCGTTGTGTGTGTATTACGTTCTTTATAACGTATTAATTTATTTAATCAGGATGTTTATTTTTTTAAACACCGCGAGTTGTGGGTAACCAAATATACTTATGTTGCTGCAATTGCAACCTAACTTTTAATCTTTTTTGCAGAATTCTTTCGGCCAACCAAGATTCAGCTACTTGACCATGTGACGGACTATATAAAATTGTAAATTTTTTTAATAAATCATGTTGACGACAAAAATTTTCCGACCAATCGAAGTCTTTTTCACTTCCGATAACAAACTTGTATTCCGTATTTTCCCTCGAGAAATCGATATTTTTCATAAGAAAAGAATCTGCAGCTCCGCTATCTGGAGTTTTTACATCCAAAATAGTTTTTACACGGGGGTCTACGTTTTCAATTGATTTTGAACCACTGGTTTCAAGGGACACCATGTAATTTTCACTACATAATATGTGGATTAACTTGTGGATATCTTTCTGCAGTAATGGTTCTCCGCCAGTAATACATATATATTCGGCCTGATAACCACGGACGACCTCTAAAATTTTTTCAATCGTCATCATCTCGCCCTCAGTATACGAATATTTCGTATCGCAGTAGGTACAACGCAGATTGCAGCCCGTCGTGCGTATAAACACCGTACGCTCTCCGGCGTAGCTGCTTTCACCCTGAATAGAGTAGAAGATCTCATTGATTTTGAGTTCAGTCTGAAGGTCGATTTCCATAGGAGAAGGGGTGTACCAGAATCGGGTCTAGGAAGCAACCTTTGGACCCCTTAAAAACCTTGCTAGACCAGACCTTCAGGCTTTTGCTTGCCAGCTCAATTCAGAGTTAAAATGGAGGGATGAATTCATTCTTAAAAAGATTCCAACACGACGTGCGCGCCATAGGGTTATTAGGTTTAGGTTTATTCCTCGCATTAGCCCTGGTTAGTTATAACCCCCAAGACCCCTCATTTAATTCGATTGGACAGGGTTTAAAGACCCTCAATTATTGCGGTATCATAGGAAGCTTCCTGGCCGACTTGATCTACCAAGCTTTTGGGTTGACGGCCTGGTTAGCTATAGCGACCTTGTTTTATGTGGCTTTTAATAGTTTTAAGGCTGAAAAGACACATCTTAAAGATATCCGTCATTTATTAGGGTTCGTGTTAGTGGCTTTTGTAGCGGCTTTGACGACGATTTACCTTCCGAACACTAAATTATTCGATGAACAAATTTATCCCGGGGGCCTATTAGGTTTAGGTCTTTCTATGGGTTTTGTGAAAATCTTCAATTCCATAGGAGCTCAAATCATTCTGTGGACGGGATCTTTAGTTTTATTCGTATTCTGTTTCGAATATTCACTGCAAGAGGCTTTAGAATCACCCCTGGAAAATTTACAGGATAAAATCGCCGGCTGGTTTGAAACTAAAGGTAAAGGCAAGAACGCTGAAACTTGGTGGATGCGTATGACAGCGGGATGGACTTTCAATCCGTTGAAGAAAAATGAAGATGAGAAAAAAGTAGAAGCTAAAAAAGAGAAACCAACAGAAATGAAAATTGGTTCTTCTCAGCCAGCGGTTAAAGCTAAAGAATTTATTGAAGAAGAAGTTGAAGAGACGGAAGAGGAAGAGTCTGAAGAAGAAAATGACTCTGACGATTTAGATACGGCTTTATCAGCTAATGATGCGGAAGACGATGAAAACGTTGAAGTATCCGCTTACGAGCCACCTGCGCGTAGAAAAGTCATTATGCCGGTGAAGGCTCCTCGTCGTGTAGAAAATTGGTCAATGCCAAAATTATCTTTACTTGAAGATCCTCCTTTAACGCGAATTAAAATTGATGAAAAAGAAATTCGCCGTAAAGCCGATATCACTTTAGATAAATTAAAACAGTTCGGCGTGAATGGACAAATCACAGCGGCGAAACCGGGCCCAGTGGTTACGATGTTTGAATTTAAACCGAACGCTGACGTTCGTGTAAATAAAGTAACTGAGCTTGCAGATGACTTATCGTTAGCTTTATCTGCTGAATCACTTCGTATCATTGCTCCGATTCCTGGGCGTGATGTGATCGGGATTGAAACCTCGAATGCTCAGCGTGAAACAGTTTACTTAAAAGATTTATTAGCGGATGAACAATTCTGGTCAGATGAATTAAAATTACCGATCGCTTTAGGAAAACAAACCAACGGTGATCCTAAAATTGTCGATCTTCGTAAAATGCCTCACTTGTTAATCGCGGGAACTACAGGTTCTGGTAAATCGGTATTCACTGTATCAACGATTACAGGTTTCTTGTTTAAACATTCTCCTAAAACTTTAAGAATGATTTTAGTGGATCCAAAACAAGTCGACTTAGCAGCGTTCGCGGATATTCCCCATTTAATTATGCCTCCGATTCGTGATCCGAAAAAAGCGGTCTTTGCTTTACGTTGGGCAGTTAAAGAAATGGAAAAGCGTTATAAATCGATGTCTAAATTCGGCGCGCGTAATATTGAACAATTTAATGAAGCTGTTGAAAAATTATCAGCTGATAAAATCGCAGAACATGAAAAAGTAAATGCTGAGTATGAAAATCAAGGCATCATGAAGTTAGAGCAGTATTATTATACACCACAACCTTATATGGTGATCGCGGTCGAAGAGTTTGGTGATTTGATGGCTGTAGATAAAGTAAACGTGGAGCAAAACATCGTACGTTTAGCACAAATGGCTCGTGCTTGTGGAATGCATTTGATGTTAGCGATGCAGTCACCTCGTAAGGAAGTTGTGACGGGATTAATTAAAACCAATATCCCAGGTCGTATCAGTTTCAAAGTGGCTTCAAAGATGGATTCTCGTATTATCCTGGATGAGCAAGGCGCGGAACGTCTGTTAGCACAAGGGGATATGTTATTTGTGGCCGGCGGTTCGGGAAAATCGATTCGTCATCATGGTCCTTACTTAAAAGAAAGCGAAATCAATGGTGTTGCGAAGTTCTGGGCAGATCAAGCTGAACCAGAATACGATCCATTAATCATGAGAGCCTTAGAAGGTGGTCCATCACAAGGTTCATTCCCGGGAACATCGGGAGAAGGTGCTGAATACGGAGACGATTTCGGTGGAGATGAGGATTACGACGAAAAGTATGACGAAATTCTATCTTGGGCTGCTACTCAGAAAGCCATTTCTGCTTCTTTGATTCAACGTCGTTTTAAATTGGGTTATCCGCGTGCGGCTCGCTTGATTGAAACCTTTGAAAAAGAAGGTGTTGTGGGCCCAGCTAACGGCAGTAAACCGCGCGCAGTGTTAGTTAACAGCCACGCCGGCTAAGTCACTATACAATTTACGTTGAACATCATATAAAAGATGTATGTGTTCAACGCTGATTAAAGCTTTATTTATTTTTTCTTTTCTTGGGTCTTTGGCCGTAGCTCAAAAACCCAAGCCAGCTAAATTCAATGCGAACACAAGTTTTAACAAAGTCAAAGAACAGATCGTAGATTTATTGGCTAAAAACCAACGAATTACGGCGATGACTTTAATTGAAAACGAGCTTTTGCGTGATGATAAAGAATATAAAAACAAATTAAATTCTTTAAAGTTTAATATGTTGAATGATTTTCTTTCTTTATCCACTCAAGAAATTTACGAAACATCTGCAGGTTTGGTTTTAAGTGATAAGAAAAAATCTTTAAGTGGCATGCAACAGTGCTTAGCTTTAGAACCTGAAAATTTACAATGTCGATGGTTAGAATTAAAATATTATCGTCGTTATAATATGGGGATTTTCGACGATAAAGCTTTAGCTTACATTGAAACAGCTCAAAGCTTTAAGCAAATTCAGCTACTTAAAAATTCTTTACTAGTGGCTTTGAATCGTACGAGTGAAATCACTTTAAATACGAACAGTAAAGAAAATAAAAATTTAAACAGTGAAGATTCTATTTTAGAAAATATTATTAATTACAATATAGCTATTGATACAAAAGCTTATTCTAAAGCAAAAGAAATTTTGAACTATATGAATGTTCACTATACGGATTATCCCGATCTTGTATTTATGTCGTATCAGTTGTCGACGTTGTGGCCAGAAGGTGTTGGTTTTTCTGAAAGCAGTTTGGAAAAACAATACGATGCATATCGTAAGAAATGCGCCGATCTTCCTATTAGTGTAGCTAGAAAATATTTCTTTGATATTTCTCTTTGTGTAAGGAGTTTAAAATAATGATGTTAAAAGCTTTAATCATTTTATCGTTTGTAGCCATCAGTGGTTGCGGAATTAAAGGTCCACCTCTTCCTCCAGCTCCAGAGGTGCAACAAGCGCCTCCTGTAGTGGAACAGCCTAAGTCAGAAACTCCTGCGGCCGAGGCCATTAAAACTATTAAGAAAAAGAAAAAAACTAAATAATGTCGATTCAATCTTCACTTATTTCTGGAGCCGGGAACACGTTTCATATTTATTATAATGTGAATGTTGCGCCGAGCTCTGAGTTAGTGAAAAAAATCTGCACGCAGTTTCCAGCAGATGGTGTGGTTTTTTTAAAAGAGTCTGAGACTGCGGGGTCATACTACAGTTGGGATTTTTACAACAATGATGGCTCTCATGCAGAGATGTGCGGAAACGCCACCCGTTGTGTAGGCTATTATGTTGAAAACATTTTAGCGAAGCCAGATAAAAAAATAGAATTGAAAACCACAGCTGGTTTGATTCAAATTCAAATTCTAGGTCGACACCAATACCAAGTACGTATGACCACGCCAAGTATTACACCGCATTCAAAATTATTTGTTTGTAATACGGGGGTGCCTCACGTGGTGATTGAAATTCCTAGTGATAATAGTTTCGATCAACACAAAGCGATGGTTAAAACCTTGCGTAGTAGCCCTGAATTTCCGAAAGGGACAAACGTCACTTTGTTAAAACATACGCCAGATGAAGACACGGTGAAGGCCGTTTCTTTTGAGCGCGGTGTAGAAGATTTTACTTTAGCCTGCGGCACCGGTGCGGTAGCAGCAGGTCTATTCATGAGCGCGATTTATAAAAAAAATAAAACTAATATCGAAATGCCCGGTGGAACACTAAGTGTGGATATGACAGATCGGAATCAACCGATTATGACCGGGCCTGCAGAACATTTAAAGGATTGTATATATGAGTTCAGCACTTAAAGGCGTTTTCTCTGCTTTAATAACTCCGTTTGATCATGGTGAAGTGGATTACACATCATTAGAAAAATTAGTCGACTATCAAGTGAGCCAAGGTATTAATGGGCTTGTAATTAATGGAACGACAGCAGAAAGTCCAACGTTAACACCAGTTGAAGTTAAGAAAATATTTTCGATTGTTCGCGCCATGGTGGGATTACAGTTTCCGTTAATTTTAGGAACGGGAAGTAACTCGACGGCCAAAACAGTAGAAGATACGAAGAAGGCCGCTGAACTTGGCGCGGACGGAGCACTTGTGGTAGTTCCTTATTACAACAAACCACCACAGCGAGGTTTAGTTCAGCACTTTAAAGCGGTGGCTAAGAATTCTGACGTACCTGTAATTATGTATAATGTTCCAGGTCGTACCATTACGTCGATGACGGCCGAAACGATTTGGGAATTATCAGAAACAAAAAATATTGTAGGAATCAAAGAAGCCAGTGGAGATATTGCTTTTGATCAAAAATTGAAATCAAAACTTCCAAAAGATTTCGTTTTCTTATCAGGTGATGATGGAACGTATATCGATTTTTTAAAAATTGGTGGGCACGGACTTATTTCAGTGATGTCGAATATTATTCCTAAATTATCTGTTGAATGGACTCAGGCTGTGATGAACGGTTCAGTTAGTGAAACAGAAAATACTTTTAAAAAATTTAAAGGTTTAATTGACGGAATGTATGTTGAAGCCAATCCTATTCCCGTGAAATGGATGCTTTATCGCAAAGGTTTAATTAAATCTCCGGAAATGAGATTACCATTAACAGATTTAGATCCCAAGTTTCATGCAGCAACAGAAAAATTAATGATGGAAACAGGTCTTTTGTGAAAAAAATAAAAATTGGTCTTTTCGGCGCTTCTGGAAAAATGGGAATGTCGATTCGTAAGTCGTTAAATTCAAAATACTTCACTCCATTTTTAGCCGTGAGTTCAAAAAACTGTGACGAATTTGCGTTTACTGTAGCTTCAGTTAAAAATGTTGAAGAAGAAATTTTAGAACAAGTCGATGTTTGGTTGGATTTTTCTAGTCCTGAGCAACTGCAAGAGCTGTTACATTTTACAAAGATGACACCCATCGTGACTGGAACAACCGGGTGTACGGATGCGCAGATTAAAAAAATTAAAGCGGCTGCAAAAAAACGTCCTTTGTTTTGGGCTTCTAATATGAGCATAGGCGTTTGGGCCCTACGCCAAGCCCTCAAAGCTTTAGGTTTAGTTAAAGATTTTGATTTTAAGGTTGAGGAAATTCACCATACGCAGAAAAAAGACAACCCTAGTGGAACGGCGAAGACTCTTCGTAATGATCTTGAAAAAATTGTGAACAAAAAAGTGACTTTGCCTTTAGGAAAAAGAGTTGGAAACGTTTTTGGAATTCATAAAGTTACAGCATCTTCAAAAAGTGAAACCATGAGTTTCGAACACACAGCATTAAATCGCGAAGTATTTGCGGAAGGTGCTCTCAAGGCTGCAAGATGGATAGTGAATAAAAAGAACGGGTATTACTCGATGGATAGTTTACAGGAGAACACATGAAATTTTTTATTGATACAGCAGAAGTAAGTGAAATTAAATTAGCTATCGAACGTGGTTGGGTTGATGGAGTTACTACAAATCCTTCATTGATTGCCAAGTCAGGTCGTCCTTTCGTAGACGTGATTAAAGAAATTTCAAAATTAACACCAGGCCCGGTTTCAGCCGAAGTGATTTCGCTTAAAGCGGATGAAATGGTGAAAGAGGGAACTGAATTAGCTAAAATCGCAAATAACATCGTGATCAAAGTTCCCATGTGTGAAGACGGTATGATCGCTGTTAAAAAATTCACAGCGATGGGAATTAAAACAAACGTAACTTTAGTGTTCTCAGTTGTTCAAGCTTTATTGGCTGCAAAAGCCGGAGCTACAATGGTTTCTCCGTTTGTGGGTCGCTTAGATGATATTGGAACAGACGGTATGGGATTAATTTCTGATATCGTTCAAATGTACCAAAACTACGATTTTAAATCAGAAGTTTTAGTGGCTTCAGTTCGTAGCCCGATGCATATCCAGCAAGCGGCTTTGATCGGCGCGGATATCGCAACGATTCCTTACAAAGTCATGCAACAAATGACAGGTCATCCATTAACTACAAATGGAATCAACGCATTTTTAGCTGACTGGAATAAAGCTCAAACTAAATAATGAAGTTCTATCAGCTTCTTTTCTTTACGATGGTTCTTACTCTTTCAGGTTGTCAGACGACGGGGTATTTCATTACGGATTCCCCGCTTCAGCTGCCTGAAATTAGGAAGTCGGTTAATGCCGTTATTGGCAAACCACGCTACGTCAGTACAAACGGGCGAGAAATGGTTTCGGAATTTCACGACAACAAGTTTCAGCCATTGGACGAAAACGGGAAAAGTATGCTTCGATACCAGACTAAAGTCACGATTCTAGGCCCTCGTAGACCCTACGAGATCAACGTGACCGTAGCGGTCGAACAATTTGAAAATCAAACCAAAGTTTACGTGCTTCGTGGCATAGACGAAGGTCTAAGTCGCCAGCGCGCCATCACTATTAAAAAAACGCTTAACTTAAGTCTCGATAAAAAGTCTGGATTTGACGGAGATAAGCCCTTTTAAGTAAGCTAGTAAGTAGATGATTTACTTGCTGGCATTGATTTTCCCACTTAGTTTCTTATATTCACCAAAGGTTGAAAAATCTGGTGCAGTGTACGTGGCTAAAACGATGCACATCACGCACGAAAGAAAAACTCCGGCTTACACTTTATTCCAACAAGCGCAAAAAGTAACTCACCCAGAAACAGATCGTCAGCCTTCATCATTAGAAAGCAAAGCTATTTCTGGATCTGAAATTCTATCATTAAATCAAGTGGATCAAATGAAAGTGGATTTCCCAGAAGCGACAGTAGTTTCAGAAATGTCGTTGAACAAACAAGAATTATTAGCGCGTACAGATTTACAATTAGGTCAGTTAGTTGCTAAAGAAAAAGATTCTTTGTTGCTCAATAAAATTCAAAATCCATTTGCGAACACAAAACAATCCATTCCTAATTCAGCTTCGATTCAGGGTTTCTTCGAATTAAGTGGCGGTGTCGGATTAACAAATCAAACGGTTACAGTTCGTCGTGTACGTGAAGGTCAATCTATCGAATTAGGACAAGTTGATTTGAAAGCCGGAATGTACCAAATTTATGTGGGTTCATTTGATGGCGAATTAGTTGCGGAAATCAAAGATGAAAATGGAATTATCATCGGAGAAGATCGCAAAAGAATTGCTGGCTTAGTTCGTCAAAATAATTATTTCCAAGGACCACAGCTTAAACTAGGGCGTCCAAGTGGCTTTGCAGTCAACTTAAGAAATATCGATGATCGAAAAATCAAAGATACCGAAGTTGCAGCCTCATTGTTCTCTGGTAATTATTCGCTAAAAAAAACTACTGACGTCTATCCCAATGTCGCGCGACATTCGTCAACAGTAGCATTGATTGATAGCGTAGGCGGTAAGCTCGCAAGAACACTTTCTATTCGCACAGCACAAGATCCATCCGAAGTTGTTTTATTCTCGGCGAATTGGATTGAAGGCGCTAAAAGTTATCTTTCAGAAAAAATTCAAATTCAGTACATGTCAGACGCTGGAATTATTATCGGTCGTGTGATGTTAGATGGAAAACCAGTGGCTGGCGCACAAGTTGTGGTAGAAAATCAACCAGGTTTAGAGCCATACTACTTAGATCAGTTCTTGATTCCTCAGGTGGCACAATCAAATACGACATCAAATGGGTATTTTATTATTCCTGGTTTACAAGAAGGTTCTTATCAGATTTCTGCCTTTATTCAAAATCGTCACATCGGAAGCCAAGCCTACTTTGTGGAAAAAAGTGTAGCGTCGTATCAGGAAATTTTAGCTATGACGAATGTTAAAATTGCCACAGCTCGAAGTTTTGATGCCTTTACGGGTCAGAATATTCCTTCAGAATTACAAATTCCTGGCTTAGAAGATTTATTAACGGTGTCCACTGAAGCGACGACGTATGTTGAAGGTACTCAATCGGGATTGGTTGAAGTGATTAATCGTCCTCTGCCAAGAGATTACGTTCCGTATATTTATTTACAAAATCAAAGTAAAGACTTTATTCATCTACCACAGTTAACAGAAAAGTTTATTGAATACATTAGTCAGAATCACAAGATTAATCCTGAAACTTCGTTCTTTATTGGCTTTGTTCAAATGAAAAACTTTGAAGTGACTTTAACGGATGAAAATTTTGATCGTAATAATATTGTTTATTTCGGCGCAACCGGTGAAATATCAATGACACCTATTCCAAACGGTGGTTTCGCTATTTTTAATATACCGATAGGAACAACAGAAATTATTGTTGAGAATAAAGATAACGAAAAAATTGCATCGCAAGCTTTCTACTCGAAAGCTTCAATGAATTATCTGGCTCATTTTGCAGACTAGATTCTGCGCAACGTGGGGATTATGTTTACTAAATTTATATCTATTTTAGTTTGTTTGTTTGTGCTGACGGCGTGTACAACTCAAAATGTAAAACCAGAAGTGGCTGCGGATGTAAGTTGCGCAACAGAAAACACAGAGATTAGATCTGTAGCCGCTTTGAAATGTGAAGATTTGTTTAAATCTAAAGTTAAAATTAACGTCATCGAAAATAAGGAAGAAGGTGCTGAAAAAAAAGACGTTAAAGAAATGACCTTTGAACTGATGAACGAAGTCATGCCAAAGTCGACTGATGAGTCATTTTGGAAAATAGTAGAACAAATGTCGCGAAACGAAGATACAAAAATTAAACTAGAATCTAACCGAATGATCTTAACACAAAAAATAGATGATAATCTTAAGATACATTCAACTTATGTTTACGATCCAGCATCTGATAATTTTGTTCTGAAAAGAATTGATTATACAGAAAGAAATCGCAGCACTAAAGAGCTTAGTTCAGAACCTCTACGTAAAGGTTCAAATAATTTAAAGCCTGATTTATCACTTAAAATTTCTGAACTCGTAACAGGCCCTCATGATCGAACGGTAAGTATTCCGGCCTATATTTCACATGCAGTTTATCAAAAAGTTGAAGGCGAGCTAAAAAATTTAAATCTATTTACGACTCACGAGTTATTAAAGTTGTCACAGTTGCCATTGAAAACTCGTTTAGCAAAGTATCAGTTTTTATTAGCAGGCCGTAAAATTAGAAATTTTATGGTTAATGATTTTATGGAAGAGTTGATTAAAAAGCCAGTTAAGATGGTGGTTATTTCAGTTCTTTCTGTGGCGGTTCTATCGCACACTGATTTTTTAAAAAATATTGTCTCAATAAAAAACGAAACACCTGAGTGGGTGGCACCGTCAGTAGTTAAAATGGCCGGCCGATACCCAGAAGGCACTCAAGTGGAAATCGTGCGACTGATGAAAGAGATTAATAATAACAATAAAGAAAGTATTAAGATTTTAGAAAAAGATATTAAAGCGGAAAAACAATTAGTAAATATTGATGATGTAGATCGCTTTACGATCCAAGCAGATAAGGCTAACAAGAAAACTTATTTTGTCATGAGCCACGAAAATCAAAATGGAACTATGGATATGTATAGTTTCGAAATAGATCCTGCGAAATATCCTCAATTGGCTAAGCGGGCAGAAACAGCACCCGCTCGTGATCAAGCCGACTAATTAATGCTAGCGCAACTTGTACCAAGAGAATCTAAAGAGAAAGCTTCTGTTTCAGAATCGATTGAAACAGAGATGTGACCGTGATGATTGAAATCAAAGGTCTCTGCACACTTATTAATTTTTTCACAATCTGAACGACTGATTTTAGATTGTCCTAAGTTATCTTCCGCTTCGGGAATAGCAATAGCTTCTAAAGGAATTTTATCAAAAAGTTGAACCTGAGAAGTTTTCTTATCGCAAATAAATTGAAGTGTAAGAGATTTATCCGTTTGAGTGAGAAAGATTCTTTGGGATTCATTTTCGGCATTAGGTGGCAATACGATCACTTCGTTAAGATCGAACACAAGTTTTAACTCCGCCTGAGCTACACCAGTAGTTAAAAGAAGCGCCGTGATCAAAAGCTTTCTAAACATAAAACGTCCTCTGTGAGAATTGTTCATGTTATCCCTAGCAAATGATGTCTCATATTGAGATCGCTTATAATCGATTTGAGCCCCTTTTATTGTAGAGGCCGTAGACAGAGGCTGTTTTAAGGCTATCTAGAATAGTGTTCTTGTACCTGGTTTTTAAAGAACTGCCCGCGGTCTTCGAAGTTTTTGAACTCATCTAAGCTGGTGCCGCCCGGACTTAACAGCACGACGTCTCCAGACCCAGTTTGCGTAAACACTAGTTGTAAAGCTTCGTTTAATTTCGAAAACAAAGATCCGTTTAATTTGGATTTACTTTTTGCGATATCACCACAGTGACCAAAGAAAACAAACTGAATATTTTTATATTGAGATAAAACCTGAAGTTCTTCCCATGGAAGATTTTTATCTTTTCCTCCGAGAAGCAAAAACAATTTTTTATCTTGTGCTGTTTTAGTTAATGCGGCTTGTGTGGCAACTAACACTGAATCCATAGCCGTCGCTTTACTATCGTTGATAAAAAGACGACCTTCAAAAGTTCCAACAGTTTCCAAGCGATGATGAAGACCTTTAAATTGAATCATAGCTTCAAAAGCTCGAGGTGATAATTTAAGGTGCTGAGCTAGTTTGTGAGCGATAGCTAGATTATCAAGATTGTGTTCACCAATCAGTTGAGATTTTTCTAGGTAATTTTTTTCATTCGATGTTTTGTAAGAGACAGCTTCAGTTTTTCCAGGGATGCGCGAGCGGTACTGAACTAAATCTTTTGAACTTTCATTAATAATACAAACATGTTTTGTTTTTGCACCAATTTCACATTTAGTCATGTAGTACGCATCGGCTGAAGGATAGCGTTCTAAATGATTCGAAGATAAGAACGTAATGGCAGAATAATCTAATTCAAGATCGGCGCAATTTTCTAGTTGGTAACTTGAAAGCTCGATCGCAATGTATTTAGCTTTTTTCTTCTGAGTCAAAAGTTGCAAAGCATATTCCGCAAAAGGGATTCCTAAGTTTCCACCTACAAAGGCATTGGCGTCGTCTGATTTCAACGCTTCACCTAATAGACTCGTTACTGTGCTTTTTCCAACTGAGCCTGTAATTCCAATCAGAATTTCATCCGTGAGATGTGCGCAGGCTAAATTAATTTCTGAAGTCAGTTTCCAACCTTTGCTTTTTAAAGACGCGATGTGTGTTGAAGCTAGTGGAACGCCTGGAGAAACAACCAAGGTTCCTACAGGTAGTGCGTTAAGTTGCTCCCATTGTGTAAAGTCAGCAGCCGTATTTTTTTCGTCAAAGGTATGGACTGACGCAGCGGGAATCCCGCTGGCTAAAAGAAGATTTTTTGCGGCTGTACCGCTTTTTCCAATACCAATAATAACAAATGAGGTCTGCATAGTGTGTCCTTTACGTTTACATTAAATCAAAGTCGTGATGAAATGTCATGTATGAGTTCGTCATCACAAGTTAAACTTCACACTGCGATTATTAGCGATTTGCACTTAACAGATGCCGAACCGTCTCGCCCTCGAACTCAACCCAAAAGTGAACTTTGGAAGAAATTTAAAACAAAGCAATTTTTTATTGATGATGCATTGAATGGCTTCTTAGCCGAAATTGAAGGAAAAGCCGGTGGACATCCTATAGAGTTGATCTTAAATGGCGACATTTTTGATTTTGATAGTGTGATGGCTTACCCGGAAGATGCAATTTTCCCGATTAACTGGATTGAAACCCGTCGAGGCCTTTTTCCAAAAGAAGAAAAATCGATTTATAAAATTAAAGTTATTTTGGAAGAGCATAAGTCATTTATTGATGAGCTTTCTAAATTCATTAAAAAAGGTCACACGCTTGTGGTTATTCCTGGTAATCATGATGTGGAGCTGGCCTTTGAAAAAGTACAAGCTGCATTTGTGGATTCTTTGAATTTAACAGAGCTTGAAAAGCGTCGTGTGCGTTTTGTGAGTTGGTTTTACATCAGTAATAACGATACGTTAATCGAACATGGTCATCAGCTTGATCCTTATTGTCTTTGCGAAAATCCGCTGAATCCCTTTTTAGTAGATTATAATTCCATTTCTGTTCGTTTACCTTTTGGAAACGTAGCTTGTCGTTACATTATGAACGGCATGGGGTTGTTTAATCCTCATGTAGATAAAAACTATATTATGTCGCTTCCAGATTATTTAACTTTCTTTGTTAAGTATTTGGTACGTACACAACCGTTAATTATGTGGACTTGGTTGTGGGGATCTATGGCGACTTTATTCCATGTGACGCTAGATCGTTTTTCCGAAGTCTATAAACCAAAACAAGATATGGAAACTATTGTCGAAAAGTGCGCGATTAATTCGAAAAGCACGCCGTATATGGTTCGAAGATTACAGGAATTGTTTGCTACTCCAGCGACTCAAAATCCTATCATGATTGCCAAAGAATTATGGTTGGATCGAGCGTTCTTAATTGTTGCGATTTTTGCGGCGGTTTTCTTATTTACTTATGAATTGAAGCAGTGGTTTGGAATTTCTTTATACTGGGTGTTTTTACCTTTGTTGTTATGCGCGCCGTTTTTCCTGTTCTATGCACGTTCGATTCACTCTTTAGTTTCTGTTTACAAAGAACCAGATGAATACACTATGAGTCGACAAGCCGAGATCACGGGTGTGAATAGAATTTGTTACGGTCATACTCATATTGCACGCCATGAATTTTATGGTTCAGTTGAGCATTTAAACTCTGGTTCGTGGTCTCCGGGCTTCACAAATGTTGAATGCACAGAGTCTGTGATACGTAATAATTATATTTGGATTAGTCCATCAGAGGAAACTCTCGATAGAAAAGCAGAGTTATGTCTCTATAAAAGTAACCATAATGATAACAAAACGCATCAAAACGCGTAAAATGCATATGAATGTTTGTCAATAATTAGACCCTATGTAAGCATTTTTAAGTTAACGATAAAAATTGGAGGACTACATGGATATTCTAGTTGTTACAAGTAAAGTTAAAAAATTCATCAAAGAAAAAAGCGAAATGAATACTTCAGCTGAAACGATCGACGTTTTATCTAAAGCGATCGAAAAACTTTGTGCAAAAGGTATTGAATCTGCTAAAGCTGATGGTCGTAAGACTGTTATGGCTCGTGATATCATCATCGACCATATCTAATTCACTTTAGGTTTCTAACATTTTTAAAAGCTCGTCCCATGAAATGATTTTTACATTCACGGAACGAGCTTTTTCTATTTTTGACCCAGGATCATCTCCTGCCACTAAGTAAGATAACTTAGACGACACCGAAGATAATAATTTTCCACCGTTAGCTTCAATCACAGAGTGAGCTTCATCACGTTTAACCGGTAAAGTTCCTGTCACCAAGAAGCTCATTCCAGATAAAGCGCCTGATTGATTACGTGTGGATTCTTTTAAAGAAACATATTTTATTAAAGTTTTAACTTCTTTAACGAAATCTTTATTATTCAAAGCATTTGAAATCGCGACAGAAACCTTCGGGCCAATCTCTGGAATAGTTTCTAAATCTTCTCTTGAACTTTCGATAAATTTTTCAATCGTTAAATAATGATCAGCCAAAAGCTTTGCGGTTTGCTCGCCGACAAAACGAATTCCTAAAGCATAAATGAATTTCGCTAGAGTTGTGGCTTTCGATTTTTCAATGCTTTGTAAAATATTACTAATTGATTTTTCGCCTTGGCGTTCAAGCTGACCTAGTTTTTCGGTATCTAATTTATAAAGATCGGAGAACGTGTTCACTAAATCTTTATCCACCAGAGCTTCAACTAATTTATCTCCTACTTTTTCCATGTTCATCGCGCGACGAGAAATAAAATGTTTAATCGATTCTTTCACAACAGCTGGGCATTTTGAATTAGGGCAGCGACTAACGGCATCAGCCTCTTCTTTTACAGCTTTTGTTCCACAGGCAGGACATTTCGAAGGAATTGTAAATGGCTCAGAATCTTTTGCACGTTTTGATAAGTTAACTTCGGTGATTTCAGGAATCACATCACCAGCACGTTGAACGAAAACGAAATCTCCAATACGAACATCTTTACGATTAATTTCATCTTGGTTGTGTAATGTCGCATTGGTGATTGTTACGCCGCCCACTTTGACTGGTTTCATAATCGCTACCGGAGTCAAAGCACCTGTACGACCAACTTGCACGCGGATGTCTTCAATTTGCGTTTCCGCTTTTTCTGGTTTGAATTTCGTAGCTGTAGCCCAGCGAGGACTGCGAGCTACCATACCGAGTTCATCTTGTAGTTTGAAAGAATTTACTTTCACAACGATACCGTCGATATCATAAGGAAGTGAGCTGCGCTTTTCTTCAATTTTTTTATAATAAGAAACTAGTTTTTCAGTATCGGCTGTAACGCAGATTAAAGAATCTTCTAAAACAGGAAATCCTAAATTTTTAAAAGTTTTTTCCGTGTGTTCTTGCGAGTCGAAAGTAATTCCTTCGTATTCACCTAAAGCATAGGCGAAAAATTTTAACGGCCGTCCGGCTGCAATTTTTGAATCTAACTGACGGATGGCTCCAGCGGCTGCATTTCTTGGATTAGCAAATTCTGGCAGACCTAACTCAGCTTGTTGTTCATTCATTTCGGCAAAATCTTTTTTAAAAATCAAAACTTCGCCGCGAACTTCGAGTAAGCCTTTATGTTTAATCGTTTTAGGAATCGATTTAATCGTTAAAATATTATGAGTGACGTCTTCGCCGATCAAACCATCACCACGAGTTAAAGCGCGAACAAGCTTTCCGTTTTCATAAACTAGCTCCATAGAAAGACCATCAAGTTTGAGTTCGGCAAAGTATTCAACTTCGTCATCTGAGCGTAAAAACTTTTTAACCCGTTCATGGAATTCTAAAAGATCTTCTTCGTTGTAAGAGTTAGACAAAGAAAGCATGGGTTTTCTATGCGGATGCTTTTGGAAGGCATCTAAAACCGTGGCGCCGGCTTTCTGGCTAGGTGAGTTTGAAATGTCTAATTCGGGGTGAGCTTTTTCAAAAGCGAGAAGTTTTTCGAATAATTGATCGTAGTCGTAATCGGAAATTTCCGGCTGGTCCAGCTTATGGTACTGTTCGTTGTGATGATTTACTTCATCGACAAGTTTTGCGTGCTGTTGGAGGATATTTTTACTGACCGGCATATGAAAAAAACGTAACATATTTAGCTATCAGACACAAACACTTGGGATATAAATCATGGCGCATGAAATTAATAAAGATTTGATTCAGCAAATCGCCAAATTGGCGAAATTGACCATCTCGGATGAAGAAATTGCTAATTACATACCACATATGAAAAAGGTTTTAAGTCACTTTAGTGAATTGGAAACTTTAAATACAGATAACGTCGAACCTTTAATCACACCGGTAGACCTAAAAAACTACCTTCGTGAAGATAAAGTCGAAAAACACATTTCAACCGAAGACCTTTTAGAAAACGCTCCTTCCAGCGTCGGCCAGCTTTTCCAAGTGCCACCGGTGATTTAGTATGGATTTACTTCAAGCCGATTTCAGTCAAGTTACGGAAGCTATTCAAAGCAAAAAGATCTCTGCGGTAGAAACTACACAGTTTTTCTTAAACCGTGTTCAAGCTTTAGATAAGCAATTAAACTCTTTCACTCATGTCAGCGCTACGGTTTTAAAAGAAGCTGAATTGCTAGATCAAAAAATTGCTCGTAAGGAAAATGTTGGACCACTAGCTGGTGTTGTTTTCGGAATTAAAGATTTATTATGCACAAAAGGCATGCCCTCTACAGCAGCTTCAAAAATGTTGAGTGGATTTGTTCCGCCTTACGATGCCACAGTTGTTTCTCGTTTAAAAAATGCTGGGGCGATTATTTTAGGAAAATTAAATCAAGATGAATTTGCTATGGGATCAAGTAATGAAACTTCGGTCTATGGAATTTGTCATAATCCTTGGGATACAACACGTGTTCCCGGTGGATCAAGCGGTGGATCTGCGGCGGCTCAAGCAGCTCGCTTAGCGATGGCTACAATCGGAACAGATACTGGTGGATCGATTCGTCAGCCAGCCAGCTTTTGCGGAGTTGTCGGAGTTAAACCTACTTATGGACGCGTCAGTCGCTATGGAATTATTGCCTACGCCTCTTCTTTAGATCAAGCTGGCCCTATCGTATCTAGCGTAAAAGATGCGGCGTTAACTTTAGAAACAATTTGCGGTCAAGATGCGTACGACGGAACGACTTCAGATCATATCGTTGAAAAGTTCTCACAAAATTTAAATGGAAACATTAAAGGTAAAAAAATCGGAGTGATTAAGGAATTTATTAATCACATTCCTGATGAACGAATTTCAAAAAGTTTCCAGTTAGCACTCGACACAGTTAAACAATTGGGTGCTGAGATCGTGGAAGTTTCAATTCCCTTAACTCAGTATGCAGTTCCTATGTATTATTTGATTTCCGCTAGCGAAGCGTCGTCGAACTTTGCACGCTACGACGGGGTGAAATATGGATACCGTACTCCTCATGATAAATCTTCGAACTTATCTTTAGATGAATTCTATTCATTAAGCCGCGGTGAAGGCTTTGGAGCTGAAGTCAAACGTAGAATCATGTTAGGGACTTACGCTTTGTCTGCAGGTTATTCAGATGCCTTCTACTTAAAAGCCTGTAAAGTGCGTCGTTTATTAAGACAACAATTCTTAGATGCTTTTGAAAAATGTGATATGATCATGGGACCCGTAACGACAGCTCCAGCTTTCAAGCTTGGGGAAAAGTCAGTGGACCCGTTGAAGAATTATTTAAATGATATTTTTACTACATCGACAAATCTTTGCGGTTTGCCAGGTATGAGCGTTCCTTTTAGTTCAGCTACGGAAGGGAGCGTGACTTTACCGATTGGTGTGCAATTAACGGCGCCTCATTTCCATGAGCAATCAATGCTGAATTTTGCATACGCTTTAGAAAATACTCAACCAGCTGCTGATTTCAGAAAGTTGAAACCTCATGTCTACTAAATCAATTGATACAGTTATTAATGGATACGAAGTAGTGATCGGAATTGAAGTTCACGTTCAACTTAACACTCAATCTAAAATCTTCTGTGCCGACTCAACAAGCTTCGGCGGAGGAGACAACGAAAACGTTTCTCCGATTAGTTTAGGTATGCCGGGCACGCTTCCGACTTTAAACAAAGCGGTTTTAGACTTAGCGATCAAAACGGGTTTAGCGTTAAATTGTAATATTCGTGCTAAATCATTTTTCGCACGTAAAAACTATTTCTATCCAGATCTTCCGAAGGGTTATCAAATTTCTCAATACGAAGAGCCGATTTGTGAAAATGGCTTCGTAGAATTTATGGTCGAAGGAAATCCAAGAAAAGTTTCAATCACGCGCGCGCATCTAGAGGAAGATGCGGGTAAATCTACACATTTCCCTGAGCACACGCTGTTAAATTACAACCGCGCTGGTATTCCGTTATTGGAAATCGTGTCAGGCCCCGATATGAAATCAGCCAAAGAAGCTGCAGAATATTGTAAAACGATTCGTTCGATCGTGCAGTATTTGGACGTCTGTGATGGAAACTTAGAAGAGGGATCTCTTCGCTGTGATTGTAATATCTCTGTTAAAAAAGTCGGAGATCCTACATTAGGAACTAAAGTTGAATTGAAAAATTTAAATTCATTTAGATTTATTGAAAAAGCATTAGATTTCGAAATCGAAAGACAAATCGATCTTTGCTTATCTGGTAAAAAAATTGTTCAAGAAACACGTTTGTATGATCCAGATAAAAATCGCACGTACACGATGCGCTTAAAAGAAGATGCACAGGACTATCGTTATTTCATCGATCCTGACTTGTTACCGATTATCGTGACTCAAGATAAAATTAAACAGGTTCAATCTTCTATTCCTGAACTTCCGCTAAAAAAAGCCTCACGCTTCATCAAAGAATTAGGATTGTCTGAAGGCGAAGCTGAAACATTAACTTCGGAAAAAGCGTTAGCCGATTTCTTTGAGGCGACTGCTAGTGCCAGCGGTCACAGTAAGCAATCAGCTAACTGGATTTTAGGTGAAGCTTTAAGATATTCGAATGAACACAATCAGAGTATCAGTCAAATTAAAGTAACGCCTACGGCTTTAGCGGATTTAATTAAGCTAGTTGAACAAAAAGTTGTTTCTGTAAAAATTGCGAAAAGTGTTTTTAATGAAATGATGGATTCAGGTTCGTCAGCGGCATCGATCATTGATAAGCATGGATATAAACAAGTTTCGGATACAGGCGAATTAGAAAAAATGATTCAAAGCGTGTTGGATGCAAACCCTAATCAAGTCGCTGAATATCGTTCTGGAAAAGAAAAGGTATTTGGATTCTTTGTTGGAGCGGTGATGAAATTAACTAAAGGCCAAGCTGATCCGGATGTCGTGAATACTTTATTAAAACAGAAGTTAAGTGGGTCATAAATGAAAGTTGCTGCACTCGATTTGGGATCGAATACTTTTTTATGTTTAATCTGCGATGTGAATCAAGGACAGATTGGAGCGATTTATTCCGATGAAGTTCAAGTGGTTCGCTTAGGACAGGGTTTATCTTCATCTAAAAAATTTCACCCAGAAGCTTTAGAGCGAGCTAAAAAAACATTAACGGATTTTGCTAAATCAATTGAAAAGCATAAGCCAGAGAAAGTCTTGGCTATGGCTACATCAGCTGCGCGTGATGCAGAAAACAAAGAAGAGCTTTTTAAAATTTGCAGAGATTTAAATATTCCGCTTGAGATTATCTCCGGAGATCAGGAAGCTCAGATTACTTATTCAGGATCTGTAAGTGGAATTAAGTCGCTCAATACGAAAACGTTAGTAGTAGATATTGGTGGCGGATCGACTGAGTTTATTGTAGGTCAAGGCTTAAAGCTTTTAAGTGGTCACAGTCAAAATATTGGTTGCGTGCGTTTAACTGAGAAATTTATCCCAGCCCAACCCACTGATTCTGCTGATGTAGAGAAATGTAGAAATGAAATTTTAAAAGTAGTTCAAGAATCAAAAACGAAATTGAACTTGGATATCGATCAAATTCTAGCCGTGGCAGGCACACCTACAGCTTTAGTCACAGCGGAGTTAGGCGGGTTTGATCCGGCTCAGATTGATGGTTATAAATTAACGTCATCTAAGCTTAACGAATGGTTGTCGAAACTAACCCAAGCTACGGTTGAAGAAAAACAACACATGGGTATTCCGGCTGGACGAGCGGACGTTATTCTAGTCGGCGTTCTTATTTTGCTGGCGACGTTAGAAGTTTTTTGTAAAGATGAGATTGTAGTTTCAACTCGAGGAGTTCGTTATGGTGTCGCTATTTACATGGAATCAAAAATTTCTTAAAATCATACTTATCGCAGGTTTTTTATTTGCTGCTTTTGGAGCTCAAGCTAAGGATCTTAAACCAGAGGTTAAATTTGAATCAGCTCAGATTCAAATTGGTTCTAAAAAAATCACGGTGGAATTAGCCGAAACGCCTCAACAACACGAAAAAGGTTTGATGTACCGTGAAACTTTAGAAAAAGACAAAGGTATGCTTTTTATCTTTGATCGTGAACAGACCTTAAGTTTTTGGATGAAAAATACCTACGTTGACTTATCTATTGCTTATATTAATGAGAAAATGAAGATTGTGGATATCCAAGAGATGAAAGCCACGAGTCCTTTAGAAATTTCTGAACCCCCAACTTACCCCAGTAAAAAGCCAGCGATGTACGCTTTAGAGATGTCTAAAGGGTGGTTTAAGGCAAGTAACATAAAAGTAGGACAGACTTTAAAGCTCCCTAAAAAGTCAAAATAATCATACATAGGTCCAGTCCAGACGGCTCAGTTACTTCTTTGCTACTGTAAACGACTGTGATTAAATGAGAGAGATATCGAAAATAGTTTTTGTAAATTTTCAAGGATGAGGATGACATGAAAAAACTGGTTATTATATTCGCAATGTTCGGTCTGATGTTTAATACGATCGGCTGTAAAGCAAAGAAAGCTCAAGACGAGACTGAAATTGTCGAAAATGCTGACGTTGAAAAAATCGAAGCAGAAGATGCAAACTTCGCAGGAAATGAAGCTACGGTAGAAACGGGCCCAGTTGATGAATCTCTTCAAGCCGCTCTTGGCGAAACGCCTCAAACAGATGTAGTTGCCGCAGGAACTTTACCTGAAGACTCAGCCGCTGCAACAGATGTAGTTAATACAGATACAGCAGTTAATGCGGACATCGCAGCAGCTCCTTCAATTGACGAAACAGCGATCGGAACAGATGTAACAGCAAGTACAGATGCAGCCGCAGCTGGATTAACTGAAACACCGGTGATCGATGCTCCTCCAGTAGACGTTGCTCAAAACGAACCTGCAGTTGATCCGAGTTTAGTTCCAGATACAACAATGACTGGCGCCGTATCAGAAATGAATACAGATACAGCTGGATTAACTGAAACACCAATCATCGAAACTCCAGTAGATACAACAGCAACAATTGAAACTCCAGTAGCAGCTGCCGAAGTTAAAGAAGCTTCAGCAAAACCAGCTACAACAGCTTCAAGCGGCACTTTAAAGAAAATTTCTGAAACTGTTCCGTACAAACACGGAGAAGGTTTCGTAAATACAGTCTACATCGCTCGTCCAAAAGAAAAGTTAGCTGATATCAGCCGCGCGATCTACGGTATGGATAAATCTAAAGAATTAAAATCAATCAATGGTTTCTTGAAATCAGGCAGCCCTAAAGGTGGAGATAAAATATATTATATTTCTCCAAATCGCCCGACGGATTCAAGCCGTACAATTTCATTCTATGAAGATACAGGCATGATGGCTTCGACTTACGTAGCTGAAAAAGGTGAGAACTTACGTAAAGTTTCTAAAAAATTATTAGGTTATGACAATGCATGGAAAGAAGTTTGGACAACAAATGAAATTTCATCAAAAACGAAGTTAGCAAAAGGTGATTCAATTCGTTACTGGAGAGGTGCTGAACAAATTCAAACATCTCCTACTTTAGCTCATAACGACGGACCTGCGAAAATCGTAGAGCCGGCTCAAGTGCCAGAGCAAATGCCTCCAGCAGAAGTGGCTATGAATACGCCACCTCCACAAGAGATGACGCCTCCGCCAGCAGAAGTAGCTCAACAACAAGAGTTACCTCCGCCGCCGCCTCCTCCTGCAGATATGAATCAACCGGTAGCTCAACAACAAGAATTACCACCACCTCCTGCACAAGAGATGGCTCCTCCACCTCCACCTCCACCTCCACAAGAGTTAGCGGCCGCTCCAGTTCCACCAGTTAAACAACATAACATGGAAGAAGAGCCTGCGGCTGAGGAAATGAATTCAGATACAACAATGATGATTGGAGTAGTGGCTGTGTTAGTTGCTGCTTTAGCATTAGTTCTTGTTCGTAGAAACAAAAAGAAAAAAGAAGCTGACTTAGCTTCAATCGAACAAAACCACGTTGGAACTTGATTCATAAATTAATTAAAGATTAAAAAGAAAAAGAGGAGTTGAAAAACTCCTCTTTTTTTATGTCATTGATTCTAAGGGAAAATGATTAGGCTACTTTTTTAAGGATACCGTCGAAAATTCCACGGTGACCCATACGTTTTGTTTCAACGTAATAAATAAGATCGTCGACGATTTGAACGTCACGTCCACTTTGTGGCATGAACTTCACTCCAGTTCCTACTGAGTTTACCCAAATTATTTCTGCCTGAATCTTTCTTTCGCGTTCCGCTACTGTGAAAGTTAAATTTATTTTTTCGTTCACGCGTAAATCGTGATCCGTGATCTCTAAAAATGCTCCAGATAAGCTGATGTTTTTTAGCGTTCCCGTCGTCTCTTGACGTGCGTAATTGCGTTTAAATAAAACTTCTAGGTGTAACGGTGTTCTTGGTGATGGCACGTTATTGCTACTCACAAAATCTCCTTCTGGGGTTCTGATCTATTTTTTCGGCTAAATCGTTGAAAAATTTAGTCTTTTCCAATTTTGAGACACTCTTTTTTCGTTTTCTGAACCATAGTCTGGGCGTAAGATCAGATATGAAATAAGGCAGTTTTTAGGTATTTTATATTGACTTGGATCAGGCCCAAAGTCATATTCAACTTATCGACCGATACGTTCCTTCATTAAAAAATACCTAAAATTCAAACAACATTATTAAAAGAAATTTAAACCTAATTAACATGAAAATATTTATTACAGGAGTTTTGCTTGGCTAAAAAAGAAGTGGTTATTGAACCTACGAAGAAGCGCGTGAAAAAACCTATGGCAGCTGAAGCCGCAGAATCGGCACCTCAAGAATCAGCTCCATCAACACCGCCTCCCGCAGTACAAGCCGCACCTGCAGCACCAGCGCCAGTTGAATCAGCTGCTCCGGCACAAGCTGCCGCTCCAGCCGCTCAACAATCCGCACCAGCACCTCAGCAGCAACAGCAACAAAACCAGAATCATCAATCACATGGTGATCAACCAAGAAAAGAATACCGCAAGTTTAACAATCAAGGCGGTGGCGGTGGTCATCAAAATAATAATCAGCACCGCAACAACAATAACAACAACAATCAAAATCGTTACAACAACAATCAACGTCGCGATTTTAGAAATGATCGCAATCGCAATAACCACGATGACGAACAACAAATGGCGCCAGCTTCTCAGGACACATCTCACGATATCGACTTGAACGATATCAATCTAACGGATGAGGAAAAAAGCTGGTTGAACTCAAAAGATCTGAAATCTAAAAACATTCAGATCTTAACGGACTTAGCTTCTAAATTAAAAATCGAAAACGCTGCAGGTATGAGAAGACAGGATATGGTTTTCGAAATCCTTAAGCGTGCCGCTAAGTTAGGGGATATTTTCGGATCAGGAGTTTTGGAAATCTTACCAGATGGTTACGGTTTCTTAAGATCTCCAGATTACAATTATCTTCCAGGTCCAGATGATATCTATGTTTCTCCATCTCAAATGAGAAAATTCGGTCTTCGTACAGGTGACTTCGTAACAGGAACTGTTCGTGTACCAAAAGAAGGTGAAAGATATTTCGCCTTAATCAAAGTTGATTCTTTAAATTACGAAGCGCCAGAAGCTTCTAAAGATAAAATTTTATTCGACAACTTAACTCCGTTATACCCGAATAAAATGTTAAAGCTTGAGAACAACCCATCGGAAATGACGACTCGTATTGTGGACTTGATGTCTCCAATCGGTAAAGGTCAACGTGGTTTGATCGTTGCCCCGCCTAAAACAGGTAAAACAGTTTTATTACAAAATATCGCGAATGCTATTTCGACAAATCATCCAGAAGTTAAATTGATCGTCTTATTGATCGATGAACGTCCGGAAGAGGTGACTGATATGCAACGTACGGTAAAAGGTGAAGTTGTTTCATCAACTTTCGATGAGCCACCAACTCGTCACGTACAGATCGCAGAAATGGTCTTAGAAAAAGCGAAACGTTTAGTTGAACACAAACATGACGTTGTTATTTTATTAGATTCTATCACGCGTTTAGCTCGTGCTTACAATACGGTTGTTCCACCATCTGGAAAAATCTTATCGGGCGGTGTGGATTCAAATGCCTTACACAAACCAAAACGTTTCTTCGGAGCGGCTCGTAACATCGAAGAAGGTGGATCATTAACGATTATCGCAACAGCGTTGATCGATACAGGTTCACGTATGGATGAGGTTATCTTTGAAGAATTCAAAGGAACTGGTAACTCTGAGATCCAATTAGATCGTAAATTGATGGAAAAACGTATT
>CAZXZW010000007.1:0-43964 GCA_964645745.1 uncultured Bdellovibrio sp.
AAAAGGCATGTGAAATCTTTACTATTCATCCCGATTTGCTTGTTATTTAGACTATTTGTAGATTAAACCAGGCGTATGAATATAGTAAAAACACTCATTCGCAGTGCTATCTTTATAATATTAGCGACATCAACAGCTCAAGCGGCTGACGTGGCAAAACTGACAAAGCTTTTTCAGGAAAACTTCAATAACTTCTACCAACCCAGACTATGTGGCCGCAATACGGCTCGACTTGTGAGCGAAGCTCAAAAGCTCAATATTGATCTCTCTAATTCCTATGTCTTAAGACTAGTTGGCGGAGGATTCTGGGAAACTAGCGGATTCTACACCAGAAACACCACGACAGAACGTGATATGTTAGGTTACTTCCACATGATTTTCGTCGCTGACAACTATGTATTTGATTTCGATCTTCACGAACCTCTGGTCCTTCCATTAGAAGACTACATTCGTTTGCAGCTGACACCATCAACGACGAATTTCAAAAATATTTGGGGAAGCAACTACAAACCACATTTAGAATTGCCGGGTTGGGAAATGACTCGTTATCACACTGAAGATTACGGCCAAAATAAAGAAACGATTCTCGACAAAACTAAAATGAGAGACTTTGTCGATTTAGAAGATGTACTCAGTCGTCCAAGATTAAAATAGTTCAACCAGGGGGAAACATGAAAATATTAATGATATCACTTGTGGGAGCGATGGCTTTAACTGGCTGCAGTCAGGAAAAATATGCCAACAACGTGAATACAAAATCGGGATCAGCGATCATCAACGGAACGGAAGTTTTGGAGACAGACTCAATCGCATCTCATACAGTCATGGTTCACGATATTAAAAATGGCTACGTTTGTACCGGCGTGATCATTTTAAAAAATGTGGTTTTAACGGCGGCTCACTGTTTATCTAAAAAACATAACGACTTCGAAGTGATCTTCAGCACGAAGGGTTACGAATTAATGGATTTCCACAATGATTACGAGTTTATTCGTCATGCAGATAAAGTTGTTATTCACAAAGACTACATCACAGACTACACGAAACAGCCTGAAATGAATCAATCTGACATCGGATTAGTTTATTTCCGTGGAGAATTACCTCCAGGATATAAACCTGCGAACGTGATGATGGATGACCATTTAATTAAACGTGGCCAGATGATGACGATGGCGGGTTACGGCGTAACTAAAATTAACGCGACGGATATCAAGTATAAAAAATCTAAGAAGTTCCAGGATGCGATTAAAAATGGATCGATTCTTTGTGATAACAACTTAAAAGATGAAAATGGAAATCCAACTTGTATCGAAATGTACGCAGAAGGCGATGGCGAGCTTATGAAAACACAAGCTCCGGTCAAAGATGTTTATGATCACGAATTCATTTTGGATGAGAAGAAAAATGGAACTTGCGAAGGCGATTCAGGCGGACCGGTTTTCGTTGAAGAAAATGGAGTTCAATATTTAATTGGAATCACAAGTCGTGGTGATTTACTTTGTAACGGCGTAGGAATCTACACCGCTGTTCCTTCATTCATTGATTTTTTAATTCAATAATTACTTTTTAATTCCACCTGCCATCAGACACATTAATTCAAACAATGTGTCTACAGCAGCCAGACCTGTAATCTGAGACGAATCATAGGGCGGAGAAACTTCAACGATATCCGCACCTACTAAGTTCTTAATTTTCAAAGCTCTTAAAATTTGCTGTGTTTCATACGTAGTTAAACCACCCGGCACTGGTGTTCCTGTTCCTGGCGCGTAAGCAGGATCCAAGCAATCAATATCGAAACTGATATAAGTTGGACCTGTGAACGATGGAAGCGTCTTCACAAAATCAAAAATATTTTTACGACGAATATCATCCACTGTGAAAACTTTAACTTTATGTTTTTTGACGATATCTAAATCTGAACCAGATGCCAAAGGCCCACGAATTCCAATTTGCATCATACCTTTAGGATTCACTAACCCTTCTTCAATTGCATGACGAGCGAAAGCACCGTGATGGTATTCACAACCCCAGGCCGCAGGATAAGTATCCAAATGCGCATCGAAGTGAATGAAATTTAAAGGCCCATGCTTCTTCGCTAATGATCTTAATAATGGTAAAGTCGTTGAGTGATCTCCACCAATAGAAATGAACTTTTTCTTATTTTTAATTAAGCTCGTTGAGAAAGCTTCAATTTTTTCATATGTCTGTTGCTGATCGATTGGAACTACCGAACAATCCCCAACATCGGCTACTTTAACTTGTTCAAATAAACTCACGGCACGACTCATATGAAAGCCACGTCCTAAGCTTGAGCATTCACGAATTAACGCCGGAGCAAAACGAGCCCCTGGGCGATACGATACACCACCGTCGTAAGGTGTGCCGAAAATAGCGATATCAAAGTCGTCACGCATATCCGCTATAGGTAATCTAAAAAAGGTTTTGATCCCTGAAAAACGAGGGAATTCACGTCCACTGACAGGCTGATAAGATTTTGCTTTTGTCGTATTTTTTTTCATAAATATAGAGTAATGTCAGTTTCATTATGAAGCTACCATTAAATACATATACAAACTTAACTGAAGCCATCGACACGCTTGCTTATCTTAAAGTAGTTAGCCTAAGCGATTATGGTGCGTTTTTAGCGACCGGAACCGAAAAAGATATTCTCTTACCTCACGCCGAACAAAATGACGAATTGCATCTGGACGATGAAGTTCTTGTTTATATTTATTTAGACAACAACCAAAGACCTTGTGCTTCCATGAAAATTGAAAAGTTTCTTAAGAAACTTCCGGTTGAAGTTAAGGTTGATCAAGAAGTCGATTTAATCATTTACGATGAAACAAACTTAGGATTCAAAGCGATCGTAAATAGAAAAAACTTGGGCCTACTTTACAGTAACGAAATTTTCCAAAAACTTTATTATGCCGATAACCTTAAAGGCTTTGTTAAAAAAGTTCGCGATGATCAACGCTTAGATCTTATCTTGCGCGCCGCGGGTCACCAAGCCACGGACGATATCGCAATTAAATTGGTTGAAATGTTAAAAGCTAATAATAACTTTTTAGCGATCACGGACAAAACTTCTCCTGAAGAAATTCACCAGAAATTTAACGCCAGCAAAAAGAAGTTTAAAATTGCTTTAGGCCGTCTATACAAAGAGCGCGTTATCGAAGTCAAAGAAGACGGTATCAGACTGGTTGTATGAAAATAGCGGCTCCTGATTACAAACAAGATCGCAAACTTCTTCATAGCTGGTATTTAAAAAATAAACGCAGCCTTCCTTGGCGCGCCAGCCAAGAACCCTATTTAATTTGGATCTCGGAAGTCATGCTTCAGCAAACAACGGTGACGGCGGTTATTCCCTTCTATGAAAAATTCATCAAACGCTTTCCAACGGTTCAGCCTTTAGCCAAAGCTCGTATCGAAGATGTTTATGAATACTGGGCAGGCCTTGGTTACTACTCGCGCGCACGCAATCTTCATAAGGCAGCACAAATTGTCGTGAATGAACACAAAGGCGCTTTCCCGAAAACTTATCAAGAATTGATCAAGCTTCCTGGTTTCGGCCCTTACACGTCTCGCGCTGTAGCAAGTCTTGGCTACGGACAACATGTGGGCGTGCTTGATGGCAACGTGATTCGAATTTTATCTCGCAAATATGGATTAGATATCAAGTGGTGGGAAAATAAAGAAAAAGACAAACTTCAAGCTATCTCTGATGAATTAGCGGGAACAAAAGACTCCGCAGATTTAAATCAAGCGATGATGGAATTAGGTGCGACGATTTGCACACCCAAAAAAGTCATGTGCTTACTTTGCCCGTGGAATAAAACATGCGTAAGTTACGCAACAGATACAATCAGTCAGCGTCCTCTTTCAAAACCAAAAGCGGATTTTGAAATCTGGAGCTGGCATTTCGAAATCAATACGAAGAAATCTCAGATCTTCTTAAGCCCGAATGCAGCGACTCCATTCCTTAAAGAAAACTGGCTTCCCATTAGCTCAGCACAAAAGCTTACGAAAAAACCGAAGGACTACCACTTTAAACATGGCGTAACGAAATACGATATCTACGTGACTGTAGCGACTGGCTCTAAGTCCAGTTCGAAGAATGGCAAATGGGTCGATCTCGATCAGGTTTCTCAAGTTAACCCAACAAGCCTGATTAAAAAGATCATTAAAGCCATCGAATGATTTTATTTTTTAGCAAACTGTCTTATAATAAAAAAATGAAAAGTGCTTTAGCTATCTTATTTATATCTTCATTAGCCCTAGCAGCTCCTCACCCGACGACAAGCTCGTCGATTGTGAATCAGCCTAGCTCTGGCATTGTGTTTTCACAGTTCGGCTTTAAACTGAATTACATTCCAAGCAACTGGGCCTTAACGGAAAATACCACATCAGAAAATAATTCAAGTCAGAAACAAATCGATCTTAAAAATCAAACGGCACGCATCAGTTTCAACTATGATGAAACCAAAACAAGTGTAGATTTAGAAACCTACGTTCGCCGTTTCTTACGCGATTACAATCAATTTGGATTTGAAGTAGCGGGCTTACAGTCAGTGAAAAACTCCGCGAACAAAGTAACATCTGTTGTTTTAGACATTAATCAGAAAAATCAAAAAACAAAAAGCCGTCAGGTTTTCTTTCAAAATGGAAAGAAAATCGTAACGGCTACTTGTATTGATGATATTGATACTTTTGATAAGTCGACCAAGGATTGCAATAAAATCCTTGGGAGCTTCTACTGGGACTAGTTCTCTTGGAAACGACCTTTTAACATTTTTTCCATTTTCTTTAAATCCTTAATATACTCAGGCTTATTTTGAATCGGGCGCATAACCATAGGATCTACATTTTTTTGGTAATCAGCTTGATCTGTGTAAACAATTCTTTGTCTTTCAAATAACGAACCTGTTAACCAAGCAAAGTCAGGTCCATCTGGATATGATTCTGAAGTTAAATTAATATCGAAGTAAGCTCCGATTTCATTATTCTTTGGATCTCTTTTTACACGACTGTTCAATGAGTATTTCAACTCACCAAGAAATTTATAATGCAAATCGCCTGTTTCTAATTTGTCGTTAATTGTTAAATGTGCAGAAGGAATTCCCGTATTTTTCAAAGCTTCACAAATCACTTCGAACATTTGTTCACGTGATAAAAGTTGTTGTGGAGCCGCTTCTGTTACAGTTGTAAATGAGGCGCACGTTTTACCTTCTAGCGATTGAGCGAATTCATCAGAAAATTGAGAAGGCTGTCTATTGGATGTAACACAAGATGACATAACGATAACGGATAAACCAAAAATAATTTTTTTCATAATTCCTCTTTCGTGGCTGTTATGAAAGGCTTTTCGTTATTTTGGGGATTAAAACAGAGTCCAGTTTTTGGCTGGACTCTTGTCGTAAGATTAACCGAAAATTTTTCTGAAGAACGCTTTGATCTTAGATCCAGCTCCTTCAGATGAACCCGCACCCTTGCGGTAAACTTTTTTACTAGCAACAACCGCTGAAGGCTTAACTTGTTCCTTAGCTGCTTTATTGAAGTTTGGTTTATCCGTGTTTGGATTACGTGGTTTGAATTTGTTTTGATTTGGATTTTGCTGATGAGGTTTAGCACCGTTCACAGCTTTACTGTGAGCTGCTTGTCCGCCACCCGATCCATTTGATTTAAATTCTTTACGAGGGCCGCCTTGACCCTTAGGACGATCACCTTCAGCACGTGGACCACGAGCCCCACCTTGTTGAGGACGACCATCTTTTTGCCCTTGAGGACGAGGACCACGCTGCGGACCTTTACCACTTGAAGGGCGCTTGCTGTCGAAGCTTTTCTTAAAGCTGAAATCTTCTGTACCCATAGGTTTGAAATCTTTTACGATCTCAGCGTCTTCAAGGTATTGAGTTTCAATTTTCTTTTTTGTGTATTCTTCAACGCGCGCCAAAGAATCGACATCTTTATCGCTGATGAATGAGAACGCTAAACCTGTTTTACCAGCACGTCCCGTACGACCGATACGGTGAACATAAGATTCAGCATCTTGAGGCATTTCATAGTTAATAACTAAATCCACATCATTGATATCTAATCCACGAGCAGCCACATCTGTTGCTACTAAAACATTAAGATTGTTTTGCTCTTTGAATTTAGTGATCACGCTGTTGCGTTGAGTTTGATTCATTAAACTTGAAAGACCCATCGCTGGAATATTATTTGAAGACAAAAAGTGTGCGATACGATCAACGTTGTTTTTGAAATTCGTAAAGATGATCGCTTGCTTCGGATTATTTTTCTTAATCACTGATAACAATTGCGCAGGCTTATCTTCGTTACCTAAGTGGTATAAAGCATCTTTCACATTGTCGGCTTTAGCTTGATCACGACTGATATTGATTTCAACTGGTTCAGATCCGAATTGGTAAACGGTGTTGTGAACTTCGAAATTCAAAGTCGCCGAGAAAACTAAAAGCTGACGAGTGCGTTCAACACGACCCAAAATAAATTTCATGTCATCTTTAAAACCCATATCAAACATACGATCAGCTTCGTCAAAAACGATTCCACGCACGCGTTTAAAATCAACATGATGTTCTTTGTAAAGATCTATCAAGCGACCTGGAGTCGACACGATAAAGTGTAAACCATTTTTAAGAGCTTCTTTTTGTTTTTCGTAACCAGTGCCACCGTAGAAGGCGAAACTTTTTAATCCTGTACCGTCTGTCAATTTAACGATGTTGTCGTTAATTTGATCTGCTAATTCACGCGTTGGGCACAAAATCAAAATATTTTGAAATGGCTTCCAATCTGGAAAAGCACGCGCGTGAGTCGGATCAGTTTCTGATTTTAAAATACGCTCGATTAAAGGGATAACGAAGGCTGCTGTTTTACCAGTACCTGTTTGAGCAAGACCCGCGACATCTTTATTTTCTAAAATAATTGGGATGGTTTGTTCTTGAATAGGCGTTGCCGTGGCATAACCCATTTTATCGATGGCGGCTTGTAAACGTGGATCTAACTGAAATTCTGAATAATTCATTGTATAATTGTGTCTTTCTTAATTTGCCACATACTCGTTCATATTTTAATTTTTGCCAAGAAATTCCCGTAAGATGGACGTAAATTCTTCATATTTTTCATAGTGAATCCAGTGTCCTGCACCCTTAATCTCTACGCCGGTAATTTTTGGGTTCACTTGCAGCATTTTTTCGAAAGTTTCATGCTTAAAAACATGCGAAGTTTCCCCGTGAATAAGCAGAACAGGCATCTTGAAGTCAGCTACTTCTCTCCAGCGGTCTTTGACGTGGCCCTCTTTGACCGTTTCGAGGATAGCTTGCTTAGAGAATCTCCAATCAAAGAGCTTAGTTTCTTCATTTTGCTCGATATTGGCTTGAAGGAAAGTTGAAAGCACAGCGATGGGCTCTTTTGATCCAAAGCTTTTCTCGAAGTGCTGAGCGAAGAACTGCTTCATTTCATCTTTAGACTGAAATGGAGTTGAAACAGAATTAAGCATTCTTTCGTAGTATTGAACCGATTTAGGATCAGCTTCAGGCCCCATATCTTCGATCGTTAACGTTCTGACTTTTTGAGGATACAAATCCGCAAAAACCATCGCATTACGCCCACCCATCGAATGCCCGACCAAATGAAACGAAGTCCAACCCAATTCATCCGTGATTTTGTTTAAGTCTTCCGCAAAAACTTCGGGACTGTAGCCAGTTTCTGGTTTGAACGAGCGACCATGACCGCGTTGATCATAAATTAAACATTGAAAATCCCCTTGAATGCGAGAGGCAATCTTACGCCAGTTGGCCGAGAAGGCCATTAAACCATGAATAAAAACAACTCGTTGGGATTCGTTGGTGCCAAGGACTGAATAATTGAAGTTAGACAAAAACATACTTATTCGTACTCGACATCACCCCTGTTCTCAATTAAAAAATAAAGAGTGGAAATGGATAACCAGCATTATTTAAATATCATGAAAAGAAACAGCGGAGATATTGACCCTCAAGCTGTGGCTATTCTTAAACGACTTAAGGATTCAAATCACGAAGCCTATCTGGTCGGAGGATGCGTTCGTGATTTATTAGTTGGCATTCAGCCTAAAGATTTCGATATCGCGACCAATGCTCCACCGAATGAAGTTAAACGTCGTGTCCCTTACAGCTTTATCATCGGACGTCGTTTCAAACTTGTTCACGCGCGCCGTGGAGAAAAAATATTTGAAATCGCCACTTACCGCCGCGAAGCCACTCAAGAAGAAATTGAATCTACTCTTTTAACGGACGCTCCATTTTCTGAAGAAAACTATTTCGGAAACTTAAAAGAAGATTCTTTCCGTCGCGACTTCACAGTGAACGCTTTATTCTACGATCCAATCAGCGAAGAACTTGTAGATTACTGTAATGGCTTAGCCGATATTTCACTTAAAACGATTCGTATGATTGGTGATCCCGTTGTACGCATTAAAGAGGATCCTATTCGTATTTTGCGTGCGATTCGTTTATCGCAAAAATTAAATTTCAGCATTGAACAAGAATTACGAAAAGCGATTCACGAAAATATTCAAGAAATCGAACGCGCTGTAACTCCACGCCGTCGTGAAGAATGGCTGAAGTTTTTCAAATTGCCATCGATCGACTTAGCCTTGATTGAACTCTATGACTTAGGTGTTTTTAAATCTGTCATTCCAACGTTCCACGAGCTGTTCAACGACCATGACAAACAAGAACACTTCCGCGCCTCGATCCGTCAGATTAATCGCGTAGGACTTGATCTATCTGATTCGGTAGAATTATTAGCTGGAGTGATTTACTCATTCTTGTTAGCTCAATACGATCACCCTCTTAAAATTAACATTAATGAAATTTCTGAAAATCCTAAATTCCAATACTTATGCCGTGAAGAATTAGGTATTTTCAAAGCTGAAATCACTTCGATTGAACTTGCGATCCAATTTATTCGTGTTTTACGTGATCGTGATTACTACTTGAAAAAAGGAGAGAGAAAAAGATTCTCTCTTTTAAACAATTCTCACTTTGAATTAGCTTTAAAGCTGGGCTTACTTTCAGGTGAACTTGATGCGGCCGATTTCGCATTCTGGATGCATGAAAAAGACATGCTATCTGCACACTAGCCAATACTTCATCTTAACAAATACCCGCATTCTAATTGTTTTAAGTGTCATATTTAAACCAAAGTCGAGTTCAATGCACAAAAATGAAAACCGATACATAAGTATGAAAACTAAATTTAAAATTGTTTCAACAGTTGCCGTATTTACATCTTTGTCATGTTCAACTTTTCAAAAAGTAGACGAAAATGTCGATTTGAAAGATAGAACTCCTTCTGCATTACTTTGCAAAGATTTAATGAATCGCGACACAAAGTTTTTAAGTGATACACACAAAGAAAGCGAAATCAGCTCAAAGAAGAAAAAGGTCGAATCAGAGTCTAAAATTGACCCCAATACGATTCAATCGAAACAGTTATTAATTGATTTAGTGGCCAAGATAAATCCTAAAAAAGACGTATTTATAAAAGATACACCGACTATCGGTTTCAAAATTACGAGCTCTCGTTTTGAAGATATCCCCTCTGCGATTAGAGATCATCTTGGTGGCGTAGATCAGACGACATATACTCCAGAATATTTGGAAAAAAATATTGGAAGCGTTATTAGCTTACAAGTAAATGGCGACAAACCAGATTTCTACGTCATCGGAAAATCTACATTTGATAGCAAATACAAACCTGCTACACTTGAACAAGTTCAGGCAAAAAATAAGAAATACTTTGATAAGCTAGATGGGCATATCGGAGCTTTACTTGGTGATGCAAATGTTATTGCTGTATTAAAAGTAGCACCAGTTGAAATGGTAAGTATGCTTGATATCGGATTTAAAAAAGAAGACAAAATTACGATCGAATCTCCTTGGGGAGAGCAAACTAAGCCAGCTGGTCAAGATGCCTATTTAGTTTTGGATTCTTCAAATCAATACTACATGGTCAATGTAGACCCTCATGGCTTACCCATCAGCTATATCCCGCAAAAATAACCTGCGGGATATTATCTCAATGTTACTTCAATAAATCTTCGGCCGCTTTTTCAATCGCTGTCGAATCCACACCGTGCTTACGGTACAATTCAATAGCGTTGTAAGCACTTTGTCCGAATTCACCTTTCACACCTAAAGATTTAATCGCGATCGATGATCCAGCCAATGTTAATTGATGGCAAACGAATGCGCCTAATCCTAGTAATACTTGGTGATCTTCGACAGTAACAATACGGCCTTCGCATTTTTTTAACTGTGCTTGAAGTGATGCCACGTTGATTTTATTCAACGAATGAACATTCACTACAATACTACCAATTGATTTCTTAGCTAAAGCTTCGCTGGCTTTAATCGCTTCCCCGACTAACGATCCGGTCGTTACAAGAAGAACGTTTTTAGCACCTACGATGTGAGATTGAATCACTTGTGGTTCAGACAATTTATATTCTAATTTGTTTTTTTCAGTTGAATATGTTTTAGGGAAGTTTTCACGACCTAAGAATAACACTGAAGAGTTTGGTGTCTTACCTTGCGCGCGGGCTGCTGCAAAATTCTCAAAAATTTTACCCAAGATTTGATCCGCTTCTTCGCTTGTTGATAAAGAGTAAAGATCTACGTGAGGAATCGTCGCTAGCATCGACATATAACTTAAAGCTTGGTGAGAAGCTCCGTCAGCCGCATCTTGGAATCCTGTATGAGAGAAAATTGCTACGATTGGCGCCTCTGATAACGAAGCCATCGTGATCGGCAGTGCGCCTTTGGTTACACCAAACTGAGCAAACGTATCTACAACGGGAATAAATCCTTGCTTCGATAATCCAGCCGCCACAGAAATCATGTTACTTTCAGCTACACCCACATCGAATGATTGCTGAGGGAATTCTTTTCTGAAATCAGCCACACCGGTTGAACCTGGAAGATCCGAAGTGACAGAAATTACGGGTAAACCATTTTTAGCAGCTGAGATCATCGCCTTCGCGATCCCTTTTTGGATTTTTTCACCTGTGTCTGGAGTCGCGTTCGCTTTAATTTTAGCTTCAAGTTGATTTAATTCATTGATCCAATCTGTAAACATCGCTGGCATCGGTTCTGTTCCCAAAATTTCTTGAACGAAAGCTGGCAATTCACTTGGAGATTTACATGGGAAACCGTGACCACCACTGGCTGATTCGGCGGTTTTCTTTGTTCCAATCCCTTTGATTGTTTTGGCCCAAATCGCTACAGGCTGAGATGGATTTTCGCGTGCAGCTGCAATCGCTGAAGAAATCGTGTTCGCACAATCTTCTAAATTGTTTCCGCTTTCTAACTTAATCACTTTCCAACCCAGAGCTTCTAACGATGAGAAAGATGCATTCATACTGAAAGAATCTGTATCGATACGACCAGATAATTTTGTGTTGTTATCGCTGATTAATAAAACGTAAGGAGCTAATTTTCCTGTTTTCGCTAAACCAGGAATAGCTGCTAAAGCTTCTTTCGCTTCGCCTTCCATTGCAGCACCATCAGACAATGTACAAATTGTCGTACGATTTGTACCTGCAATTTTTTCTGCTAATGCTAAACCTTGAGATTGTGGAATAGCCGAACCTAATGGTCCGTTTGAAACATAAACTCCTTCAGGAAAAATATGTGCTTCACCATGGCCTGTTAATTTTGATTCAATCGAACGGAAACCTTTTAAGGAGTTAAAATCAAGGCCCGCCATTTTGTAGTTAGCTTTGATCGCGTAAAGTCCGTTTTCACAGTGACCAGCATCATTCACGAAATGATAAAGTTCATGCCATTGTTTTTGGTTTTTATCAGCATCAGCAAACATAATAGCGTGAGCTGCTGACCACAATTCACTTAATGCTGCAGGACCACCATAATGACAAGCAGCTCCTCCAAGAACAGCGTTCATGTCCATTAAGGCCACAAGAGCACGGATTGAATTTGGCTCTGAGAAATTCAATTCTTCTGGAGCTCCATTCAGAAACTTTTTAATCTGAATTTTTTTAGAAAAATGAGGTTGTGTTTTTGGCGTTCCGGCTAAGTGATTTTTAACTTGAAGTGGTTTGATTTGTGTCATACTTATTTTTTATGTCATCTCTATTATCAATACAAGAAATTAGATCATTACCGAAAATCGACCTCCACCGCCATTTGGATTGCTCAATGCGCTGGAGCACAATGCTAGAAATAGCATCAACATTAAAGCTGGATTTCCCTCAAGGCACAAAAGCTCAATACGATCACTTTTTAGTGACAAAACCAATGAACAACCTTGAACAAGTTCTCAGTAAGTTTTTAACCTCACAAAAACTGTTAGGATCGACAGAAATCTTAGAACGTTTAGCCTTCGAAGCCTGTGAAGACGCTTTTAACGACGGCATCCGCATTTTAGAACTTCGCTATGCACCGACTTACATCGCTAATGGTCATTCACACCTGACTTATGAAAGCATTCACACTGCCTTACTTAAAGGCGTTGCAAAAGCTCAACAAAAGTTTCCTATGGCTGTAGGGCTGATTTGCATTATTCAAAGAAATCTCCCTTTAGAAAAAGCAGCATTAGTTTCAGACTTCGCCATTGAGAATAAAAAAACTTTCTTGGCTCTAGATTTAGCTGATAACGAAAATGGCTTCGAACCTAAAAAGTTCGCTCCTCTTTTCCAAAAAGCAAAAGCGGCTGGTCTAGAGATCACCGTTCACTCCGGCGAATCTCCATCACTTCAAGCCGGCACCTGGGTTCGTGACTCAATTGAAATCCTAGGCGCATCACGTATTGGCCATGGCGTTCAATCTATTCACTTCCCTGAAGTTATTAAACTACTTAAAGAAAAAAACATTCTGTTAGAAGTTTGCCCTTACAGCAATTACCTCACACAAGCTTTTAAAACTTATAAAGAAAATCCACTTAAAAAATTAAAAGATTTAGGCGTTTCAGTTGCTATCAGCTCAGATGATCCTGGTATGTTCGCTTCTGTGTTAAGTGATGATTACCTCATTGCTCAGAATGAACTGGGCTTCACTTTAAAAGATTTCCAAGATTGCAATCAGTCCGCGTTCAACCACAGCTTTATTTCTCTAGCTGAAAAACGAAAAGTTTGGAGTTCATAATGACAACGGCACCTATTAAAGAGTTTTTTCCAGAAATCGAACCATTCAAAACAGAATTCTTAAAAGTTTCTGATCTTCATAATATTTACGTTGAGCAATGTGGAAATCCTAAGGGAAAACCTATTGTTTTTCTACACGGCGGGCCTGGAGGCGGAACGTATCCTGATCTTCGCCGCTACTTCGATCCACAACACTATCATATTATTCTGTTCGACCAACGTGGCTCAGGCTTATCAACTCCTGCAGCCGAATTAAAAGATAATACGACTTGGGATTTAGTCGCAGACATCGAAAAAATCAGAACACATTTAAACATCGATAAATGGCATGTCTTCGGCGGAAGCTGGGGATCAACTTTAGCTTTAGCTTACGCTGAAACTCACCCAACACGAGTTACAGGATTAATTCTGCGTGGAATTTTCCTTTGCCGTCCTTCAGAACTTCAATGGTTCTACCAAGAAGGCGCTTCTCACATTTTCCCTGACATTTGGGAAAGCTATTACAATCATATTCCTGCAGAAGAAAGAAACGACTTCATCAAAGCTTACTATAAACGTTTAACTCATGAAAATATGGATATCCGCTTAGCGGCAGCCAAAATCTGGAGTAAATGGGAAGCGGCCACTTCACGTTTAATCGTTGATCCAAGTGCGATCGATGATTTTGATGATCCTACTTTCGCTTTACAATTCGCTCGCATTGAATGCCATTACTTCATCAACAACGCTTTCTTCAAAACAGATAACTGGTTGATTGAAAACGTAGATAAGATCAAACACATCCCGTGCACGATCGTTCAAGGACGCTACGATGTGGTATGTCCGGCTCGCAGCGCCTGGGATTTACACCGCGCTTGGCCGGAGACAACCCTGAAAATTATACCAGATGCAGGCCACTCTGCTGGAGAAATAGGAATTCGTTCTGCCTTAATTGAAGCAACCGAAAACTTCAAAAAAATCTAATCAAAACATAACCCCTTGAAATAACTAAGATTTCAAGGGTAAAAATGTCCACTTTTTTGACATAAAAATTATTTATGGCAAACATTTTTACATTTGTCGTGCCCCCGGTTCCAAAATGGGTTTTATTGCGTCCAACGACAGATATGGGGTCTGTCGAAAGATACAAAGAAGTATCTCAAAACTCGGGGGAAACATGAAACTACAAATCACTAAAAGAAATGCTCTAACAGCTTTAACTTTGGTTTTCTCTCTTTATTACGCGGGATGCGCTCCTCAAGCTCAAAGCGCGATTGCAACTGGCAATGGCGAAGTATCATCTGAACAATCATCAAATATTGTTGGTGGACAATTATCAACAGCTTCTTTCCAAAAACAAAACGGAATCGTAGCTTTAGCTATCACTCAACGTAGCTTTTTTGGCGGCGGACTTTCTATTTGTACTGGAACATTAATTGATAAACGTATCGTTTTAACAGCGGCTCACTGTTTACAAGCTGAACCAGGTTCTAAAATTACAAATATCGATGTTTACTTCATCAATAACATTCAAAGAAGTTTAAATATGGGAAGTTTAAAAAATTCTATCCCAGCGGATAAAATTGCACCTCACGCTGATTTCTTAAAAGATATCGTAGATGATCAAACGGCAAATACGCTTTCTTGGAATGATATCGCATTAATTCGCCTTAAAACAAATGCTCCATCAAATTTCAAAATTGCTAAAATCCCTGCAGCAGCTTCTGATGTTCAATTAACTTCATCAGACAAGTTAATCTTATCAGGTTTTGGTATCGCAACACCTATCGTAAACAAAGCCGGTGTTGATCCTAAAACAGGAGCGGCTACAGTTATTCCTGTTGAGGAAGAAACTGAAACATCTGGCGTGTTAAGACAAATCGCTAATGTACCGGTTCTTGAAGAATCTTCTGACAGCAAAGAAATTATTTTGGATCAAAGCAACTCAACTGGAGCCTGCCACGGTGATTCTGGTGGACCTGCCTTCTTAAAACAAAAAGATGGTTCGTTCTTACAGGTTGGCGTAACAAGTCGTGGTACAAATTTCTTAGGAAACTGTAACGAAAAAGCGATCTACACGAATGTAGCGGCGCACTTAGACTGGATTCAAAAAACAAAAACAGCTTTGTTAAAATTAAAATAAGTTTAGATTAATTATTAATAATAACTTTTAGAAAATCCTCTTACAAAATAAGAGGATTTTTTTTATTTTTTGATTGTCATCAGTCTCAAAGTGTTATCTATTCTTATTTATTAAAAATAAGGAATAACCATGAAAACAATTCTATCAAATTTATCTGCAGCCACTTTAGCATTAGCGATCTTCGCTGGATGTTCTCCGCAAGCTCAAACTAAACAAACTAAAGTAACTTCAGTTCAAACTTCAAATATCGTTGGCGGAACTTTAGCTGATGCAAATTTCCAAAAACAAAATGGAATTGTTTCTTTGGTTTTATTATCAACAGAAGCAACAAACGTTAAACCAGATGGCTCTGTTGATCCAAAAGCTGAATACTCTGTTGGTATCTGTTCTGGAACATTGATCGACAAAAAAGTTGTTTTAACTGCAGCACACTGTGTTTACTCAATGGATCCAGATATGACTCTTGTTGCGATCGCAGTTAGCTTCCAATTAGATATTCAAAAAGATTTAAGTGTTTTCAATTTTGCGAACAGCATCTTCGTTGATGGCATCTTACCACACTCTGATTTCTTAAAGGGCATCACAGCAACAACAGCTGCTGACGGAGCCTCTTGGAATGACGTTGCTTTAGTTCGTTTAAGCAAAGACGCTCCAGTTGATTTCCAATTTGCGAAATTGGCGACTAATGCAGATTTAGCTCAAATCACAACAGCTTCGAAAGCGACTTTAGCTGGATTCGGTATCAGCACAGCGATCATCAATAAAGTTGTTATCAATCCAATTACAAAAAAACCTGAAGTTGTTCCAGTTCCTGAAGCAACACCTTCAGCGGGTATTTTAAGACAAATTAATGATATGTCTGTTGTTGGTTTAATCGCTGATAGCGGAAAAGACATTATCTTTAATCAATCTAATTCAACTGGATCTTGCCACGGAGACTCTGGTGGTCCAGCATTCATCAAACAAACTGATGGAACGTATTTACAAGTTGGCGTAACTAGCCGTGGTACAGAAGCTCTTGGAAACTGTAACGAAAAAGGAATCTACACGAACTTAGCAGTTCACCGCGCATGGATCGATGCGGCTTTAGCAGCTATCTTAAAATAGTCTCGATGACCTTCGATAACTCTTTTGGGTTATCGAACAAAACACGATGACCTGATGAAATCCTCTTGTAATCCAAGAGGATTTTTTTTTGTTTCAAATTCTCTGCTAAATTTAAAAACTTAGCATCCTGATCTCCCACCACCCACGTTACGCGATCCTGGTGCTGCGATAATAACGCAGAATAATCTTTTTGCTTTCCCAATGAATAATCCAAAAGAGCTGCAACCAAACGATCTTTCTTATATTGAACCTCAGGACGCTGAGCCTCAGTGGAATTCTTTAAGACATCTTGAGCATTCCACTTCTTTATAAACTCGTCCCAAGAGGACTGTTGAAGTGTATCAATCCACTTTTGGTCATTGACCACACGACTCTCTTTATCAGCTTCGTTAGATAGCCCTGGATGAGTCGAAATAAAGATATAATGATCGAATAGATCAGGACGTGTCTCTAAAAGCCTTAAGCCGATACGGCCCCCTAAAGAGTATCCCACGAATATTTTGGTGTGACTAAAACTGAGCTCGATGTGGTTTTCGATATCTTGAATGAAACTATCTAAAATAAGATGTGAGAAAATTTCATCAGAGAAGTAGCTAGGACAAGCGACATGATCATCTTGTGCCACTGATTTAAAAACATCCATCCAATCAGAAGATTCACCTAAAAAACCGTGTAAGGCATAAATGAAATTTTGATGGTTAGGGTTTAGTGCTTGCAAACAAAGTCCCACTCAACCCAAAACTGATCGGATTGTTTATTGTCTGGAGCTAATTCAATAATGATACGATTATTTTCTAACAGTTGAAGCTGATCAAATTCATTTTGCTTGGCGATGTACATATAATCCCATCCCCATAACTTGGCCCAACCTGAAAAGTCGACAGCTTGAGAATTGAGATATTTTTTATCGCCGAAAAGACGATTAAAAATCTTTCCACCTGAGTTATTCATCACAACAATTCTTTTTTTATTTCGATCAGCTTGCACCAAACCCAGCGATGGCAAATCGTAAAGAGCCGTCAAATCCCCAATCAAACACCAAGAAACTGGAAACTGCGCCGACCAGCCGAGATATGACGATATCTGGCCATCGATTCCATTAGCTCCGCGATTAGCGAAGACGAATTGTTCTTTTTGAATCGTCGAAGAAAATAAATCCCATTCGCGAATCGGTAAAGAATTCCCAACATACAACGGAGCTTGATTCACCACTTGCGATAATTTTTGAATGAAAGCGGGCTCTGAATTGGAATGTTTTTTCAAAGCATCTTGTTTTAAAATTTCTAATTGATGATTGCGCTGATGAATAAACGAAGCTTGTTCCTGGTGAACCACTTTCACGTTTTCCAACTGAGCTAAAGAATAACTAGCTGACTTACGCGCTAGACCTGAAAACTTACGATCAGAGAAATTTGAAACTGGTAAGTCTATGTATTTGCTTTCCAGGTCACGCCACAATCTTTGCGTCGGAACTCCTCCAATACGAATAATCGACTGAAAATTATACTTCTGCTGAAGATCAGCAAAACCTTCTAAATTATTCAACTGGTACATTTTTAAATCTTCGTGGTTCATTAAGCCACTCAAGAATTCAGGATAGAAAAAAAGATTATGTTGCTTGATAAAGTCTGCAATCATCGGGCGCTCACTGGGACGAATTTCAGAAACGATAACCAAAGGATTTAGACAAGTTATCGTCGGAACCGATTGAGGATCTACATAGTGACGCTCAATTTTAACTTCGCTGGCCTTGGCCACTGCGTAGTCTCCATCTATCAAAGGCTCATCGAAGCAGATGTTAAAATGCATCGGCTTTTTACCTGAACAATGAAATGAAAAATCTGTTTGAAAAATATCCCAGTCCAATGAAGCTTCGACATATTTTTGAAACATGTGAGCTTGATCAATCGCTTGAGGGGCTCCGCTACCACGATATGATTTCGGACGATCAGCTGTAATCACAATCAACGGAATATCCTGATAGTAAGCTTCGATGATTGCTGGATAAAGCTCTGCTACAGCTGTACCTGACGTCGTTACAACAGCTACAGGATGACCTGTAGCCTTCGCTTTCCCTAAGGCGAAGAAGGCCGCTGAACGCTCTTCGAAGTAGCTAATTACATGAAAACCATCTTTGGCATTTGCATGCTCAACTTGCCAATCTAAACCTTGCACTAAAGGAATATTACGAGCTCCGGCACAGACAATCACATCTTGTACACGTAGATTTTTTAAAGTTTGAAGAACTGTTTTAACTAAATCGATATTACGGAGAGGTTTGTTTATATCTTGGCTCACGCTTCAACCCCTAACATTTTTTTAACGGAATCTTGTTTGGCTAAAATTTCCAACCATTCTTCCTCAAAAATACTTTCACCAGTAACTCCGCAGCCTGCAAAAAGCTGAACTTGATGAGCTGACCACATGATATTACGAATAGCGACTAAAACAAAACCGTCTTTACTCGAAACAAAACCTAACGGAGCTCCGAATTGCTGACGCTTTTCTTGAATATTAATATGAGAAAAATCTTGAGCCATCTGCGGAGTACGTGGAGATAACCCCAGAGCCGCTGTAGGATGTAAAAGATGAACCGCTTCCATATATTTCTTCATTGAATCACATTGGTAAACGAAGTTTGTTTTCAAGTGATATAAGTACGGAAGCTCTACTACTGCTGTGTCTGATTTACTTAACAGAGAAAATGACTTCAGTTGATTTTGAATATCTTGAATAACAAAATCATGTTCTTCTTTAATTTTAGCATCAGAAAAATCTGGAGGAGGCAGCTGAGGATTTTTTCTCCATGTTCCAGCTAAAGCCATCGTCTTTAATTCTGAATCGCTTTGGTTCCAACTGGATAAAACTTCTGGTGTGTATCCGACCAGGCCCGATTTCGTATTCCAAAATCCATAACTGTAATTGGCCGTTGGTTGCTTAGTGATTTTTTGTAAGATGAAAGGCAGTCGAGAATGAATATCTCCATGACCTTCAGACAGAGCGATAGGCACTGCTTTCAACAATTTACCAAGAGCGATCTGATCTTGGATCCAGTCATACTGCTGCTTAAACTCAGCCTTGTCTGCCATTTGCCAATCGATATTATCTATTGTGCCGTCTTTATTCGCAACAAACTCGATCAGCTGCTCGCGCGTGCATTCAAATGAATTCTCAGAGGTAAAATACTCATTTTTAGAGGCATTTCGCTCTAAAAAACCCCAGAAATTTGAATTATAAAGAATAGGTTCGTCCTCAGAGCGAGTGGCCGCTTGAGCTGATTCCAGAGTAGAATGTCCCTTAAAAGGACCTATAAACAACCTAAAGGAGTCCTTTGAGGTTTGCACAAAGGCGCCCTCATTGTAAAAAGCTTTCGCTCTAGCTGTATCCTTTAAAAAGTTTGTATTCGTCACGGCACCTATGATAAGTTGCAGACCACCATTTACGCAATGAAATTTAAAGCAGTTATTAAGTATAATATGGAGCCTCAAGTGGTAGTTCAAATTGGAAAAGTAAAAATTGGCGGACCTAACTTCACAGTGATTGCTGGGCCGTGCTCTATTGAATCTGAGCAACAATTTTCTGCGACAGCCAACGCCGTAAAATCCTCTGGAGCCGCTCTTCTTCGCGGTGGAATTTGGAAAATGCGCACATCAGCATCCGCTTTCCAAGGTTTAGGTTCTGAAGCTTTCTCTCTTATTAAAAAAATTAAAGATCAAACTGGCATGGCTTTGATTTCTGAAATCACAGATATTCGCCAAGTTGAACAAACTTTCGAAGTCGTTGATGCTTACCAAATCGGTGCGCGCAACATGCATAACTACTCTTTACTTAAAGAATTAGGTCAGCAATCTAAGCCTGTCGTTTTAAAACGTGGCTTTTCAGCTTTTGTTGATGAATGGATTAAAGCCGCTGAATATGTCACTATGGGTGGAAATCCGAATGTGATTCTTTGTGAACGCGGTATCCGTACTTTCGAAACAGCGACTCGTAACACTTTAGATTTAAATGCTGTCGTCTACGCGAAAACAAAAACCAATCTTCCTATTATCGTTGACCCTTCTCATGCAGTTGGAATTGCGGACTTAGTTCCTCAAATCTCTTACGCTGCTGCAGCCGCTGGTGCTGACGGCATCATCGTAGAAGTACATCCTAAACCTAGCGAAGCATTGTCTGACGGACCTCAAGCTTTAACGTTTGAAAAGTTCGATGTGATGACGAAGCAACTTGAAAAAGTTTTAGCGGCTTTTGATAAAAAATTAAATACCTCTATTTAGAAAGTATCTTTTTATGAATTCTAATAAACCTGTCGTTCAGCATTCTCCAGATCCAGAAAAAATCAGATCTATGTTTTCTCGTGTAGCTGCAAAGTACGATAAAGCTAATTCAGTTTTATCTGTAGGAATTCATCACTTTTGGAGAAAGAAAGTTGTTAAGCTTTCAAACGCTCAACCAGGAATGAAAGTTTTGGATTGCGCAACTGGCACAGGAGACCTCGCTATCGCTTTCAAAAAGGCCGTAGGAGCGCAAGGATCAGTGATTGGGACTGACTTCTGCGTTGAGATGATGGAGACCGCTCCGGCTAAAGCTCAAGCGGATAATCTTGAGATCAAATTTGAATTCGCGGATGTAACTAAACTTCAGTACGCAGACAATTCTTTCGATATCACTTCGATTTCTTTCGGCATCCGCAACGTTTACGATCCGGTTGTCGCTTTACAAGAAATGGCTCGCGTGACTAAACCTGGTGGTAAAGTCATGGTATTAGAATTCGGAAAAATGGATATGCCGATCGTATCTCCGGTTTATAACTACTACGCGGAAAATATCTTACCTAAACTGGGTGGGATTGTTTCTGGTCAAAAAGAAGCTTACGAATACTTACAGAAGTCCTCTGCCGCTTTCCCGTCTAAAGAAAACTTTTTAGATTTAATGAAAAAGACTGGTCAGTTTTCTGATATGTCTTTTACTCCGGTTAGTTTCGGCATTGCTTATATTTATATTGGCACCGTTAAATAAGCGAACCAACTCAACCCTACAGTACGGTTCCATGAGCTTTCCAGCAAAGGATTTAAAGTCCCCTCTTCGGTCCTTAAATCATGAAACAGAAAATGAAGTCAGCTCTAATTAACTAAGGTCTAGATAACGATCGAGGATTTCTAAAAATAATAAAATTATTCTTAAAATCACTAAAGTTATCCTTCCAACAAGACGAAACAATCTATACCTATAGTATTGATCCGGCATTCGGAACCTCCTTTTTAAGTGAGTCGCCGAAAGCTCGTAAAGCAGAGTTGAGTGAGTTCATCTCTGCTTTTTGCGTTTTTGGGGCCAAATTTAATTTAAATTCAAATCTTTCAGAGAATGAATCTCTTTCGTTAAACAGTGAATAGATCCACCATAATCAATCATCTCACGACTAGGGATCTGCACGACAGTATATCCTAACGATTCATAAATCTTTTTAGCTTGCTCATCTGAGTCGGTTATTTTCTTAAAATCAGCGGCTTTGGAATAATAAGTTTTATCCGCGTAAGAAGGGATAAGAACTCTGTTGTTAACCACTAAAGAATTAATGTAGGTCAAAACTAAACTGGTTTTCGTCGCATCTAGATTTCCAGTCATGAGACGTACAACTTTGTATCCCTTTTTTTGCATTTGTTCCGAAACTTGCTTCAACATCAAAGACTGCTCAGGATTTTTAGAATCCGCAATCAGCATCGTGTTTTTACCCATGTACTTCATAAAAATATCAACATGCCCAGTTGATTCAAATGGTAACGCTGGCAAGATCGTCACCGTTTTTACTTTCAACATACGGATTAACTCGGCTTCTATTTGAGCTTGAGTTAGTTGCGGGTTGGCCTGAATCACTCTTTGAGTTGTAAAAAGATTTTCAGATTCATCTACTAATAAATTTCCGCCTTCGATTTTTAAAGGCGAAAGCAAACCATTGTTTTTCAACTCTTTAATAAGATGCCTTCCAAAATATGCTGACTGCGGATATTTCTGAGTGCCGTATGTAAAAGAAGCCCACTGGTTCGTTCCATCAGACTGTGTGACTGCATCTGGAAAAAAATCTCTGATCCAATTACTGTCTTGAGAATAATAAAGTAATTGAGAGCTTTTAGCTGACTTAGAAGATACAACGTTTTGAGTGCTGTAAATGATTCGGATGTCCTTAGGTAAAGCTTCGATAATTTTTTGATGGACCTTTAACAACGGAGCAAAATTATCAGCATTGCTTAATGCCACAGCCTGCGTCGGCCATGTTTCTGGAACCAGGCCGGCCGCTGAGGCTGCTGTACTTATAAAAAGGGTCAATACAAGCCATTTTAACATACAGGCTTTATATCACAGAATATGAGCCTTGTGGGAGGACTTGAAAAAACTCTAGAACCGTCTACTAACATGACACTTTGGCTACTAAATAAAAAAGGGATGGGTTTTAGCCCATCCCTTACTATTTTTAAGTCTTTAAACTTTAGATCGCTTCTAATTCGCCGGCTTGAATCGCCATTGATAATTTAGCTTTCAAACGGATTACAGCTTGCGCGTGTAATTGAGATACACGTGATTCAGTAACTCTTAACACTTGTCCGATCTCTTTTAAGTTAAGATCTTCGAAGTAGTATAATGAAAGAACTAAACGTTGGCGTTCTGGAAGCTCTTCGATGGCTCTGGCTACGACATCTTTAACAACCTTAACATTTAACTGATTAAATGGATTGTTTGATTTAGCGCCTTCTAATAGATTTGCAATCGACTTCTTATCTGAATCACTGAATGTCGGTTGATCGTCGATCGATAATAAGCTGACCGGGCGAACTTGATTGATTAAATCATGAAACTCTTCAATCGGCATATTTAAACGAGCTGAGATTTCCTCATCCGTTGGTGCACGACCCATTTCAACTTCTAAAGCCACAATAGTGCGCTCTAAAGCTTTTGATTTATCACGCACTGAACGTGGAATCCAATCTTGCGCGCGCAATTCATCTAAGATCGCCCCACGGATACGGAATTCAGCGTAAGTTTTAAATTTATTATCACGAGTTGGATCCCATTTATCAATTGCATCCATCAGACCAATTGAACCAGCCGAGATCAAATCATCGATATCGATATTCGGTGGCAAGCGAACGGCAATCTTTTGCGCAACGAATTTAATCAGAGGAGCGTATTCACGAATAAGCTCATTTTTTTGATCACGATTGATGTGATCCTTCGTGCTTTTCTTGCTGGGCTCTTCTTTATATTTTTTCAGTGCAGCAGCTTTAGACATCAGATTTACCCCTCAATATATACAATTTATTTTAAACGATTCTTTATTAAAAACAAAAGTCCAAACTTTTTTTAGTTGATTAAGCATGACCAGAGGCCGGGAAAAATATCCCACCTAGACCAGCTTTTTCATCGGAATTCAATCCTCCAACACCAACAGTTTGTCTTATTGGAGTTTGTGACTCTAAAGTATCAATAAGTTTAACACTGATTTGTTGAATTTGTTGTTGAGCTTCCGAATGAATGCCTTGTCTCATAATGAGACGCTGCATTTGTTGTGCCTTTTTTAAAACGGCGTCCTCTGTGATCGTGCCTAAATATGAAAGACGTAAAGTTAAAAACTTTTCCACGACTTCTGCGAAACGCACAAACAGGGCTCCACCGTTTTCTTCGTCGACTAAATTGCAAATGACTTGGAAATCTTTCATTTTGTATTTTGCATTTAATGTTTTAATTAAGGCGTAGGCATCAGCGAAGCTTGATGGATCTTGCGTGATCAAAAGTACGCATTGGTCTGCCACAGCATTCAAGTGAAGAACATAGTCATGAAGACCCGGTGCCGTATCAATGATGACGTAATCGTAATTAAGATGAATTGATTGAATTTGTTGAACGATCTCGCGACGCTCGAAAGCGCTGATCGACATCAATTCTTGAAGACCACTTCCACCTGCCAGTAAATCAATATTTTTTACTAATTTAGTGATGCAAGTTTGAATGCTTTCACCCGCTAGTAAATCTTTGATCGTGTATTTAGCTCTAACGCCGAAGAAAATATCAACGTTCGCCATTCCGATATCACCATCAAAAATAAGAACTCGGTGACCCGCAGCCGCTAATGACATCGCTAAATTGCATGTCACTGTCGTCTTACCTACTCCGCCCTTACCTGATGTAACTGAAATTAATTTCATATTGATTGTTCCAATGGTTGAGATTTTTTAGTGATTTCTAAAATAAGATCTAGAACGCGTTCTACTGTCGCGCGCTCAAAATCATCAGGAATTTTTGATCCAATACCGAAACCGAATAATGGTTTATTCAATTTACGAACCGTATTGTAAATAACTCCGTACTGAGTCACTTCGTCTAAAGCTGTAAAGATAATATCATCGTAGTTAAAAGTTCTGTAACGATTCGCCATCTCAATGGCATCTTGATCTTTTGATTTACATGATAAAACTAAATGCGTTTGGATATCCCCAGATACTGGAGGTAACATTTGCATCGCGTAGTTTGTTTCATCGGCGCTTCTTAAGTTTAAGCTCGCAAAATCTACTAACACGTGATCAACGTTCGCTAAGTAAGGCATAACACGCTGCCAGTCAGCTGGAGATCTTACTGATACGAATGGAATATTTAACATTTGCGAGTAAACTTTCATTTGCTCATCAGCGCCGATTTTGATCGTATCAGTCGAAATAATCGCTACGCGCTTACCTTGTCTGTGAGCTAAATCACAAGCTAGTTTAATCATGCTTGTTGATTTACCTGAAGCTGAAGGACCCATAAATAACTGATATTTTTTTGTGACTTCGCTTTGAACTAAAGTTGTTTCTAAAATATAGCGAGCCACCCATGATTCGATTTGGTTGGCTTTTTTCATATCAGCTGGGCTGATATTTTCTTGAACCGATAAAATTACATCTGAAGCAACTTCTGGTAAAATACCACGGTCTACTAATTTTTGGAAGTGCGTACACATGTCGTAGTTAATTCCAAACTCAGCACCTGGATGAGACTGCGCAAAGTTTTGTGGCATAGATTTAAAATTTAAAATCATTTCTTTTAATTGTTCGATCTCTGTTTTTAAATTTTTAACATCCATGTTATTCTAAGCATTCTTAGCTTGCTCGGTTAAAACAGAAGCTGGAGCCGCAGGCGCCGCACGAACCGGAGCTGGCGCAGGAGCTGCTACAACAAGATCCGCATCGATGTCAGCGTAACGACGACTTGAACGTGCTATGTTGCCTGTGTAATTAATTTGTGTTGAAGCTGGCATAGTTGACGCTTGCGTTGTTCTTTTCGGAGCTGGGGCCGCCGCTTGCGTTTGCATGCTTTGAGTACGCATCATTTGCTCATGCATCACTTTCTTCATGACTTCTTTTTGGCTTTTCGCCGAGCTGCGATTAAACTGCTCTTGTGTAGCCGTTGGCATTTTCGATTTAACAAATTCTTTTTGTCTCAGCATATTTTCTGAGTAAGCCGCTGTGATCTCAATACTCTTGATCCCACCGAAACCTTTAGTCATTTCTTTAGCAGATAGAATAACAGCGTCAGGTCCAAGCTGCGTCTTCACCATGTCTAAGGCTTCTTTCATCGTTCTAGCTTCAAATTTCTTAACGTTCATCTTTACCCCTGCTTAAACTATTTTTAAAATTATAAACTAACTTGAGCGACCGACTGAACACGAGCTTCAGGCGCAACTTCACTATGCGATAACACGATCAATTGTGGGATGAACCGCGCCACTAATTTCGAGATATGACGTCTCACCGTCGGACTCGTTAATAGGATCGGCTGTCCCGCAATTTCAGGATGCTTTTCAATGTTATTCGCAATGTGAGTAATCATTTTAGAAGCTGATTGTGGATCCATCACTAACTGAATACCTTGCTCAGTTTGAAGTAATGAACTTGAGATCAACTCTTCTAATCTTGAATCAAACGTCATCACTGAGATTTCGCCTTCTTCATTCATATATTTTTCTGTGATGGTACGCGATAACTGTTTTCTCACGTTTTCAGTTAAAACATCTAAGTCTTTAACACGAGGAGCATCATCAGCTAGTGTTTCGAAGATCGTTAATAAGTCACGAATAGAAACTTGCTCTTTAAGTAAGTTCTGCATAACTTTAACCACGCCACCCAATGACATATTATCTGGAATAAGATCTTCCACCACTTTAGGATGAGTTTTCTTGAAGTTCTCGATTAACTGAGACGCTTCTTGACGACCTAATAACTCATGAGCATGAGTACGAATCATTTCAGTAATATGAGTCGCCATCACAGTTGGTAAATCTACTACTGTGTAACCAGCAAATTCAGCTTTATCTTTTTGAGCACGAGAGACCCAAACCGCATCTAAACCGAATGCAGGTTCTTTCGTTGGAATTCCTTCTACACGCTCAGATACGTTACCTGGATCCATAGCCATCAACATATCAGGCTTAAGAACCCCTCCACCGACTTTGCTTCCTTTGATGAGGAAACGGTATTCACCAGCGGCTAATGATAAATTATCGCGGATATGAACACTTGGAACTAAGATACCTAAATCAAATGCAAACTGTTTTCTGATTGAAGAAATACGCTCTAATAAATCGCCTGATTTAGATGAATCAACGACTTTAATTAAGCCGTAACCCACTTCAAGCTCAAGCATATCCACACCTTGAACTGAATCCAGAATTTCTTTTTTCGGAGTAGCTGCTTCCAGCTCGGCCTTCTTTTGAATCTCGTCTTCTTTTTCTTTTTTGTACTGAGTGATCGTCCACGAAATCGTCGCTAAAATTAGACCGATAAATAAGAACGGGGCAGCTGGTAAACCAGGAATTAAAGCTAAAATTCCCATCACACCAGCGGCTGTGTAAATCGCGCGTGTATTTGAAAATAATTGACCAGTCACTTCTTTACCCATGTCATCACCGCTACCACTACGAGTAACGATGGCACCGGCTGCTGTTGAAATAATTAAAGCTGGAATCTGAGCTAAAAGACCATCACCGATAGTTAACATCGTGTAGTTTTTTGCCGCTGTTGCCACATCTAAATTTTTCTGTAAAACACCAATTAATAATCCGCCTACGATATTGATGACAGTAATAATGATGCCTGCAATCGCATCTCCGCGGACGAATTTACTGGCACCATCCATCGCTCCGTAGAAATCAGCTTCTTGTTCGATTTCTTTACGACGACGACGAGCTTCTGTTTCGTTGATCACGCCCGCATTCAGTTCGGCGTCGATCGACATTTGTTTACCTGGCATCGCATCTAATGTGAAACGTGCAGCAACTTCGGCCACGCGACCAGAACCCTTAGTGATAACGATGAAATTGATAACAACTAAAATACAGAACACAACGAAACCGATAACATAGTTATTACCAACTACGAAATTACCAAAAGCATTGATCACCGATCCTGCTGCTGACGTTCCTTCGTGACCATGAGATAAAATCAAACGAGTGGTTGCAACATTAAGACCTAAGCGGAATAAAGTCGTCATTAATAATAATGACGGGAATGATGAAAACTCTAAAGCACGTTTAATATAAACTGAAGTTAATAAAATAAGTAAACTTAAAGCTAATGAGAAAGATAAAGCTAAATCCAACAAGATCGGAGGAAGTGGTACGATCATAACAGCTAAGATCGCCAGCAAACTGAAGGCAATGAATAGATCTGTATTTTTTGTAATCTTATCAAATCTTTTAATAAAATTAAAAATTTGTTCCATGCTTATAATCCTTTATCTCTATTCGGGTTAGGTGTCTGAGTCGGCTTACGTTTTGCTTTTTTACGATTTAAACGCATAACGTATGAAAGCACTTCAGCCACGGCCGTGAATAATTCCCGTGGGATAATCTGTCCAATTTTCATTGTTTTAAAAATAGTACGAGCTAGTGGTTTATTCTCAATCACTGGAATATTGTGTTGACGAGCGATCTCTTTGATCTTCTCAGCCATGAAATCAGCTCCCATCGCAACTAACTGCGGTGCAGGTAGTTTATCAGAGTATTTTAATACGCAAGCAATATGTGTTGGATTAGTGATAACTACGTTAGCTTTAGGGATTTCCGTTAACATTTTACGGTTAGCAATCTCGCGCTGGATCTTACGTACGCGAGCCTTGATCATCGGATCCCCTTCTCGCGATTTGTGTTCTTCTTTGATCTCTTGCTTAGACATCATCATTTCTTTTTCCAACTGCCAACGTTGGAAGAAATAATCAGCTAAAGCTAAAACTAACATGAAGATACCCGTTCCCATGAACAGTTTAAAGATAACTCCACCTAGATATGATAAAATTTGCGATGTCGAGAAGCCTGATAAGTAAGGAATTTGCTTAACTTCAGATTTTAATAAAAGATACATCACGAAGAAAATAGCTGAAATTTTTAATAATGATTTAAATAGATCGGCAATTCCCTTCATCGAGAAAATACGCCCCAAAGCATTCATCGGATTTAACTTATTCAAATCAGGAGAAAGAGCATCTTCGATTTGAAGAAATCCCGTTTGCAAGACTTGCGAAGCTACTCCGACCACAACGGAAATAAAGAATAATGGTCCTAATAAGATGACTAACTTATAACCTAAGAAGAAGAATATCTCTCCGCTATGCTCTTCTTTAGCTAGCTTCAAGAATTCTCCGCTCATGCTTTTTTCGAAAATCTCAGTGATGTTGACCATAAAAAACTTACCCATGAAGTAAAGCATGCCCGCCGATAATAAAATTATCGCTGCCGTGCCTAATTCACGTGTCATAGCTACTTGACCGCGCTTACGATACTCTTCTCGTCGCGCGTCGGTGGCCTGTTCGGTTTTTTCGCCTTGGTCTTCTGACACTAGATTCCTTTCACAAAGCTAAAGAATGAGGCGGTCGTTTCTTCGATCGCTCCACTCATTTGTTGAGACATTAATGGTAAACAAATAATTAATAAAATAATGCCGATTAAAGCTGAAACCGATGCTGCCGTAGAAAGAACGTTAATTTGCGGAACAGCACGGCTTAATAAACCAATTCCGATTTGAACGACTAACATGGAAATCACAATCGGAGCCGCCATACGAATAGCGATGACAAAAATATCTTGAACAGCCATAACCACGTTTCTTAATTCGATGGCGCTGATGTTCACGTTTCCTACTGGGATCGTTCCGAAGCTTTGGATTAAACCTTGGATCATTAAGTGATGACCGTTAATCGCTAGGAAAACTAAAGTCGCGAACATCACTAGGAATTGCTCCATGGCATTTCCTTGAGTTCCCATTAATGGATTGAAGATTTGCGCTTGGCCTAAACCTAAAGCGACTGAAATCATTTCTCCCGCCATTGAAACAGCGAAGAAGAACATACGAGTTAAGAAACCTAAACACAGTCCTACAATCAATTCTAAAGCTGCTAGCATAATTAAGTTATCTTGTTGATCGGCCACGCGAGCCACTAACTTATTATCCGCTACCGATGTGTAAACCATCATCGTTAAAACCATCGGGAATAACACTTTCATCATTACCGGAATAGAGGGCGCACTGAAAACGGCTGCCGAAACAACGAACGCGATCATACGCAGCATAATTAAGCCGAATACGATCAACTGAATTTCGTTTAATTTCGACAATTCGATCATTACTGTCCTCTTACCACGAATGAAACACTATCAAATAAATTCACAGTGTATGTTTTCATAAAATCTAACATCCATGGACCTAATAAAACTAAAACGATAGCGATTACGATCATTTTAGGTACGAATGTTAAAGTCGCTTCATTGATTTGAGTTAAAGCTTGGAAAATACTTACTATCAAACCCACCACTAATGTGCTAATCAAAAGCGGAGCCGATAGCATGGCCATCGTCTTCAAAGCATCTTGTCCGAGTTGTAAAATTATATCGTCATTCATTTAAACATCCTTGTTCTTTACGTCAGTTAAAATTCTTTTAACTTCTTAAGCTCTAGTTTAAGTTTGTACCTTCAACCAAAACTTTTGACCATCGACCCTATCAGTAGGCTCCAGCCATCAACTAATACGAAAAGCATAATCTTAAACGGTAAAGAAATAACAGCTGGTGGAACCATCATCATCCCCATAGCCATCAATACGCTGGCCGCTAAGATATCGATGATCAAGAAAGGTAAGAAAATAATGAAACCGATCATGAAAGCTGTTTTTAATTCAGAAACGATAAACGATGGAATTAAAACTAATGTGGGAACGTCAGCGCGAGTTTTCGGCTGTTCGATTTTCGCCATCTTAACAAAGAGACTTAAATCTTGGTCACGTGTTTGCGCGAACATAAAACGTCTAAGCGGAGCTAAGGCATTCTCGATCGCTGCATCTTGAGAGATAGTTCCGTTGATATACGGATTTACAGCGTTGTTATTGATTTCTTTAAAAGCGGGATTCATAACAAAGAACGTTAAGAATAAAGACAAACCTACTAGTAATTGGTTCGGAGGCATTTGTTGCACCCCCATAGCTTGTCTTAAAAAAGAAAGAACGATCAAGATACGAGTAAACCCCGTCATCATGATCAAAATAGCTGGAGCCAACGTTAAGATTGTCATCATGATCACAAGTTTAATTGTGCTCACGACTTCCGTTGGATTATTAGCGGTTTTAAAACCTAAATTAACAGTCGGTAATGTCACTTGAGCTAAAGCAAAACGACTCGCAACCATTGCGAGAATAAAGACAATTAGCATAGAGTATTTTTGCTTTAAGAAGTTTTTCATTACTGTATGTTCCTCATTGATTTAATTTTCTCAGAAACAGTTGATTTGATTCCTTCGAATGAGAAATCATCTGTTTCGATATCTTGATCAGCTAACTGCTCAGTCATAGTCTCATCAAAATCTTTAGGTAGAACTTGCGGAAGTTCTTCATCTAATAAAGCTAAGGCTTTGATCATTGAAATATTTTGATCCGTAACACCGATCAGAATAGATTCACCGGCTACACGCACGATGGCTAAACTTTTCTTTGGACCTAAATAATGCTGAGATAAAACTTTAATCTGCATGTTTGATTTACCTGGCTTGCTCGTGTGAGAAAAACGACGAACAGCATAGTAACCCGCACCAGCTAAAGCTAATAAAATCCCGATAGTGAAAATAGCTTTTTGGCCACTTACACTTTGAGATTCATTTTTACCCGCTTCAGCCATCTTTAACGGAATTTCATTCTCAGGTGTTGTTACTGTATTAACTACTTCTTCCGTAGCGAAAGCTGAGAATGATGACAATACTAATAAAGTTCCTACGATAATTTTTTTCATATTTATCACTACTTCATTTGCTCGATAAGTTCTGTCGGGCTGATAATATCCGTTAAACGCACACCGAATTTTTCATTAACCACCACGGCTTCACCGCGAGCAATTAACTTATCGTTCACTAGTACTTCCATGGGCTCCCCAGCTAATTTACTTAACTCGATCACAGATCCTTGAGTTAAATTAAGTAATTCATTCACTGGCATTTTCGTACGGCCTAATTCAACCGTTACGCGCAAAGGAATATCTAAAATTAAATTTAGATTTTTTTCCTTTGTTACTCCTGCTGCTTCTGACATATATTCTCCCTGCTCTTATTTCTCAATAGGTCTAGTAACTTGTACGGCTACAGTTCCATGATGAACTCCGTAGTAGCCTTTAAATTTTTTAACTTGCTCAACTTGCACGTCTAATTCACCGCTTGAATCCTGTGTCAATGGGATGACGTCGCCCACTTTAAGATTCATCAAATCTTTCAATTTGATTTCGGTTTCACCTAAATTAACTTTGATATCCACTTCAGTTTCTAACAACTGATCACGGATGATCGAAGTCCATAATTTTTTATCTGTTTGATCCGACTCAACTTGGAAACCTGTCGATAGTTTTTGTTTGATTGGCTCGATCGTCGCGTAAGGCATAACGATCGCGACGGTTCCATTGATATTTTCCAATTCGATGTCAAAAGTTGATGCGATAACAACGTCAGTTGGAGGAATAATACCTACGAACTGAGGATTGATTTCTGTTCTTTGGAAAGAACAGTCAATCACTTCGATTGTTGACCAAGCTGATTCTAAATCAGCGATAGCTAATTCCACTACTTTTTTGACGATTTGTAGTTCAATCGGCGTGAACTCTTTACCATCCATTTTAATGAATGGACGATCTGCTCCACCAAAGAAAGAATCTACTAGAGCGTAAGCAAGCTTAGCTTCCAAAACGAATAAAGCTGATCCGCGTAAGTTATTGAAACGAAGAACGCTGATACATGTGGGAATGGGTAAGGTATTAATGAACTCACCGAATTTAATGAATTCAGTTGAAGTTAATGAGATCGAAGCGATCTTACGTAATGCTGATGACAACGATACACGGAATGAACGCATGAATTTTTCATAAATAACTTCAAGCTGTGGAAGACGACCACGGATGATTCGATCCTGGCTGGTTAAATCATAGCTAATAACATTTTCATCTTTAGCGACTGAGCCACCCGACTTTTTACCGCCACCATCAGCAGGAATATTTCCTTCACCAACTGCGGCTAAGAGAGCATCAACTTCACTTTGTGATAATACTTGATTCATGGCTGTTCTTTCCTTTAGTTGTAAATCAACTCAGTAAAATACACGTTCGAAACTTTGCCTTTAACTAGGAAGGTATTGATATTATCTTTAATTTCATTTCTTAAATGATCTTTACCCTCTTTAGTCGAAACTTCTTCAAATGTCTTGCTCGATAGAATAATGATAATGAAATCGCGGATTTGGGCTTTACGATTATCAATCTCTTGAATCACGTCAGCACCTTTAACTTCCAATTCCATATTTACTTTTAAAACTTTACGGCCTTTAGAACCTGCTAAATTCACGATGAAAGTTTCCAATGGAACCACTTTACCAATCTCTTCGCCTTGAGTTTTCTCACCTTCTTGCGTTTTCTTTTCGCCTTCGATGACTTGCTCAATTTCTTTATTAGGATCAGCTACTTGCGTGTGTTTTGATTTCCACAACATAAAGCCAACGCCAAAAACAACAAGCATGTTAATAATAACTAAGCCCATTAAAATTTTTGATTTACCTTCTCCACCCGAAGCTGCGGCTTGTGTTGCTTCTACGTTTGCTTTTTCTTCAGCCACTGCATCCTCCTCGATTTTAGTCTTTAAAACAGTCCGTTAATTTTTAGACACACCTATATATAAAGAAGGTGAGCAACGAAAGTGCCAACTAGACTTTAGAGTCGAAAAAGAAACGTAATTTAGTTTTTTTGTCGCGCTGAGAAAAGCATTGGATTTGAGGATATAAGTCTCGGCAAAAAAATCCAAAAGTCTGACTGGTCCAGTTGGAATTTTGTCATGGACTAGACCTAGACTCGACTAGCCCTTGGTCTTATCCTCGACCAATAAAAAAGCGGGTTTTCCAACCCGCTTTTGAAGAATTCTTTAATTCTTTTTTCGTATTTTTCATCAAATTTAACAGCTTTTTCTAGACTCTTTTTTTGATGATTTTAGCAAATTATCTTTTGATGTTTTTTAAATCCGAAACAAACAAATCAACAACTTTTTGGGTACCGGCAATTAAATCTTTTTGGAAAGCATGATACTTCCCTCCAGCGTAATTTGTACATTTTCCGCGCGCTTCTTCCACGAGTAAAATACCTGCAGCCACATCCCAAGGTTTAATATTTTTCTCCCAGTAAACATCAAAATTTCCAGCGGCTACCATAGCTAAATCGTAAGCGGCCGCTCCAGGTCTACGAATAGCTTGCGCCTTCCAAACGAAGTGCTCAAAAATTTTCAATTGCTCAGATAAAACCTCGGGATGATCCGCGACAAAACCAGTCGTCATGAAAGCGTCTTCTAATTTTTCACATTCAGATGTAGATAGTCTTTTTCCATTGCAAAAAGCACCTTGTCCACGAATAGCAGTGAAAGTTTGATTCATCATCGGAACATCAACAATTCCGATTTGAATTTCTTCATCAACTTCAAGTGCTAAAGAGATCGCCCACATCGGAAGTTGGTGTAAATAGTTAGTTGTTCCATCTAAAGGATCAAGAATCCAACGAGGTTTTTTTGAAGGCTTTTTAGAGTTTAAGTAAGTTTCTTTTTGAGAGGCTGACATCTCGTCTTCGTAGTCAGATTCTTCGCCTAAAAAATCAAAATCTGGGCAGGCTTTTTTCAAAATTCCTTTGATGAGGGTCTCTGAGTTTTTATCTGCATCACTGACTAAGCCGGCTTTCTCTTTATGTTGGACATTGTGATTTTTTCCAAAATAATCTAATAATAAGGCTCGTCCTTGTTTAACCGCGTCCTCAGCGGCTGCAAACGCCTGTTTAATATCAATTGAGGCCATATAACTAGACTTTGCTTCCCCATTTTCCATAAAGTACTCCACAAATTTGACGAAAAAATTGTTTTCGGGTTAGAATGTATGAGTGGTTATTATATAGCTACTTTAAACGCATAGGAAGCATTTATGGCGATGAATACAAATAGAATTATAGAATTATGTCTCGTTTTTTTAGTTTCAATCCTTTCTTTTTCGGTTGGAACATTTGTAGGTAAAAAGTATTCAGATAATCAGCACAAGCTATCGTTATTAGATCCAAACTATAAGCATGAAAGCATTGCTGACGAAGCATCATCACGCGCACCAAGCGAAGCTCACGGCGAAGCGGCGGCAACTGGAACAACGACAGCTGTTGTAAATGATGAACATGGTAACCCTATAAAATCGAGCATCACAAACTCTACTCCGATCACGGATGCAGACGTTGCAAAAATGGCTGAAGAGTTTTCAGAAGAAAACACAGAAGATTTAGTAGATACATCAAAAGCTGATTCAGGCAGCATCGTTAAAACAATCAACGAAGATGGTTCAATCGTAGAAGAGCCAAAAGCAAAAGCTACTACGAAACCTGCGAAAAAAGTAGCGAAAGAAAACGGCGAAACAATGGTCCGCGAAGTAGCCAACATTTCTGAGCGCGCAAAATCAATCACTCAAGATGTTAAAGGTGCAGACTCTGCAGACGGAAAAAGCCAATACACAGTACAAGTAGGCGCGTTCCCGTCTCCCGCAGAAGCTGAAAAAATCGCAAGCAGCTTACAAGCTCGCGGTTACAAAGCTTCGCACTCTGTAGCTACAGTAAACGGAAAAACATGGTACCGCGTACAAGTAGGATTATTTAATTCATTACAAGACGCTCAAGTGTACAAAAAAGAATTAGTTGAGCAAAACCACTTAACTTCAGCGATCATCCAAAGATTGAATAAGTAGTTTATTTCGAGCTTTGTAAGAAAACGTTAAAATAAGGATTAGAATCACGAAACGGCGAAGGTATCTTCGCCGTTTTTATTTTGGTAACCACTTAAACACCCTACTATCCATATGTTTGCTTTGTTCGACAAAATATATAAGTGAACTAACTCAAACCCCACAGTACGGTTCCATGAGCTTTACAGCAAAGGATTTAAAGTCCCCTCTTCGGTCCTTTCAAATCATAGAACGGGAAATGAAGTCAGCTCTTAATTAACCAAGGTCTAGATAACGCTTAAGAATTTCCAAGAATAATAGAATTATTCGAAGAACCACTAAAGTTATCAGTCCAATACGACGAAACAATCTGTGGTTAGTAGATTTATCCGGCATTCGGAACCTCCTTTTTAAGTGAGTCGCCGAAAGCTCGTAAAGCAGAGTTGAGTTAGTTCATCTCTGCTTTTTGCGTTTTTGGGGCCAGGAGTTTTAGATGGGAATACTAATTTCAACTTTGGTATATTCATTAATGACAGATTTAATATTAAAGCTACCACCAATTTTAATAATATCGTTTCTTGCATTAAATAGAGCCATACCATTTCCTGAAGCCAAACTTTCCGATTTCCCATGACTGATGAATTGCCGTCCTAGTTTAACTAGAATATCCTCTGGAATTCCAATTCCGTTATCCTTAACAACAATCATCAACACATCAACATTTAAACGAGATTTAATTTCTATTTTACCAATCTCTGGATTGATAGCTTCAACACTATTATTAATTAAATTACAAATTATTGGATAAAGTATCTTAGAATGAACTGCTGGGAGTTTTTTTAACATTGCATCAATCTGAAAAACTATTGATACATTCGGATGCGTAAATTTCAAACTATATTCTTTTTGAATCTGGCTTAATAAATCAGCGTATGTTTGTCTTGCAATCGGGTCAGGATTTTTACCTTGCTCCTTGTTTGAACTTAACAAATCGTCTGCAATAAAATTTATCTGCGTTACAACTGCGCGTTGCAACTCCTTAAGATCTGGATCAGCAATTTTACTAGAAATTAAATTTAAAGTAGAAATCGGACTTCTTATGTCGTGCGCTAATTTTTTTGAAATACTTACTAAAAATTGATTGTTTTGATTTCGAATTTCTTTTTTCTCATAGCTTAAAAAAGGATAGTAAGAGAATAGCATTAAAACACTCAAATAAAAAAATATTAAAATGTACTTTTGCAAACTCATTTTCAAACTAAATTTATATAGCAATTTTTCTTTTTCGATAACTTTATATAATTTATCCCAAGTCAAAATCGCACTTGCAATTTGACTATGTTCAAAAATAGAAATATTATCTGCATTATAAATTTTAATTTCTAAGACGTCATCTTTAATTAAAGGAACAATGCTTTGGCGTAAAGAAAAAGTATCATGAATCATAACGGAATTTCGAGCCAAATCTCTAACAACATTAGATAAATAAGTTATATACATATTGTATACTAATGCCATGATTAACAACATTAGCGTTAGAGACAATACATATAAAAATATAAATTTTTTAACTGTTGAATTTATCGAAATGGATGCAAACATAAATTCAGCTTCTTATTGGTTTGAATTCTTAAAGGATTAATATTTTCAAATGTACTACCTGCAAAAAGTTCTTGAGCATAAACATTATTTGCTTTAACGAAATATAACGGGATATTATAAAATGGATTTTCTTCGTCAAGCTTTATATCATATATTTTAAATTTTGTAAAAGTAGGATCAAAAAAATTGAAATCCTGGCTTTCTTGAACAGCGCCCTGTTCAAATATGAATGCAATTTCTTCGTAATGTTTTCGAGTCAAAGCGATATTTCCATGATCATCAAAACTTAGCTTTTTCTTTGTACTAACTTTATCGTAGCTAGCATGAGCTATCAAATCCTTATCAACTACGTATACCAACTGCCTTAAAGCTTCTATTTCACTTTTCTCTAATGCCAGATCTAAGCTTTGAGCGATCCCTAGGCCTAAAATGTTAGCCGCGCCATCAATGGTTATTCTTGTAAGCGCTACATTTAAGTCTTTCGATGCTAAACTGTAATTAACCAGTTTGTATCGACTTTCTAAACGAGCATTATAAAAAGAATGATCAATTTCTTTAAATGCACTTCCATTAATAAAACTAACTAAAAAACAATCTCTTTCAATAAGCTCCAGCAAAGCATTTGTTTCAGCCTTTTTAATATCCGTATGAACAGCACAACCATTTGAATTTTTCAACCCCAATGAAGTAACACAGTAGCGCTCAAAAGCCTCTGCTGCTGCCTTCAAAATTGCCATATCAGAATCAAGATCTGACCCATGTCCAATAAAGTCTTCACCTGCAAAATGAACCTGCACAATATAATCGCTTACACTTAAGCCTAAGCGCGAAGGCCATGTCAGCTGACTAATAAATATTTTTTTATTTTGAGCTGAATTTAAAATCCATCCCTTAAAAGTATCTAATGAATTTTCCATAACAATGTTCTAGAATTAAATTTTGAAAGATTGTGTTCGTAGTAACCTTTAAAGGCAGTATGATATGGCGATGCCCACATGGGATATATTTTGCAATCTTTTAACGTTTTAAAATGGACAGCATTTATATATGCTATTTTTTCCGCCTCTATTTTTAAATTTGCAAACTCATCTACTTCTTTTTTTGTCATATCCAGAAGCCCGACATTAGCAGCATAAGAAATTAGAGATAAGCTCAAATCAAAAGATACGTCATTCGTCATAGTATATGAATCCGGCTGCTCTAACTCAGTTAGATTAGGGATAAAACTATCTATTTTCACAATTTTTATATCTTTATTTTCATTAACGAAATCTGTCCATTTATCTACATATTTGACGCCAAAAGTGATCGAAGATTTAGTATTGTTTTCTATATTTGAGCGTAACAAACTAATTTCCCCTAGCTGCAAATTATTTAAAAACCCTTGACCGAAATCTTGAAAAAACTCAACTGTCGCATGCGATTGCGCGACTCGAACTTTCTTTTGCCCCGCGATCGACAATCGACGTGCAAAATTAAATCTATCTGAAACTGTAGTGCTCGAGACCCCTTTTTTGCTAAAAACTAATAATCCAATACTAATATTATGAGTACTGAACACATTCCAACCATTATCTATTAATGATTTATATGATTTTTCCAACAGAACCACAGTGGAAGAAATAACATCAACCTCTTCCAGATTTGGATTGCCTGAAGATAAAAATTCTGAATTCATATTTACTAATTCGTATAATCTGTAAATATTTCTTGCCGCATGACTGTTTCTAACAAAAAAGTATTTATTTTCTTTTTCAATTAAATGATAGTGCCCACTTGTTTTTGTATAGTCTATAATTTGTGCTACTTTAAAATCTTTACTATCGAATGCATCAATAGGAATGATCTTGTAGTCTACAGAAGCCAAAGTTGGTATTATATATTGAGCTTTGCTCTGATCTTCGTATTTAATAACTAATATGTTATTTTCAACATAAATTCTTTGCTCACATAAACTAGACTCTTCTTTAACTTCACAGATAATATTCCAAAAATCCGTATGCAAGTGCCTATTTTGCGAGACCAGTCTTTTCAATGAAAATGCGGCATCTGAAGCATTAATGCGTGAATTTTCAAACTCAAAAAACAGTTTACGTTGATCTGGATCAAACCAATACTTTGATGCCAACTCCGGTTGATAGTTATTATTTTCATCAACATCTATTAAATTTGAATACAAGTTATTGCTGAAAAATGCATTCGTTAGATTAATGTTATTTAACGGATCAATCGGAAGCATTAGATTATCTAAATTTACGCCTACTTTCAGGGCTTTGTTATATTTATCTTGTGTCATATTTATTAATACCAAAAATGTTATTATCCCTAAAAAAGCTACTAAAGTTACGATTCTTACCAGCAACTTCCATCTCCGCAATTGGTACCCTTGGTATTATCCAGACGACGAATAAGATCAGCCTCTTTCAATAAGTCGTTTAACTTAACTTCATTGTCCTTTTTCACTAAAATATTTTTGTCCATAAGTTCCTGAATATGCTTTAAATCATCTTCAGATACATTCTCAAAAGACTCTTGAGCGTTAGCCTGTTTAAAATTGAATAAAATGGCAAACAATGTTACTATTTTTAACAAACAATACTTCATACATACTCCTCTTACTGAAGAAAAGTATTTACATGCATCAAACAGATTAAACAACGCAAAGAAGTGACTTGTAAATATTTTAATATTTATTAATCTTAAATCAGTTAAATTCATTATATTGAAGACTTAGTAGATTGATTTTTAAAATAATTCAATACCGAGTAAATATTACCAATATGAATATTTAAGGGTCTAACCAAATTACACTGCCAGAATCGATTCTATATCCAGATGATGACTTAGTTTTAACGGTATTTTGAGTCAATATATCTGCATCAACCCATCCGTCATTATTCATTCTTTGCCATTCAGCACCCCATGAATTATGAAGCTTAAATACATCTTTACAGCTAGTAGAACTTCCTGCGACACAAACTTTTTTATAACCAGAAATAACCAGCGAATGTGAAACTTTACAGTCATTACCTTTATCCTGTGACACACACAAAGACGGAAATAACACAGGCCGCCCTTGCTTCAAGCCTTCTTTAATTTTATTTTTAACATCAGTAGAACTAACATTCATATTATCAGCAGGATATGCTCTTGCACTAAACCCAGAAGGAAAGCTTTCCATTTCGCACCCATCAAAAAATAATGAATATAAAAACTTATCGTACGTATCTTTTGCTAAGGCTTTTTTCAAGTTCAACAAATTTACATTTAAGCCAGAATCTTTATTGATTTCAGCAATGCAATCTGGACAATCTGCTATATCCGCTTCGGTTTTACTTTTTTTACTATCATAAGTTTTTCTTAAATACTCAAAAAACTTATCTCTTTTATCCAGTCCGGCCTGACCGCTTTTACTAAAGTTATTTACAAGAGCATCAAACGGCTTGCATGAATCTAAAATCAATCTGTTTCCATTTTTAGAAAGATCGTCGATTATTTCATTCATACCGCGACTACTTTTTTGATTCGGCTGAAAAGTGTTTGGTTGGTTTGGAATTTGATTTGTATATGCCATCATTCCCATATAAGAGATTGCACTATCGGAAGGCAGATTTTTACAATCTGGGATTTCACTTTTCCACTTAGCACACGTATATTGTTGAACTACGGCAGCTAGACTAAAGCCTCTACAGTCGCCGATATCGTCCTGAGTTTTATATACAGGCATACTGGGAATAACAATTTTACTGTCTTTAGATTCTTCATAAATAGCACTTGGTTTAGAATGAGAAACATCATCTCCCTTTACATATACAGGTACAAAAGGATTCGTATAGTCAGCAGATGCTTCTACCGTTACGATAAAAGCAAACCCAGACAAAAGTAGAAAGCTTAATTGTTTTCTTAAATAAGACATCACTTATTGATAACATTGTAGACAGATGTATTCCACAAAAAATTTTACACTAGCTAGACTTTGTTTGGTATTCTTAATTATTTTAAACCACGCCAGTGGTTTTCCTGGTTCAAGTGATCCAAATAAAATATTTGTTACAGATTTTAAATATTTTCGTAGAATATACTTCAACAAACAGCAACTTCTTGTTTATAAAAATCCTTCGATCAAAAGCATTTACTATTTGTCCGATAAATACGAACTCGAAACTACAAAATTCCAGAAAACAACAACTTCAAACTTCAAACTTGATTCAAACAAAACTAATTATAAAATTTCTTTTTCAAATGGAAAAATGAAATTTTTATCTAAGAAAAAAACCATTTACTTTGATACTTCTGACTACTCTATTTGTGAAAAAAATCTTTCAGAAAAAGCACTGAATATTGACTTAAGGCCTTACACAAAAGGAATTAAAGCTAGTATCATTTCTGGTTTAACTGATTCCACGTGCAGTGAAGATCAAAAAGAAACTATTGGCATATCTTTACAAAATATGCTCGACAGTGAAAAAAGCTGGCTTTCAAAGTGCTACGCTAATGACAGCGTTAACAAGCTTATCAAAACAGATCCAAACTATTTAAGTTACAGTTTATCTGTTTATTCAAAATATTTAGATTTAGTAAAAAAACTTGGAGAAGGTGGCAAACCAATTCAAATTAGCTGCGATATGAATACAGCAGAAAGACTCGGGTCTTTCAATGAAACAACCAGCCCAGCTAAGATCTCTTTAGACTGGTCTAATTTGAAAAAACTTTCGCGAGGCGAACAAAAGCTTCCCGAAAATATCAAAGCGACTCTCGGACACGAACTATTCCATTACGGCGAGCAAATGCAAACGCCAACAGATAATGTCTATGATAAATGTATTAATGAGTCTTATGCCAAACTATTTACCGATGTTTGTCTTGTTTCAGAAAATGAAAAAAATTTAAAAAATATTGGTGATAGTGATGCTTCCAAGATTAAAGATCAAAAAATTCCTACCAGTAATCAGTTAGCAGCCGCATGTAAAAATCAAACAAAGGTCGCTGCGATAATAAGTAAGGACTTAACAATTAAAGAACAAGAAACTGGCGAAGCATCAGGTGCACATCCTATTTTTGCTGGAGAGCTACAAAATCAACAGCAGCTAAATACTTCAGTCCAAAATAAGCTAGGAAGCGGAGCAAATCCTGTTACCCAATCAGATTTCACACAACCAAGTGATTCAGATTTCGCAACTCTCGCTTCGAATACTACAGCAGGAACAACAGAAGGTAGCTCATACACTATTCCAGCAAACAGCTCGTTCGGACAAGTTGTTCAAAAGACAATGAACTCGTTCGCGAATAGTGGAAATACATTAACTAATAAATTAAATGCTGCCGTTGCTACAACAACAAATACAGCTAATGCGACTACTACTACACTAGCTTCCAATAACACTGGAACAACTACAACTGGCTCTACTTATGTGCCTACGTCTTCTTCTAGTTCAAAAATACAAAAAAACAACTCGCCAAACACAGCTACTCGTATGCCTACCAGTGTTGATGAAAGTTACAGCGGCACAACTGGAAAAACATCTTTAGGATCATCAGGCCAACCTTCTGAAATGGGTGGCGGTAATCCTGAAAAAAACAACAGTTTCTATACAGGTTCTGGTAATCTTGGAAATACTAACGCTGGTAAAGGTGGATCTCCACAAACTGCAAACTCTGGCGTTAGTAGTGGCGGTGGATCTGGCGGAACAGTTTCTTCAGGTGGCGGCTCTACTACTGGAGGTTCAGCTCCTACTCAAAAAACGGCTCAGCAAAAACAAGCTGAAGGATCTGAGATGGTTAAGACTATCCAATCTTTGAAAGCTTTTAATACGGTTTCTGGTGGTCAGTATCAAGAAGTTAAAAAATACTATGCTAATCCTCAATTCCTTAACTTGTTGCAAACTTATGACATGAGAATCATGGTCAAAAATCCTACGGGCCAATACATGGCCATTGGAGTTGATAGCAAAAAAGCTAAAAAAGTTTTCAATGATGATGGACAGATTTTAAAAACTGTTGAAGAGAAAAAATAAAACACAAAGGGTCGCTAAACCATGAAACTAATCCTAATTTTAACGTTTTTTTGCGTTGCTCAACTTATATCGAATCAAGCTCAGGCTCTTGATACAACAGCCTCTCAACAAAAACAGAATCCTCAAGTTAAAGCTCATGCTAAAATGACTCGAGAAATGGTTAAAGAAACATCTCGCTGTATTGATGATCCTAAAAATCCTCAATTAAAATGTAGCAAACGAACTCCTGTTAAAAGATCTCAACAGGAAATTATCGCTCAGAAAAATAGGCCTAAACTTAAACCTAATCAGTACTCTTTAAGTTTTGATAATAAAACGACTGTTTTTTCGACTCAGATTCATCAAGGATTACTTTTAAGTCAAAACTGCTTTAAAGGAAAAACTCCGAATTGTCAGGCTTATACAAAAAGTATCGAAACTACCAATACAAAACCGCAAGATAATATGAAATCTCCTTATCACAATAACTTTGGTGCTATTCATTGTGAACTTATGGGCGGCAAAGGACTTATTGCTAAAACATCAACTAATGATGATAGTGACTTCTGCCAATTTCCTGATGGATCTATGGTCAGTAGCTGGTCGGCTTATTACAAAACACACCCACAGGTCCAAACTAAATAATGAAATACTTGTCAGATCTTTTTAAAATCGTTGTTTTCGTTTTTATAATGTATCTGCCATTATC
>CAZXZW010000007.1:44064-50023 GCA_964645745.1 uncultured Bdellovibrio sp.
CTTCCTCCGATTAAAGAAAATGGTAAAGCCGTTTCGTTTGTTGTTAAGAATATCCCTCTGACTTTCTTGAAAATGCAAACTGGAGCCTACAACTGGTCTGTTTCCGTACTAACTCCACAGAAAATTAATATCTGGAACCAGCTTAAAAATAATGTGGCTTTACGTGAAGAACTTATTAAAGATTTAATTCTTGTTATCTACATCGTCTTCTCATTCATCCTTTGTGCAGTCTTAGTCTTCGCTGAATCGATTCAGAATCGCTACAAACTTCAAGGTAAAGATCCTTTATGGCTTAAAGTTCTCACGAAAGCTTTCGGCTTCTTGCAGCTTCGCGATATGAAAATCATTAAATCCGCGACCGCAGCTCTGGTTAAACAAAATGAAGAACTCAACAAAGACATCGACTTACTTGAAACTTCGCTCGAGTTCAGTGTTTTAAATGAAATTAAAAAGAATAATCACAAAATCCCTTACTCGTTCTACGGGACTGTCTCTAAAGTCGATATTAATGGCTTCTCTAAAGTCGTTGCCGCAGGACAAGGATCGACGACACAGCAAATGACTATGAATTTGGAAAACTTCGGTTGCGAACTCTTGCAACGCTACGAAGGCTTGTTCGAGAAAACAATTGGAGATGAAATCGTCGTCGTTTTCAAAGGTGAGGCCTCACAAAAACGCGCGATGGCGTTCTCGCGAGATCTTATGTTTGAGTTCTCTCAAATTGATTTCCCGATTGATAATGAACAACGTCGCTTCACTTTAAAAAGTGCAATTTATAGCTCTGACATCACATTCAGTAAACGCTCTGCTGGCTATGGTTTCCTTGGAGACGCCTTAACTTTTACAACTCGTCTGATGGATGCTGTCACAAATAAAGATAAAAATATTCTTAGCATCACTTCAGCTCAAGCTGTTGATATCAAAGATCTCGCTGAAATCCCGAATCAAGTTGAAAACTTTAAATTTAAAAATATGGCTGATCAAAGTGGATATCAAATCAGCCAGTTTAATGAAATTGAATATATTCTGGCTAACTACCCTGATCAAATCGAACACTTCCGTGCCGATCACCATATTATTTACTTACTTAGTCAGGTTCAGCAAAATCACTCTCATGCTGATTTGATCTTAAATGCCTTACTTAAAATCAATGTTCGCGTCGCAACTGAGAAAATCACGCACGCTTGGCAAAATGCACTTCACTTTGTAAATACGAACAATAATCTTGAAACTTCTCAGTATGCTAAACTGATCATGCTCGGTAAAAACTTAATTCCAGATCAGGCTTGGACTCAAGATAGCACTGAAGTCCTTCTTCATACCCCTCGTAATATCGAAGGACGTATCAATGCTTCTATTATTGATGTTCTCATGGAGAAAGATCTGCAATCTCTTGAAAAAGAAGATCAAACAAGCTTCCGAATCTCCAGCGATCCTTCTGGCCGTACACAAGCTAACATGATTGTCTTCCAAGCTTTAAATAAATTAGATAATAAAGTCTTCGACGACTTAATCTTAATGATCAAATCATCTCAACCCCATTTATCTAAATCGGGTATCTATGCCGCCTGCCAAATTATCAGTTATTACAAAACTAAAAATCCGGCCGCGCTAGCCACATACCCGTCTTATGAAAAAACGATTGATTTATTATTACAGATTAAAGGCTCAACGAAAATTAAGCTTTCTGATCGACTACAAGAACGCCTAGCCGAAATTAATTAAAGACCAATTCTGAATCCCAAGCGCACACCGTAAACAGGTGTGTAGCTAGGCTCGTAAGAACGAGAATAGGCATATCGAGATTCAGCTTGTAGAATCAAGGCAGACAAACGCAAAGTCGCCTGTAACCCCAAAGCATAAACTAAATTATCTTCACCGTTCGATTGAGCAGTAAAAGACCCTACCGTTGTTTCTACTGTTGTACGATTCTGCCCGATGTAACCAACTGGGCCAATATCAAACACCACTTTATATTCTTCATTCAACAACTTAGAGTAAATAAAGTATCCCGCGTACAAATTAAATTCTTGGAACTCTGTTTTAATATTTAAAGCGGCGTTCCCTGATTCACTCGAACGTTGATTGAATTCTCCACCGATAAGATAATCATCAAAAATAACCGCAGCTAAATTGTAATTCGTGTACTGACGATTCTTAATCGTTTGATCTTCGTCATTCTCATAACGCATTTGATAGCCAGGAGCAAAAATATGAATTTCATTCGCTGAAGCTAAGCTGCCAGCCGTCATCATAAAACCAAAAAGTATCAGGAAAAAATTATTCATTATTCTTTGTTCCTTGGCACAGAGTTCCTTTTAAGGCTTTATCTTTTGTATTTACGTATTTCAAAACAAAATCACATTGATCACTTGATAATGCTACTCCAGACACACTTGGCTGCGCAAAGAATTTAAATAAGTCATCGGCCGCCACGACATCCGTACTTTTATAAGCTGAAGTCGCGTTCGATAATCTTTTCATATAGGCGTAAATAGCACGAGCCATCGTTAATTTTGCTGAAACACCTGTCGTGTTTTTGTTTTCATTCGCTATTTTCTGCGTTAAAGCCTTCAAGAAGCGCGCATGCGGAGTTCCTACATGATAAATATAAGCCGATAAATACTCTGTCGGATTATTCGATAAATCCTGAGCTTCAACTACGCGGTCTTCAATATCTCCGGCCGTTTCAATTTGGCCAACTAAATTATCAGCTAACTCTAATTTACGCTCGTCACCAAATTTAGGTAAAGATATACTGATATAATCCACGTTGTTCGTATACAACCAACCCCAGTAATCCGCAATACCTTCATTTAATCCACGAACAAATGTTTGATTGAAGTAGTAAACTTTCGAAGCATGAACTTGATCCGCAGAAGCCTGAATCAAAGCCTGTTGACGAGCATTGAATGTTCCCAACACATGCTTAAAGAAAATAGAATGGAAAAATTCGTGAGCGATAATCCCACTGTTCACGCTGATTGGAATATTATCTAACGTGTAAGGTACGAATAAGAGTGCATTTGATTCTCCATCAAAGAATGCATTATTCTGAGTTGTGGCCGGACTACCCGAAACCTGCGTGTGCAATCCAATTTGGAAGGGATGAGTTTGTTTTAAATCTGGCGAAATCTGCTCATTGAAATCATTTAGATTTTGTACGTGATAATATAATGAAAACATTTGCTGCGTAATCGAGTCAGATGGAACATATAAATCATCGCCCGTGCGAACAAAACGCGCCTGTGGAGCTGAACCCGTCAAGGCTCCTGATCCACCACCCGGAGTATAGTAAAATTGTGCATAAGAGCCCGAAACTTCTTTCAAGCTCGTGATATTTTTGATCGTTACTGTTTCAAGTTTACTTGATTTATTATCAACGTCCTTACCCACGATAGGAACTAAAACCTGCAAGTTACCATTGGCATCCGAAACCGGAGTCTGTGGTTGACAGGAAAATACGGCCAAACTGATTGACCAAATAGCAGCATTATATAGAGTTTTGCGGATGGTTGAACGTGCCATTAATACCTCTTCGAATTCAATCTAGCGAAATCCATTCCATTTCTAATAGGCTATATGCTATTTGAACCTAGCCTATCTGACGATCTGTTGCTTAATGAGACACTCACCGTCACTTAAAAAGTCGTCAAAAAGTTCGACACCTTCTCTGTTCTGGTGTAAAAAACGGGGCATGAATCTATCTGAATTTCTGCTTAAAAATCTTAATCCCCCACAAAAAGACGCCGTTGAAACAATGGATGGTCCGTTACTGATTTTAGCCGGAGCCGGTTCAGGTAAAACACGCGTGTTAACTCATCGTATGGCCCACATCATCGGAAATGGCCTAGCCGCTCCCGATGAAATTCTTTGTGTCACCTTTACCAATAAGGCGGCGAAAGAAATGGAACACAGAATTTATAAATTATTATCTGAAATTCATGTTCCGATCATGAGTCATCTTTGGATTAATACATTCCATTCCTTCTGTGTGCGCATCTTACGTCAACACGTTGAAATGTTAGATTACAAAAAACCTTTTACTATTTATGACTCGGGCGATCAGTTATCGCTGATTAAGCGTGTGCTCCAAGGCTTAAACTTAAATGATAAAATGTATCCACCTAAAAGTTTTCAAAGCCGTATCAGCCACAGCAAAATGTTAGGCTTACAGCCTGAGAACATGAAAAATAATTCTCGCAACATCATTGATCAAAAAACTTTAGAAGTTTACACACAATACGAAATCGAGATGAAAAAAGCTAACGCGATGGATTTCGATGATCTTCTATTAAAAACTTATGAATTGTTCCGCATGTACCCAGATCTTTTGAAACAATACCAAGAAAAATTCAAATACATTATGGTGGATGAGTATCAAGATACCAATCATATCCAGTATTTATTAATCAAAATGTTAGCCGGAGCTCACCACAACCTATGCGTAGTCGGAGACGAAGATCAATCGATCTACTCTTGGCGCGGAGCTGATATCTCGAATATTTTAAATTTCGAAAAAGATTTCCCAAAAGCTAAGTTAATCAAGCTTGAGGAAAACTACCGCTCAACGAAAAATATCGTTAGTGCTGCGACTCACGTGATTCAAAACAATTCGGAAAGAAAAGATAAAACTTTATTCACGAATAATAACGAAGGCGATTCGATTCAAGTTCGTTTAGAGCGTAATGAATACGATGAAGCAAAATTCGTTTCTAAAGAAATTCAGAAAATGATTTCTAGTGGCCACAGTAACCTGAATGACTATGCGATTTTCTACCGCACCAATGCTCAGTCTCGTGTACTTGAAGAAGCTTTACGTGCCTTGGCGATTCCTTACCGTTTAATTGGCGGTATGCGATTCTACGAACGTGCCGAAATCAAAGATATGATTTCCTACTTACGTTTATCTGTGAACCCGAATGATAATATCGCAGCCAAGCGAATCATCAACGTGCCAGCACGAGGCATCGGTAAAACAACCGTTGAACAACTTGATCATCTCAGCCAAGAAAGAAATATCACTTTCATGGAAGCGATCAAGTACGCTGTAGATAGCAAAGAATTCAACGCCGGAACGACTAGCAAGTTAAGACGTTTCGCCGACACCATGGATGATCTTACGATTCAGCAAAAACACTATAAACTTTCAGACTTCTACCCGTTAGTTTTAGACAAAACGGAATATTTGGTGATGTTGAAAAAAGAAAACACGCCTGAAGCCGAAGCTCGTTTAAGCAACTTAGAGGAATTAAGTAACGCCATCGTGCAGTTCGAAAAAGAACGTGGCGAAGACGCGGGCCTTGCTAATTACTTAGAAGAATTAGCACTAGCTTCTGACCTTGATAAACAAGATGCGGAATACAATGCCGTGACGATGATGACGTTACATATTTCTAAAGGCTTAGAATACCCGTACGTCTTTATCGTAGGTTGTGAAGAAAATCTTTTCCCTTCGACTCGCAATGAAGATTCAGATGAAACCGGAATTGAAGAAGAACGCCGTTTAGCTTACGTGGGCATGACTCGTGCACGCGAAAAGTTATGGATGACTCACACGAAAATTCGTCGTGTTTGGGGGCAAGAACAGATGAATCTTCCTTCACGATTCATTAATGAGATCCCTAAGAATTTGATTCAGTATTCATCAGGTGTTGATTCAATGATGGGGACATCTTCGTTTGCAAATCGTTACGGATCGCGCAATCAATCTCATGATGATGATTCTCAAAATTTCCCGAACTACGATGACTATTCAGAGAGTTATTCCTCAGGATCAAGCTCAAGCACTTCTAAATCAGGCTACAGCAAGGGACAGCGCGTGCGCCATCCAACCTTTGGTGTTGGATCGATCTTCGATCTTGAAGGCTCTAACGATGATTTAAAGATCAGCGTGATGTTCCAAGACAACACGATCAAAAAATTCATCGCTCGTTACGCTCGTTTAGAAAAAGTTTAA
>CAZXZW010000008.1:0-37613 GCA_964645745.1 uncultured Bdellovibrio sp.
TCTTAATCGTGATTTAGATCTAGATGTTTTCGTTCTTCATCGTAAAAATAAATAAGGGGTTATTATGAAAAATTATAAAGGCAGTTGTCATTGCGGTAAAGTTCAATTTGAAGCTCAAGGTGATATTACCAATGCGATCAGTTGTAATTGTTCGATCTGTCACCGTAAAGGAACTGTTCTATCTTTTGTTCCGGAAGCACAGTTTAAATTAATTTCTGGATCTGATGCTTTAACAGATTATCAATTTGGAAAGAAAAAGATTCATCATACTTTCTGCTCGACTTGTGGTGTACAACCTTTTGGTTCAGGTTCAGCTCCGGATGGAACAAAGATGATGGCGCTTAACGTGCGTTGTATGGATGGAATCAATCTTAAAGATTTAACCATTAACGAATACGACGGAAAAGCGATTTAGTTATTTCCACGTTTTTTTAAGGGACTGGATGATTTGATCTAAGGTCCCTAAAAATTTTGAACGTGCTTTTTTATCCATCGGTGCGGGTCCACCTTTTATTTCACCCATATGTCTTAGGTTTTGCATGAGTTCACGGTTAGCAACAGCTGATCCGATATTGTCTTCGGTGAATTCATCGCCTTTATGACCAAGAACTCGAACAGATTTTTTAACACAGCGATCAGCTAATAAAATATCAGCTGTAATCACGATATCTCCGGCTTGAGCTTTTTCTACAATCCAATCATCAGCAGCATCAAAGTTTCCTTTGACCACTTCCATTTGAAATAAAGAATTCATCGGAATATTAATATATTGATTAGCGACTAAGATAACTTTTAATTGGTAGCGTTCGGCTACACGATAAACTTCGTCTTTAACCGGACAAGCATCTGCATCGATATATATTTTTGTCATAATTCACTCTACCTGAGTCTTGTAGAGAAAGTCCCTTGTTTTTCTCGACTAGATCCCATTTGTTCAGATCTCGTCTAGGTTTTAAAGACATATAGACGGTTTCATGCTTTTGAGAAATGGTCACTGGTTTGCAATATATCTAAGTAGAGTCGAGGAGGTTTATATGCTGAGTACTCAAAAAGTTTCTAATATTTATAAAAGTAATTATATACAAGAAGTTCAGCCGACAAGACGTTTGGATAAATACGATTCATCTTCGCAAAGCCATCACGAGAAAGCTCCGCAAAAAGATTTTAAATCGATTTTACAGAGGGAATTAGAGAAACAAAACTCTAAAAAGAAAAAGGCCGCGTAGGCCTTAATCTTTAGCTAATAAATTCAAAAGAGCTTGTTGTAACTTCGGGTTTTCTAAAATTAAATCCACCGGGTCGAAATCAAGGCTTTCAAACAGATTGTCTTTAATCCCCAAAGTTTTCCAGAAAATTTCGCCGGTTCTCATGATGAAATGCACATTTAACTGAGAGGCAATGCCGAAAAGTTTTTTAATTTCTGCGATGGTTAAATTGGCGGCGGCATTGCCTAAGAAAACGCGAATACCTTCGCATTCATAGATAGAAATTTTCTTATAAAGGAAATTTGAATAGAGAAAACAAAGGAATAAAGTCGCATTAGTAATTAGTGATCCATGTTTTTCGCGGAACTTATTCAAAAGTTCGACTTCTTTATCGCTGTAAGACCAAAATGAATTTAAACTAAGAAAATCTTTGTGAAGCTCTGTTTGAGCATGAACATTAGCAATCGTTTCAGAGTAGTTCGCATAAGATTCTGAAAGTAAATAAGCTGTCATCAGGCTGGCTTGTTTCTTTAAGTTTAAATTCTTCTGAGCTACGTCCCACATGATAATGTGCGAAGTTTCATGTAAAACATGATTTTCTTTAAATCCAAGAAAACCTAAATCGGAAACTGATATTTTTTTAGGTGAAATTTTTAAACCAACGAGAGCGTCTTTATTATCTATGTAAGGTACAGTTTTAGCCTTTAAAATTTGAGGTAGGCATAAAAGAGGAGCCATATGATAAGCGCCATCGGCTTTTTTAAATTTAATTTTAAGTTGTTTCGCGATTTCACGGCGCGTGCGGTAAGTTTCATTTTCTTTTAAAAGATAAGCATCACCTAGAATAGATTTTATAGCTAAAGGATTTTTAGAAAGCTTGTTTTCAGTTGAGATAAGATTTTCGATGTAATTCATGAAGGAATCCTTATTTATTTTTTCGTGTTTCAAAGGCGCGCCAAATAGCTTGAGCGATAGGTCCGATGGCACGTTGTTTTGGTCTTAGAAGACATAGCTCTAATGTAAGGGGTGTGCAAAGACTCTTTTCGATTTGAACGAGTTCGGTATTATTTTCAAACTCTGTTTTAGAGATACGTCCCCAGCCGACACCACTTTCAATCAGTTTCAGTTTAGTGAAATGATCTGGAACAAATATTTTATGTCCATGGCTAGCTTCAGGAGCTTTATCAATATGACGATCATAAACTAAAATCTGCGGACGTGAATTCAAATAAGTCGCATCAGGCTTTTTCTTTTCTTGTAGTAATCGTCTAGAAATAACTCCGACTAATTGCACTTCTTCCAGTGAAATAGCTTCTAGAGTATTTGAATTTTCCGGACGAGGAGCGATTGCTAGATCTATTTCTCCATTCATCAAAGGTTCATGACTCGCTTTGAAAATCGATTTATCAATGACTAAGTTTACAGGTAAAGTCGCGCGACAGCATTCTTGCGCTATCTGCTCAATCACTTCAGTTGAAATTAACGGATCCACTGAAATGCAAATTTTTTTTTCCGCTTTATTTTTTCCTAATTCAACTGCGACACGAGCTGCATACTGAGCGGATTCTAAAGTTTGTTTAGCGAAACCCAAAAAAGCGGCTCCAGCTTCTGTTAATTTTGGACGATAATCTGAGCGATCGAAAATCAGAATATTAAACTCTTCTTCCAGTTGTTTGATGGTCGCGCTTAAAGCGGGTTGCGAACGATTCAACTTTTCGGCAGCGGCTCGAAAGCTGCCTTGTTCGGCTACGGCGTTGATAGCTTCTAATTGCTCCAAATTCATTATATTGCTCCTCATGACTAATATGATCAGATAAACAGATCAAGTTCATAATAAATGATTATTATCAATTATCAAGTGAGATCCGTATATTAGAGACATCAACAAGGAGATTTTTATGATTCAAGTGAGAAGATCAAACGAACGCGGCGATGCTAACCATGGTTGGCTGAAATCAAAACATACTTTTTCTTTTGCCGATTATTACGATCCAAGACATATGGGCTTCGGAGCTTTGCGTGTGATCAATGAAGATCGCATCGATGGTGGAACTGGATTCGGAACTCATGGACATCGTGATATGGAAATTATTTCTTACGTTATCGATGGAGCGTTGGAGCACAAAGATTCGATGGGAACAGATACAGTGATTAAACCAGGCGAAGTACAACGTATGAGTGCGGGTACGGGAATTCGTCACTCTGAGCAAAATCATCTTAAAGATAAAACGACTCACTTTTTGCAAATTTGGATTATGCCAGAGAAAAATGGAATCGCTCCAGGTTATGATCAAAAATCTTTTACTAATGATTTTTCATGCAGTGACTTAATCTTAGTAGGATCAAGAGATGGTCGTAATGGTTCTGTATCGATTAATCAAGATGTGGATATGTATGCTGCGAAAGCCCAAGACAACGGGGCAAAAACGATTAAGACGTATAGTCATCGTCATCTTTGGGTGCAAGTTATCAAAGGAGATGTCACAGTAGATACGACGGAACTTAAAACGGGTGACGGAGCAGGTGTAACTGGTGTTGAAAGTTTAAATTTAAAATGGAGCAAAGGTTCCGAGTTTATACTTTTCGATTTACCAAAATAGTAAACAGGAGATTTTTATGGTCACAGGACAAAGACAAGAATTATTAGTTGCAAAAATGGTAGCCGGAAACTTTTCTATTGTTTCCGGTGTATCTGAAAAATTGGGCGGTCATGATGAAGGACCGAATCCTCACGAATTATTAGAAGCTGCTTTAGTCGGTTGCACGATTATCACAACGCAAATGTATGCGAACCGCAAAGGTATTCCTCTAGAGTCGACTGATGTGGTGGTGAAAATCGTCTCTGAAGGAGCTGAAACATTAATTGAACGAGAAGTTTCATTCCGCGGAAACTTAACACCGGAGCAAAAGACAAGCTTAGCGGCCATTGTTGAAAAATGTCCGATTCATAAATTATTAGAAAGCAAAGTGACGATTCAAACAAAAGTTTCGTAGATTATTTGACCGGAAGAAAATGCTTTTGAATAGCTGATTGAGCTTTCTCAGCCAATTCTTTTCGGCTGTATAAGGCCGCTTCAATAGGTGATTCAAAAATCACTTCAATGGTGACGGATTTGTTTTTTAATAAACCAAGCAGTTGCGGCAAAAGATCCATATCGCCATAGTAAAATAGTTTATCTCGGTTTTGAGCCGTTACAGGTTCGCCGTTGAGTTCTAAATAACGAAGACAAACTGGGTAAACTAAAGTTTTAGTCTGAATGGCTGACTGAAATAAAGACGATTTGAAGGGTTGAAGTTCGGTTCCATCAAAGCTTGAGCCTTCAGGAAAGAAAACAATCGTCGATCCTGAGTTAATGGCTTTTTCAATTTGAAGAACATCTTTTTTTACTCGGCTCGGTTGGCTACGGTGAATAAATAAGGTTCCACTCAGTTTAGATAAGACACCAATACCCGGAATATTTTGAAATTCGATAAACGTCACAAAACGCGACGGTAGAATCGCCATCAATGTCATAATATCTACATAGGATAAATGATTCGAAACGAAAACTTTACTTTTTAAATCCTGAGGTAATGAGCCTTTGATAATGACTTTTGCTCCAATCACTTTCAAGGCTATCCATGCTAAAGCACGACCTACCTGGGCGATCATGAATGACCCGCCCGGCAGTAAAATCAACACAAGATTGATCACTGTGTAGAGTAAAATAAGAATACAGATCGCGAAGAGCTTCATGCTGTTATTAGAGCACAAACTCCTCGGTGACGTTACAGTTATTTAGAAAAACCTCATCGTGCGAAATGACGATCAAAGCGCCTTTAAATTCACGGACTAAGTTTTCTAAAAATTCGACATTGGCCAAATCTAAATTATTAGTCGGTTCATCTAAGATCAGCAGTTCTGGCTTATCAGAACTTAGAAATCCTTTAGCTAAGGCGGTACGTAATCGCTCACCTCCACTTAAGCTTTTTACTTTTTGAAAAATAACATCCTTTGTGAAAAGAAACTTGGCTAAACCATTACGCAACTCGCTTTCGGTTAAGTGAGCCGAGTCCCGAATATTTTCTAGAATGCTTTTTTCATCATCCAAGCTAGCGCAGCGTTGATCTATGTACAAAGTTTTCAAATGGCTAGAGCGAATGGTTCCTCGGGTTTCAAAGGAATTATTCATAATCGCCTTGAGTAATGTAGATTTACCTGATCCATTATTTCCTTTTAAAGCGATACGGATATTGCCTCGCCAAATGAAATTTAAATCATTCTGATAAATCCAGTTATTGAAACGAATATTAAAATCCGAAGCTTCAGCCACCAGTTTCTGATTTGGAATTTCTTTTCCGATAAGATCTGCGTACATGACAGAGTCGACTTTAATTTCACTTAAAGCTTCGTTTAATTCTCTGATTGCTAAATTATTTCTTTCCATAGTTTCAACATCGACTTTTCCCGTCGTTACTTGAGCTCTTCGTTTGCGTGCGCCTAAAAGAATTTTTGGCATTCCTCCACGAGCACCGGCTTCAGCTCCGCGCTGATTACGTTTTTCCTGCTGAACTTTTTGTTCATGTCGCTCAGCTAATGTTTGATCTCGATGACGAGTCGCTAAATCTAGGGCATGGCTTAAATTATTTCGCTCATGCTCCTTTTGTTCTAAATAGCTCTGCCATCCTCCTCCAAACTTAGAAAGACCACGATTCGAAAGTTCTAAAACATCTTCGCAAAGTTCTAAGCATTCGCGATCATGTGAAATCAAAAGAATTCCACCATGACGGTTTTTAAGAAATTCTATCAGAATCTGTCGACCGGCGCGATCTAAGTCATTGGTGGGCTCATCTAAAATCAAAAACTGATCATCCAGCGTTTTCGCTAAGCGTACACGCATCCATTGTCCTCCGCTTAAAGTGGTACATAATACTTGTCGATCGATTCCATCCAGTAAGCTGTCGCCGAAAGCGGACCAGGTGTAATCGAAAGTTAGAAACTCATCTACCGTTATGGGCTCGGGCTCTTTTCTCTGAGAGAAAAAGGTGACAGATCCGTTTTTGCGAATATGTCCTGCGGTTGATTCCAATTCGCCAGATAGGATTTGTGCCAGCGTAGTTTTACCAATGCCGTTAGGTCCTACTAAAGCTGTGATATTGTGATTGAGTGTGAAATTTAAGTTGTGGAGTAATTCGCGCCCGTTAGGAAACTCGAACGACAGACCACTTACGGTGATTATCGAATTCATAAACAAACCTCACGCACAGGTGTGCGTTGATATAAAAATTAATATTTAAAAAAGATTTTTAAGTTTGTTTACTTGCGCATAAGTCTCTGGATTTGAGCCCAGAGACTTATAGTATAGTCTATTTTGCTTAAATTGTCCAGAGACCGTAAAGAGCCATTGTGATCATCGCTATATTCTCTATAATAGTTAAATTAGATAGAGGGAGATTAAAAGTCGTTCCCAAGCAGGCACACTGGAAAGGACTTTTAGATTTTAATCTTTTGTAAACGCCGATCGTCGTGATGGAAAGAAGTAAAGCCGTTAGTCCATTCGCAAAAACTAAAAATTTTCCAGAGATAAAGAGTAAGCCCAAGACTAATTCTATGAACGGGTAAACGTAGCCGTAGTTCAGCCAGCGTTGTGCTAGGGGATCATAACTTGAAAAGGATTCTGAAAAAGCTTTGATATCCAGAAGTTTAAAAAACGAGAGTCCAATAAAAAATCCAGCCATAATGTGATTCATAAATAGATGAGAATCAAAAAAACCTAAACTGAGTTGATACGCTATGCTGGATAAAAAGATAAAAGCGAAAACAATGAGTAATGGTTTATATGTTTCAAACCAAGACTTTTTTTCTTCAGTCGGAGTGGCAGCGGCTGTAGGAGAAGAGACAGAATATTTTGGTAAATCCGATAAAGATTTTTGAACTTCGTATACAGAGATAGTTCTAGAAGAAGAAATTTCGACGTTCTTTTTTTCTAAACTGACTTTGACAGATGTCACATCAGGTACCGTTGAGATTCTCTCGGTAATCGTTTTAACGCAAGCACTGCAAGTCATGCCTTGAATCGTATATATATGGTTTGAAAGGTTCATAAAACCTCCTTTTGAATAAAGTATCCACCTTCCAATGATTGGAAGGTCAATACTACTTGTTTAAAACATTAAATTAATGTTAAACGTGCTATTATAAGCTTTATAAGGAGCCCTTTATGAAAATTGGAGAATTAGCTAAAACATCCGGCGTAAATGCTAAATTGATCAGACACTATGAATCGATTGGTTTAATCCCAAAAGCATCACGCACAGAAAGCGGATATCGTACGTATTCTGATCAAGATATTCAGTTTTTAAAATTTATAAAGCGTGGACGAAGCTTAGGTTTTTCAATGAAGGAAATTAAGAAGCTTATTGGTCTTTGGAGAAATAAATCTCGTGCTAGTAGTGATGTGAAAGCATTGGCTGCTGTTCATATTAAAAATTTAGAACAAAAAATTAGTGAGATGCAGGATATGGCGCAGAATCTTCGTCGCTTATCTCATACATGCCATGGTGACAATCGCCCCTCATGTCCTATTCTTGACGATCTTGAAGGATAAACTTAAAGGGCTGATAGCCCTTTCCTATTTTTTAGTAAAACAATTTAATATTCCAAGATAAGAAATTATCGGAATTAATCGCGACTGAGCCGCGATCTCTATTCATAAAGCCTTGTCCGACGTAAACTGAGCGATTAAAGGCATATCCAAACATAATATCTGATCTCAGTGTTTTTCCAAACCGTAAACCTAAACCTGCGCGATCTTCTACAAAGTTAAGACGATCTCTATCATCGATACGATCATTAATAATGAAAGTCTGCTGATTTGAGTAAGCTCCGGCTAACAAACTGACCTTATCGGATAAAAGATACGAAGTTTCTAAATTGATGTTTAAGATGATCATGTTAAATGAAGTCGTCCAAAGATCATTGGGTTTCCATTGGATATTCATAAATGGCAATCCCAACTGAGCATTAACTGTTTCCGTTTTATACTGATAAGTCAGACCTGGAATGGGAATGTAGGCAATGGGTCCATTGTTAGTTAAGTGAAGTGATAAGGTCCAACGATCTTTATCGCTATCTAGAAAACTATAGTGAGCTCCGACAGAGTAAGTATTATCATCCGTGGCACCGAAAGTTTTATCTCCGGCATAACCTAGTGATCCACGGAGTCCAATATTAGATTGATCAGGATAATTTTTGATATACTGAAGTACACCTTCTATTTTTGTTAATTCTTGAGGAACCGAGGTGCCCGTATCTAGCTTCAGTTGATCACGAATACGCAGATGATTATATGTGAGTGGCATGAAAAGAAATCCATCTTCGAATTTCATAATCGGTACTGTCATATTAAAGCGGTCTTCGTTGATACCCGTTGTATCGGAGCGACCATCGCTCAGGCGTCCTTGATAGGAAACAATCGGTAGTTTTTCCTGAGAAAAAGCAACATGGGGTAACAGAATGAAGGCCAAAACAACAAGTTTCATAAGAGAGTTGTCCAAATTTTTGCATTTTTATGTAGTATGCCATGATCGTCGAAGTTTTTTAAATCGTCATCATTTGTAATCATTTGATTATTTTAATGAGGGGTGATCTTGAGTGTCAACGTCTTGGATAATGATTGGATAAGTCCTGGCTATAGTCTTATGATAATACATATGAAATCATCTACAGAACACCAGTCGAAAAAATATAAGTTATTATTAACCTTAGCTGCACTTGGTGTAGTTTATGGAGATATCGGTACTAGTCCTTTGTATGCTTTGAAAGAATCTTTCCTGCACGCGCATTTACCTCCGACTCCGGATAATATCTTTGGTATTTTATCTTTAGTTTTCTGGTCGTTAGTTATCGTGATCTCGATCAAGTATTTAGTTTTTGTTTTACGCGCAGATGATAATGGTGAAGGCGGAATTTTAGCTCTAGCTTCTTTGATCAATGCTGAGCATAAAAAAGAAATGCCGAAAAAAGTTAAAATGCTTCTTGTTCTTCTCGGAGTATTCGGAGCGGCTTTTCTTTATGGTGATGGAATTATTACACCAGCCATTTCTATTCTCAGTGCGGTCGAAGGATTAAAAGTCATAACACCTGTTTTTGATCCTTATATTATTCCAATCACAGTTCTCATTTTGATTGCGCTCTTTTCAATTCAGAAAAAAGGAACAGGATCCGTTGGAAAAATTTTCGGCCCAGTGACACTGTCTTGGTTTTTAGTTATTGGTGTTTTAGGCGCCTATAATATTTTTCAAAATTTTGAAATTTTGCATGCGATTAATCCTTATTTTGCTTATCAGTTCTTCTTACATAACTCATTCAATGGATTTATTGTATTGGGTTCGGTATTCCTCGTTGTAACAGGTGGTGAGGCTTTGTACTCTGATTTAGGACATTTTGGAATCGAGCCGATTCGCAAAGCTTGGTTCTTTATAGTTCTTCCATGCTTACTTCTAAACTATTTTGGTCAAGGCAGTTACTTGTTAACTCATCCAGAAGCTGTAACGAATCCCTTCTTCTCGATGGCGCCTCAGTGGTCGCTTTATCCTTTAGTTTTCTTAGCGACTTTAGCTACAACCATTGCATCACAAGCTTTAATCACAGGTGTATTTTCGATTTCCATGCAAGCGGTCCAACAAGGATACTTGCCTCGTTTATTAATTTCTCATACATCAGAAAAAGAATTCGGACAAATCTACATCAAGAAAATTAATTACTTCTTAATGATCGGCTGTATTTTACTAGTTCTTATTTTTAAAACATCGAGCGCTTTAGCAGCCGCCTACGGTATTGCTGTTACATTAACGATGATTATCACAACGATCTTATTTTACGTTGTTGCAGTTTATCGCTGGGGTTGGAACACATTTGCCACTGCAGCTTTATGCACGGTCTTTGCCATTATTGATTTAGCTTTCTTGGGTTCAAACTTACTTAAAATTGTTGACGGAGGTTGGTTCCCATTAGTTCTTGGAATTATTGGATTTATTTACATGTCGAGTTGGAAACGTGGTCGTCAGATTTTATTCTCTAAGTTAAGACGTAAACATATTACCATCGAAGATTTTCTGACTAAAATTGAGATTGAAAAAGTACATCGTCCAGATGGTATTGGTGTTTTTATGGCCCGAAGCCTTTCAGCTACGCCGTTAGCCTTAGTGCACATTGCGCATCATTTGAAATCGGTTCATAAGAGTTTAATATTTGTGATGGTGGAAATCACAAATAAACCGCGTGTTGCTTTAGAACACCGTTTTGAAGTCAATGAATTACGTCCAAATTGTTTTCAAGCCATTGTTCGCTATGGTTATTTAGAAAAACCAAATATACCAGATGTATTCGAAATGATTAAAGCGACGAACCCTATTTTTGATAAAGATAAAGCCAGCTTCTTTATTGGTCGTGAAAATATTTTCGCAACGAAGATTCCAGGTATGGCGATGTGGCGCGAAAGATTATTTGCTTACATGTCTAGAAACGAATTACCAGCCACAGATTACTTTGAATTACCTAAAAAACGCGTGATGGAAGTAGGAACGCAAGTTTCGATATAGTAATTTATTCTGTTCTCTGCGGAAAATATCCAAATGGTGCATGAATACTTTCATCGTGAGACGGAATTAAAGTGATTTCTGGATGCATGCTTTGGAAAGTATGCAGTTGCTGAATTTGTTTTAAAGTTTGATCTCCATTATTATCTACTAGTTTTTTTGAAAGCCAAAATTTCCCCAGTTTAGTATCGATACCCTTTTTGCGCCAAACTGTATCGCCGATGAGAAATACTTTTTTGCCGCTAGCTACGGTGATGATAATACCCACTGACCCCGGGGTATGCCCCTGCAAGGGAACAATTACGATCGATTGATCACCATATATGTCTAGACTTTCAGTAAATCCCATAAATGGAGAGGACGTCAGTTTATACGGTTTCCATTTTATTTTAGAACTACTCACTTGAGATTTTAAAACGGCTGGTGGAGAAGCTACATCTTTAAAAGCTATTTCCTCTGGCAAAGCCCAGATGTCCTTTGAAGGAAAGTCGACTAGACCGGAAACATGATCAAAGTGAATGTGAGTGATTAAAATAAATTTGAAGTCAATTTTAGCTTTTTCTAATTGTGTTTTGGCTGTAACCATTTTTTCATAGGCGAAAGCGCCTTGTAAATAGAAAGGAATTTCTTTGAATTGCTCATCTATTTTTTCCCCTAGGCCTGTATCGATTAAGATATTTCCCTGTGGATGCTCAATAAGAAAAGCGACGTGATTAGAGATTACTTTTTTAAAATCTCCATTTTCTAAAGTTAAATTTTCGTAAGTTGGAGCTACTCCTGTCTTTATGATGCTAAATTTTACCCCAGTAGCAGCATGAAGCAGGATAGAGCAGAAAGTTAAAACAGTTATTACCAGTAGTTTCATAAATTGATCCTTTGTTAGATTTATTGTAAACTGTGTTGTATACAACGCGGTCAAGGGGGTTTGATGTTAATCGGCGCATTAGTGAAAAAAACGGGCCTAACTAAGGAAACTATTCGTCATTATCAGGCGCTCGGATTGGTGCGCGGGCTCAAAACTCAAGCTAATGGTTATAAAATTTACTCAGAGCAGATCGCTGCTGATATGCTTTTAATTACTATGGCTAAAAATTTAGGATTTACCCTAAAAGAAATTAAATCACTGGTTTTACTTTTACATCAAGGCCAATTAAATAGAAAAAATATGAATGAGGCCTTTGAGAAAAAAATTGATGAAATTGATTCTAAGATAAAAGATCTTAGTTCTATTAAAAAGCGCCTTTTGGTTGAACTGAAAAAGGAATGCACTCCAGGAAGATAGTCTAAACTACTGAAATAACTGGGTTAGTTATTTTTGGTAAAAATATACAATATTTTAAATTCTGAAACGTCATACTTTCATATACCCGGGAGTATCCATAAAAACCGAAGATCGCGAGCAAATTCTAACTGAAACTATGGAAGTTCATAGTGGGAAGCTACTTGCCGTCATTCGTAAAATGGTGCGGGATCAAGTCGAAGCTGAGGACATTTTGCAAGATGTTTTCACGGAATACATTGAAACTTATGATTTAAGCGTGGCGATTGAAACGTTAGGGGCTTGGCTTGTGCAAACAGCGAAGAACAAGACGATTGATCGTTTCCGTCGTAAGAAAACCCAAAAGAATTATGCTGAAGCTCTGGACACAAATGAGGCTTTTGATAGTTCAACCCCCGAAGATGAAATGAAGCGTGAATGGCTTCGAAATGAAATTGATGCAGCTTTAAAGCTCATGCCACAAAGTCAGCGAGAAGTGTTTATTCAACATGAGCTCGAAGGAAAAAGTTTCGAAGAGATCGCTCGTGATACCGGTGTGAGTGTTAGCACTTTGTTATCGCGTAAACGTTACGCAGTAATATTTTTAAAAAATCAGTTAAAGGAGATTTATGATGAACTGGAAAAATGAAAAAGATAGATGCAACAGTCGTCACCGTTGTTGGAAGATTCCATTAATTATTGCTGTTATTGTTGCGATTAAATCGATCGCCGTATTCTTTCTTTGGAATTACTTGGTTCCAGATCTTTTCCACGGGCCCGAGATCACTTACCTTCAAGCTTTAGCTTTAATAGCTTTAAGCAAATTATTATTCGGAGGCATGGGGCGCGGTGGACATTTTGGAAGACATCATGGCCATCATCCAGGTTGGAGAAGGCACTGGTTGAAACATTTGTCTGAAGAAGAACGTGAAAAATTTCGCGAAAAAATGCGCGATCACGGCGAAAAATAATATGACGGCAATTCCAGGACTTGTAGGACATGTTAAAATTCAAATTCAGCATCATTTAATTGGACAGCAACTTTTAAATGATGTGACGAGTTGGATGATAGAGTCGGGATGGAAGGAAGTCGTGCATGTATCATTAGAAACCGAAGCTGTAGAATCTTTTGTTGAATTTATTCCAGGTGAATTTCAAAGTAATGGGCTGAAAAAAATTGGCCTTTACGATCAAGCCAAACTTTCAGATTTTCAAAACGATCTTTATAAATGGTTATGGGAAATAGAAAAGCCGGCTAACTAGCTGGCTTTTCTTATTTGAACTAAAATTTCTTTAAGTAATCTTCTAACTTATCGAATGATCCGCTCCATCCGTCAGTCATACCTGTTTTAGCTTTGTTGAATGTTTCACGTTCAACCGCAGTCGCATTTCCATCGACTTCCCAACGAATACTGACACGCGTACGATTATCATCTTCAGCATCGAAAAAAATTGTCGTCAGCATAGTCTCAGGCCAAGTAGGTGCCATCGGATGACGAGTGATATTTTCTTTTTCATCACAGAAAACTTGTGTGTACACAAGTTTTGATGGTTTTGTGATTTCTTTGTAGTGGATTTTTCCATACATCTTATAATCATTGTTCGACATCATGTAGAATGAAGTTCCACCGGGTTTAATATCGGCTTTGATATATTCCATAGTTGATCCAGTCGGAGCTAACCACTGAGCTACATGTTTTGGATCTGTCCAAGCTTCCCAAACTGTATTGAGCGGCGCTTCGAAAGAACGATGCGTGACAAAGATATCTTTCTTTTCGTTTTCTTGTGCTAAGTATTCTGCCAAACGATCCCAAGTTGAATCACCGCGAGCAGATTTAATGAATTTTTTTGTTTCAGTAGCCGCTTCAGCCGTGGCTAAAGCCATGGTCATTTCCATTTTTGTTTTACCTTTAATTTCAGTAAAATCAACAGTCACTCGAAAGAGTGGAGGCGTGTCTTCTGTTCCACCATGATCGTAAACTAAACGCGAATATTTTTCGACTTCATGAAATAAAGTAACGTTAGACCAATCTTTACCATCGGGTCCATGCATCGTGTAGATCCATTTTCCGCCGGGTTTAACGTCTTTACTTTTATTTGTGAGTGTAAATCCACGAGGACCCCACCACTGAGCCACTTGTTTTGGATCGACCCAAGCGTCCCACACCATTTTTACCGGAGCATCGTAAATACGAGTGATATAAAGTTCGTTTGGTTTATTTTTTGCGGCCATGTTTTTTCCCCTTCGCTTTTATTTTTTTCTTTTGAACCATTGTTTTTAAATAAGCATCCAATCGGTCGAAACTTTCTTCCCAGATCTGACGGTATTCGCTGATCCAGTCTGAGGCCTCTTTTAAAGCATCAGCTTCGATGCGACAGGGTCTCCATTGAGCTTCGCGTCCGCGTGAAATGAGGCCCGCTGTTTCAAGCACCTTAAGATGTTTGGTAATAGCAGGAGCTGACATTTCAAAAGGTTTGGATAATTCCTGAACTGTCGTTTCACCTAATGAAAGTTTAGCTAAGATGGCGCGACGGGTAGGATCAGATAAGGCTGTGAATGTAAGAGAAAGTTTATCAGTTGTCTGTTTCATATATTTTTAATTAACTAATTAGTTAATTAACCTTTTGGTTAAATATAAAGCGTTTTAAAAAAATTGTCAAGTGGTAGGTTGTTTCTAAAAATGAAAAGAGCTATAGTCCTGACCTATGCAACACGAACTACAAGCCTTTCTAGATAAGGCGATTGCCAAATTAAGCTCAGATGAACGTATCTTAGGGATTGCGGTAGCGGGATCTTGGATCACTCAAACCACAGATGAATATTCTGATTTAGACTTAGTCATCGTTTTTGATGATTTATTTTATGCGCAAGCATTAAAAGAAAGATATGTCTTCGCTGAAAAATTAGGAAATATTCTTTCTGTTTTTCCTGGTGATCATGTTGGTGAACCGCAAAAGCTTTTAATCTGTTTGTATGATTCTCCACTTCTTCATGTGGATTTAAAATTTATTAGTCTCAGTGATCTTGAGCAGCGAATCGAAAACCCAGTCGTCGCGTGGGAGCGAAGCGGCGTCTTAACTCAGAAGATGTCGCAATCAACTTCTCAGCATCCGATGCCGCGTTTACAATGGATCGAAGATCGCTTTTGGGTGTGGATTCACTATGCCACAGCTAGATTGGGTCGTGGTGAACTTTTCGAAGTGATAGATTTTTTATCTTTCCTTCGCGGTCAAGTGTTAGGTCCTTTATCAGCTGTTAAGCATAACGAACTTCCTCGAGGCTCTCGTAAATTAGAAATGTCAGCTCCAAACGATTTAGCGGACTTGCAAAAAACAGTAGCTTCTTATGATCGCCAATCTTGTGTAGATGCTATTTACGCATCGATTAAATTATATAGAAAACTGCGTTTACAGGTTGCCGGAAGCCAATTAGTAAAGCTAGAAGACGCTGAAAAAGCAGCGGTAAAATACTTAGATAAGATAGCAGGGCAAAATGGACACATCAGTCATCATCATTGAAACAATCGGTTGGATTTCGACCGGCTTATTTTTATTTTCAATTGTAGTTCCTAAAAGAATGCATCTTCACGCTTTAGGAGTTTTCACAGCTGTGACGACGGGAATTTATGGCTATGCTCACGGAGCCACGGCTATTTGGGTGAAGTGGACGATTGCTTTCTTTTTTCACTCGTACATGTGGTACAAGATGTCTCGCCCTTTTTTTTCGACTGAATTAAAAAAATAGGCATTTAAATTCTTTTTATTTAGGAAAAGGGTTAATTCGTTACGAGCGTAAGTATATGACGCGGGAGTAAAACAACAGGACCTACGTCAAGATATTACTATGGTCGTGGTTTAAAATCGTTTTAGACAAATTGTGACAATCAGCTAATTGTTTTAATAAGGGAGCGTTGCTAGCGTCTTTTCAAGGCCCATTTTCCACGGAAGGAAAACTGATATGTTGAAAAGAATTATTTCTGTTCTCATTGTGCTCACTACATCTTCTGCCTTCGGGTGGGGATCGATCGGACATCAAATCGTAGCTTACACAGGTGCCAATTCGGCGACTGAAGGAAAGCTTTTCTGGCAATCTAACTTAGAACCTATACGAACAATATCGACAGTACCTGATCGTTTGTGGAAATCATCTGCGACCAAAGCAGATGAGGGATTAACTCATTGGTTTGAGATTGATTCCTACTACAAGCCGACGGAATTTTCGCAAATTATTTCGTTTCCAAGTTCTTATTCAGATGCTGTTAGTAAATACACTGAAGAAAGAATTAAAGTGAACGGAACAGCCCCTTGGAGAATTCGTCAGCTTTATCAATTGGCTTTTCAAGCGTTCAAATCTGGTGACACAAAATCAGCTCTTCAATATGTAGGAGTGATGTCTCATTATATCGGTGATTTATCGCAGCCGTTACATGTAAGTATTAATTACGATGGACAGTTAACAGGCAATAAAGGATTGCATTCATATTTTGAAACTTCGGTTTTAAAAAATGAAACAGCGATTCGTACAGATGTTCAAAAACGCACGTTGAAACTTTTAAAAGACGGAAACTACTTAAGTCAGTTTAACGGAAGTTTAATGGATTCAATTTTATTATCTGTTGAAAGATCGGTTTCTCAACTGGAACTGGTTTTAAAAAATGATAAACAATATGGAAGAACTTCAAAAGGAGCCGCGATTCAACTTGAGTTAGCGAAAGATCGCCTAGCTGATGGCGCAGCCACTTTATCCATTATTTTAAATCAACTTTGGAAAGAAACGGGCCTCATCGCACAAGCCTCTCCCTTAAAGGTACAAGACCCGAAATTTGTTAAGCCCGATTATTCGAAGTTGAATTTTTAATGGTGGATACTAAACCAATCAGAATAAAATAGTGCGATGACTTTAGCACCGGTTTCAAAATTTACACAAAAAGTTATGCAGCAGATACGTCTTATTCCTATTGGAAAAGTAGCGACGTATAAGCAAATTGCAGAACTGTCTGGGAAACCGCAAGCTTCTCGTGGTGTATCGTGGATTTTGCATTCGTGTTCGACGACTTATAAATTACCTTGGCACCGCGTTTTGAATTCTCAAGGGAGAATTTCTTTTGATAAAACGACACATAATTATAGAAAACAGAAAAGTCTTTTAAAGAGTGAAGGCGTAGCTTTTGATGGTGAACAGTTGAATATGGCTAAATACCAATGGAAGAAAAAGCCGAAGGTTTTAAGTCTCAAAGCAGGTCCAAAAATGTTTTCAAGAGAAAAATAATGTTTAAACTTTCAAATTACAGTTTGCATTTTAAAACCTGGCGTTGGTCTAGTTTTTCTCCATGCTTGTAAGTATAAACAGATTAGTTTTCCTGCAAAAGCTCGTCTGAATTGATTATTATCGATTACAGTAAATAATTACGTTTGTTAACCGAAATGGTTCTAAAATAATTTCTAGTAATTTTCTAAAAAAAGCATAAAATAATAATTTATTTAGGAGAATGTAGACGTGCTTGAGTCATCTATAAGTAAAACTAGTGATAATAATACGGTTCCTCAAAGCTTTTTCGATCAAAATTTGAAAGAGGTTCCTATTCAGGCTGAAGAATGGGAAAAGTATATTCAACAAAAGAAAGATAAATTAACCACGGCTGAAACTGATGAGGACAAACTCAACTTACTAGCTCAGTTAGGCTATGCTCACCGTGTTTTAATGAAGCTGGACGAAGCAGAAAGCTATTTGTTTCAAGCGTTAACACTTTCATTTTATCATCCGGATAAGTCTAAACTGATTCAAAATTCGATTAGATTAGCACATGTGTATCAATGGAAAAATAACTTTGCCAAAGCTCATTTGTTATTCGACCAAGCTAAGATGATTTTAAATGAAGAAGCTGCTTTAGACGGATTAACAGCGGCCTATCATCAGCACTTAGGGAAATTTTACTTTGATCAAGGCTTTATTCGTTTAGCTCAGCATGAATTTGAACTTGCTTTTAAAATCAGGACGCGGATCAATGCAGATGTAGAATTGTTGAATTCCACTCAACACTGTTTAGATAGAGTGAGAAAATTAAATAGTGATTTCCAAGAGGCTCATGTCATTATCCGTCGCGCTGAAGTAGCTGATGGTGAAGCGATTCATAAAGCACACATGAGATCAGTTAATGAAATTTGTATTCATGATCACACGGCAGACGAAATTAAAGTATGGGGTGGTCGTTCATTTAATGCTGGTGCTAGAGCGCAGGGAATCAAAACTCAATTTTACGTCGTAGCTGAGTATAACGGACAGATTGAAGGCTTCATGCAGGTAGCTAAAGATCCTCAAGATCCTCACAGTGCGCATGTTTTCGGATTATATTTAACTCCGGAAGTTAAAGGGAGAAAAGTGGGTCAAAAAATGATGAATCTTTTATCTGAGTACTGTGATTTTGCTTTGATTGATAAGATGACGCTAATTTCGTCTATAACAGCTTTTGATTTTTATAAGAAACAAGGTTTTTTTCAAGATGGAGAGATGTCAGGAGTGTCTATGAACGGAGTGACGATCCGCGGCTATCCTATGACGAAGTTCATCGATTAGTTTCTGGTTGAAGACTATCCGATTTGCTAATAGGATCTCTGTACACAAAACGGAGATCTTATGAGCAAAAATTTTCACGATTATTCAGTTAAAAAAATCAACGGAACTCAATTCAATTTAGGCGATTACAAAGGTAAAGCATTACTTGTTGTTAACGTTGCCTCTGAGTGCGGCTTAACTCCTCAGTACGAAGCCCTAGAAAAAGTATACGAAAAATATCACGATAAAGGTTTAGAAGTTTTAGGTTTTCCAGCAAATGAATTCGGCGCTCAAGAGCCTGGAACAAATGCTGAAATCCACGATTTCTGTGTATCAAAATTCGGTGTTAAATTTCCTATGTTTGAAAAAATCGTAGTTAAAGGTGAAGGTCAACATCCACTTTATAATTTCTTAACGAATGTTCAGCCTGAAGCACAAAAAGTAAATGGCGATTCATTTGAAGAGAGATTAAAAAAATATGGCGTTGTCCGTGAAAACAAAAAAGATATTCTTTGGAATTTCGAAAAGTTTTTAATTAACAAGAATGGTGAAGTGATTGCACGTTTCGCTCCGGATGTAACTCCAGACGATGCTATGATTACTAAAGCCATCGAATCAGCTTTAAAATAGTTTTGTTTTCTTAAGCCGGCTGCTATACAGCAGCTGGCTATCTATATTCGTTATAAGGCCCATGCCTTGACATCATTTTAATCAGTCTCACACTTATCTTCATGGAACTACAAATCCCTGAGCCCGTGCTCATCGAAGAAAAACACCTTATAGGAACGATGATCACAGGAAAGCTTTCGGCTAAAGCTTTTGTGGTTGCTTCATTGACGACTATTCTTTTTATGGGTGTCACACTATTTTATTGGCTCGTGCCGGAAGCCATCGCCGGTTTATTCCCCGCCGTTCGATCTCAAATATTTCAACACGGTCAAATCTGGAGAGTCTTCACCGCGATGTTTGTTCATGCTGATTTAGAACATCTTTTATCTAACATGTATATGTTATGGATTTTTAGTTTCTTTGTTTTTGGCTACTTCGGTTTCGGTATTTTTCCAGTTGCGAGTATTTTATTAGGAGCTGCGGCAAATGCCTTGGCGGTTTTAACTTATGGGCCAACAACTGAATTGCTAGGAGCCTCGGGATTAGTTTATATCCTCGGTGGATTTTGGCTGACACTGTATCCGCTGATTCAGCGCCAGTATTCGGTCGTGAATCGAACAGTGCGTGCGTTAGGTATTGCTTTGATTATTTTTGCTCCGTCGAGCTTTGTCCCAACGACTAGTTACATTACACATGCTATCGGATTTACGCTCGGTGTAGCATTAGGCATTTTTTATTTTATGAAAAATAAAAATAAAGTTCGATCTTATGAAATTTATCGAATCAGCTACGTTTAAGATGTTTAAGCAGACTCATTTTGATTCTGTTCAATATAGTTATGTAATAACCACAGTCTAATCTGTTTTAAATAGTGATCTGTCGTTCCCCAGAAAGTAAATTGATGAGTAAAGGTTGCGCCAGAACTTCCCGGTTCGGCCGCCGCCTTTTGTGTAAAGCTACAGAAGGCGGGAAGTTGAATCATTTGGTTTTCATCTTCAGTAATAAAAGCGAACTCACGATAAGATTGTTTTGGTAACTCTCGATGATAAGAAAAAATTAAATACAATTCACAAATCTCAGACAGCTTAACCAAGTTAGCGGCTTTTAATTTTTCAATCGATGAGATATTGATAACTTCTGGAGCTTCCACACATTGCAAATCAGGTAAAAGTGTTTTCAGCTTTTTATAAAAGTATGATCGATCTAGTGGTTGTCGGAATATATCACGGTAAACAGGAAGCAGTTCTTTGAATTGATCATCCGTCACAGGCTGATCTGTAAATAAAAGTGGAACGAATTCATTTGTAAACATGGCCTTTAAAGCTTCTGGGCCAATCGCTGGAATAAGATTAATGACACAGTCATAAGTAGGCGCATAGGGTTCTGTTTGTTTGTCTGGATCGTAAGGTAAAATATCGACAGTGACATTTTTGAAATGCTCTTCAATATCAGTTTTTAATTGTTGATGGTCATCTGGTCCAGCGATCACGGCTATGCAAACTTGACGTTGCACTTTAGAGTCTGCAAAGGACCATACGGTAGTTTTGACTCGTTGTGATTTATTTTCTTGCAAGTATTTTCTGAGTTTCATCAGAACAGGTGCTTCGATGCCAACAAAGTGAAACTTACTAATAAAAGTATCTGGCATATTAGGAACAGGCTCGCTTTGAATGCATTGGGCCCAGATGCTTTGCTTTTTGTCGTGAGAGAAAAGTTTACTGTAGTACTTCGAAAAAGTATTTAAAGGAATTTTTGTATCGTTTTGTGTAACAAAACCTAAATCAGAAATCGATATGATATCAACCTCTTTTAAAATACCTACATAAGCGGTTGAAGCTTGAGGTTTCATTTCTAACGGTTTGATTTGTTCTTTTAGATTTTCACTAGTTTTAAGAGCCATGTTTAAAGACTCTTTAAGAATAAGCGGATCGTAAGGTTTATATAAAAGATTGAATACCGCAAGATGAAGAATGTGTTTGCGATTAATTCCTGGAGCATCATAAGTTGTAAAGCAGATCACGGTTTCCGGCGGAACTTTCGTTCTCAGCTCGGTGATCTTGGTTTCCCATTCGTTAAACTTAGCCAGCTGATACTCAATGATGATTAGATTAAATTTGAAGAACTCGGCACTTCCAGTGCTTGCATCTTTTTCGAATTTTTGAAGAGAATCGTAGGTTTCGATGGCGCATTGAGGGTCAAGACCCAAAAGAATTTTTTTGATCTCATCGGTGCTTTTGATTTCATTATCGATCAATAAAACACGACTCATATATGTATAGGATCAATGAATATTCATCTCAAATCAATACCTTATAGTCCAAAGCGGGGTGAATCTTTATAAAGTCATTATTCTAGACCAATTGAATTAAATTGAGACACTTTAAAATAAAGCTTATAACTATAAGCCATGACACAGAAGCAATTGGGCTACTTTCAAGTTATCCTGGCAGGAATCTTTTTTGGGTTTCTAGGAACCTTTGGAAAAGTCGCTTACGAAAATAATATTTTACCTGGAGAACTTTTAGGACTTAGATTTCTGACGTCAGCGATTCTATTCGGAGTTTTGCTATTCTTTTTTAAAAGAGAAGCTTTCCAAATGTCATTTCAGGACGCCGTTATTTCATTATTCTTAGGAATTTTAGGCTACGCCGTTTTCTCGAGTTGTTATTTTTACGCCTTACAGGGAATTTCAGCTTCGTTAACAGTTCTTCTTCTTTATACTTATCCTATCGTCGTGACGATTGGTGCTCGCATTTTTTTCAAAGAGCATATTGGACTTAAGGGTGTTTTAGCTTTAATTATTTCGACCATCGGTATGGTGGCTTTAGTTTGGGGAAAGTGGGAAGTCAGCGGGGCTTTATTTCTAGTTTATGGATTGGCCTCTTCTTTTTTCTATGCCGTATATATTTTAATTTCGCGAAAAGCTTTGGAACGAGTTAACTTTTTAGGATCATCTTTTTACGTTCAGCTTGGAGCGGGGCTGGCTTTGTGTTTGTTACATTTTAAAAGTTTTGATCGTCCAATTGAAATTGTAACAAACCATTACGGTTTGATTATAGGGATGGCGATTGTTTGTTCGTTGTTTCCGCTGACTTTATTTTTAGCTGGTCTTCAAAAGTTATCAGCTTCTGAAACTTCTATTTTAAGTACGACGGAAGCTATTTTCGGTGTTTTAATTGCTTCAATTTATTTAAACGAACGAATGTCGAACATTCAATTCATGGGTGGCTTTCTCGTCTTAGTCGGAGCTGTGCTGATCGCTATGAAACCCAAAAAGGTATAATATGGCACTGCAGCCGAAGATGACATGGGATGATTTTTTAAATTAGAAACTAAGCCCTACATTCAGAGCTAATCCCACGCGGCCATGCCAATTTAAATCACGTGTAAAATCCCAGTGAGGCGTTAAGCTGTAATCCAAAATATTTTTGTAAAGCGTATGGCTCCAGGTAAAGAAGAAGCTGTAGCCTTCCAAGTGGTAATGTGGACGATTGTTAGAAAAAAAATTTGTTCCATAAGATATAGCCGAGTTGTCTGTCACCACGTGTTCGAATGAGAAACCATTCGTGACAAGTTCTAAATGTTGTTGCGAGATATAATCTCCATTATTCACCAAAGTTAAAGAATAATTTTGATTGATATTAAAATTGAAATTCAGAGCCCAATAAACGCCAGTTCCTTTATTTGCGACAGCATAAAGCTCCAGTCGTGGATTCATGGAATAGGATTTCATTTCAGCGATACTCTCAAAACTTAATGAATGAGAAACGCTGAGTGGATCCTGTAATTGAATACGCGGTTGAAAGGCTGTTTTAACATTACCCAACTTACGAAAGATTCCGATCGTCGCCCCGTAGTTTTCTTGACGGCTTGATTGGCGTAGGTAGGATGTTTGAGATCGACGTCTTTCTTCGAGTTCATCGTAAGAAGTAAATTTAACTTGCCAGTATTCTTCGACATTAGGCAGCCGCAATTGCACGCCAACGCTGAAGTCTTGAGTCACTTCTTGTCCTTCAATAGAACTAGTTAAACTATCTAATCGAACTTTAGTGGTGTTTTTTTTATTCGTGAGTCGTCGGCCAGCTAAATAAAGATCAATGCCTTCAGCCATGCTATCGAACCATTCAGAAATGGCAATATTGCCTTTAATCATTCGTTGCGTCCAAGAATCTTTTGGAGAATCAGAGGACTCAGTAGATGCTGAAGTGCTTGCCGTTGTTTCTTCAGCAAATGAGAAAGACGAGAGCAGCAGAATAAATATTAAAAACCATTTTCTCAAAGACTCTCCAAATAATGATTGAACTGTATCTGATGTTAATCTTAAGCTGGCAATATGATAAATCACAAATTGCTTTTGATGATTCTGGCATTTATTTTCGATTTTTCAGCTTATGCATATGATGCAGCTGATGGAAATATCACAATCACGACCGGTGCCTTCGTCTATAGAACTTTATTTCCTGATACCGAAAATGGAGTGACTTCAGGATATCATGGGGATTTTGGCCTCATTCTCAATGGTGACTTAGATAACAAGGGTAGTTTGGAAATTGCCTTGTTCCACATGAATAAACTTTATTCGCGCGAAGAAGAAGGTAAAACTCAGGTCGAACAAACTCAAGTTATGCATATTTCAATGGGATATCGTCGTTGGGTTCATCCGTATTTGTCAGGGGCCTTGGGTTTTTATTCAGCTTATCCGATGGATGATACGAAAGTTGTTCATACAGATTTTGCTCCGGGAACCGAAATTAAAACTTCGGCTCGTGATAAAACTGAATATGGTTTTGATTTTTCAATTCAATCCGAAGTCTGGAGTAACAACGTTATTTCAGTTGTGGCAGACGCACGGTATGCCTGGTCGGTTACAAATCAGCCTCATGAAAACGGCGATCATTACGGAGTCATGCTAGCTGTTAAATATTTATTTAAAGAAAAATACCCAATTAGAAAATCAGACCGCGAAGAAGTTAAAGAGCAAAAGAAAAGCGAGTCTTCCGCAAATGAGAAGCTCGAGAAAAAAGACTAAAACTACTCTAAAGTACAACTACAAGCTAATTCCGTGATACGGCAACGGTACTGCCGATAGAAGCCACCATGATACAAAGGACAGCGGCGCATTGAATAAGAGTCAGGTGTTCTTTTAAGAAGATCAGCCCAACTAAAGATCCAATAGCAGGTTCCATACTTAAGAAAATTCCAAAGTGACTGGGGGACATTTTTTTCAACGCTGTCATTTCTAAAGAGTAAGGAATAGCGGTAGATAAAATTCCTACGCCCATGGCGATAGGAATCAGTGGGATGTGAGTAAATATTTTGAGGGCATCAGTGGCACCAAATGGAGTGATAAATAAGAAGGCCGCCGTTACACCAAGCGAAGTAGCAATACCTGAAGGGAGAATAGCTCCGGCTTTTTTCCCGAGCATAATATAGAGTCCCCACATCACAGCGGCGCCTGCGGCAAATAAAATACCGATAGGATCTAAAGTTTGTTGTAAATCTGAAAGTGGTAAAATAAGGGCGATGCCGACAGCGGCCAAGAAAGCCCAGAATAAATCCAAAATTTTTTTAGATAACATCAAGGCGACTGTGAGTGGGCCGATGAATTCAATTGCGATAGCAATTCCCAACGGGATGCGGTTGATGGCCATGTAGAACATCAGATTCATTAAGCCTAAGCACAATCCGTACAGAACAACGATTCTAAATTGGAAGACATTCAATTCAAACTTCCAAGGCTTCCACATAAATAATAAAAGAATGGCTCCTAGTCCTAATCGAACAACAGTTGTACCTTCTGCTCCTAGAGCTGGAAACAAATTTTTAGCTAAGGAAGCTCCTGTAGTGACTGAGATCATGGATAAGGTCACCAAGAAGGAAGAGAAGTAAATACTATTTTTGAAAGATTTCATTAGAGTTCGATAACTTTGAAAACTTTAGAAGCTTCATCGTACTGCCAAAGCTCACCGCGTTCGATATCGAAATATAGTCCTAGGATATTTAATCTTTTGGCGTCGACGGCTTCTTTTACAAATGGAAACGTTAATAAGTTTTTCATGGAAACTTTGATCGATTCCATTTCTCCTGCGCGCCACAAAGTATCTTCATCACCATTAGGATATTGTTTCAACACTGCCACACGCGCTTCGGCTGCGATGTCCATCCAAGGTCCAATGAAGCTATTTGTAGCTAAGGGTTTACCGCTCATCAAAGCGCGAATACCACCGCACTGACGGTGACCTAAGATAAGAATATTTTCGACTTTTAAGTTAACGACTGCGAATTCTAAAGCAGAACTGGTACCACGAACACCCGAAGTAGCATTTTCGTAAGGAGGAACAAGATTAGCTACGTTTCGAATAACAAAAAGATCACCCGGAGCCGAACTAGTTAAAATGGCCGGATCAACACGCGAATCACTACAACCAATAAATAAAGTTTTTGGATTTTGTCCTTCAGTGGCTAAACGAGAATAAAGTGAGTTATCGAGATCGTTTATTTGGAAATATTTTTCCTTGAAACGTTTGAAACCCACCATCAGACGTAAAATTGCTGTATTCAAAGTAATTAGCCCTTTATTTAGTTATTAAGCTTTACGAACGAATTCAGATTTCAGATTGATGGCGCCAATGCCATCGATCTTACAAGCGATATTGTGGCCGTCGTGACCATCAACTAAACGGATATTTTTAACTTTAGTTCCAACTTTAACAGAAGAAGTCGAACCTTTAATTTTTAATTCTTTAATCACCGTGACTGAATCGCCATCGGCCAAGATATTTTTATTTGAATCGTAGATGTTATTGTCTGGAGCAGCTTCAGTGGCTTCCTCGGAAGAAGAAGCCGCCGACTGAGCCCATTCGTGAGCGCAAGAAGGACAAACCCATAAATTACCGTCCGCATAAGTGTATTCAGATTGGCATTTAGGACATTTTGGTTCTGCGCTCATAGGATCCTTACTTTATTTATTTACGATGTATGGTTTTAAAGTCTTGTCGTTGCCATCAAATGGAACGCTTGTGCTTAGACTTAAAAGATTCAACATAAATGGATAAACGTCAACATTTTGGAAAGCTGGAATTGTTTTATTTACAGCAATGTTGTGACCAGCGGCCATAAAGAAGGCATGCATTTCTTTATTTACTGGATCCCAACCGTGAGTTCCGGCTTTCAAGCTTACTTTTAAACCTTGTACTGGTTTGTTTTGGTAAATGTAGTAAGGAATGTCTGGAACTAGCACGATATCACCTGTGCGTGATGGGTGATCCATGAAGTATTGTTTCGGCGTTTGACCTTTTAAGTAAACTTTAAAATTTTTCTCGTTGGCTTTTAAAGCTTGGTAAGCCGCGGCTACTTTAGCTTTGTCTTCGTTGTACATCATTAAAGTGGCGCCACGATCGCTGTATTGGAAAGTCGCGATATCAGCTGTCGACATATAGTCTTCTAAGAAAACAACTTTATCATTATTTAATTGTTCCATACCGTGATCAGAAACCACGATTAAATTAATTGGTAATTTTGATTCTTGAATCTTGTCCCAAAGACGACCGATTTCACGATCTACATTCATTAAAGCAGCTACTGTTTTATCTGAGTAAGGACCGTTGTAGTGACCAGAGTCATCAACTTCCGCCGTGTAAAGAGTAATGAAGTGAGGGCGAACATCTTCTGGCATAGCTAAAGCCTCAAACGCTTTATCGATTTTTTGTGCGAAGGTAATTTTAGCATCATAGTTTGTGTAACAAGTTGGGTCCATTTGTCCTACGTGTGCACTTGAACCAACCCAGTCAATCGTGTGAGCGATCACACCATTTTTCTCAGCCACATTCCAAATCGGTTCACCTTCGTACCAAGTGTAATCGTTTGCAATTTTACCATCGAAAGCATTGTAGAATTCTTTACGGGCGCTGTCATAGAAACCGTTACTTACGATTCCGTGGTGACCTGGGTAACGACCTGTTGCGATTGTGAAATGATTTGGGAAAGTTAAGCTGGGGTAGCTTGGAATCATATCAGTTGTGTAGATACCTTGTTTGATAATTTTTAAAATATTTGGTGGCTGATGTTTTTGAATGTAGTCAGCTCTTAATCCATCCACTGAAACTAACATCACGATCGGTTTACCGATTGTCGTGATTGCATTTTGAGAAGGTTTACAAACAAGTTTAATTTCAGGTGGTTCTGCTTTAATAACAACTGGTGGAGCGGCTACGTCGTTGTTTGTGCTTTTTTCAGTACATGAAAATAAAGCGAATGAAAGCGCTAGTAAAACCAATAGTGATGATTTCATAAATCCCCCTCGGATTGTGATTGGTGCCCTCAGGTGTATAGGGAGAAACCTCAGGCGAGCAAGCTTTTAGTTGTGAACTTATTTAGTCGTTCTGCGAGAGGCTTTGTCGTTAGTAGACTGGTTTTTAGCTCTATTGCGTCTAAGAGTGCGAAGTTATTTATAAACATCTGAATCGGTTACAAAAACACCAACAAAAATCGTCATCATTGTCGTTTTATTAGGATTGTGTTATGCTAACAAAAGAGGCGTTTTAAGGGCATGACTTGAGGTTATGAGTCGACTATTTTGGAAGAATAATAACCTAGCAAAGGACATAATATGCTTAAACAATTCGTATCATTTGTTGTTCTCTCAGTCGCTCTTTCAACAGCTCAAGCGGCAACTCCAAAAGTTTATTTCATCTCTCCAAAAAATAATGAAACCGTTACTAAAACTTTCAAAGCCAAATTTGCGCAAAAAGGTTTAGCGGTAAAACCAGCTGGCGAAGACATGGATAATAAAAAAGCCGGACACTATCACATCATCGTTGATGGAACTTTTATTCCTGAAGGTGTTGTTATTCCGGCAGACGATAAACATATTCATTACGGAAAAGCTCAAACGGAAACAGAGTTAACTTTAACTCCGGGTAAACACACTTTGACATTACAATTTGCTGATGGTGCTCATAGATCATCAGGAGAAAAATTAAGCCAAACTATTACTGTGAACGTTAGATAATCATGTCGGACGATTACTCGAAGCCAAATAAAGTGATCGTTAGAACTCCAACAAAGTCTAACGATCCACTTCACGGAACAACTTTAGAATTTATTCTTAGAAAACTTGTCGATCGTTACGGTTGGAAACAGCTGGGCGTGTGGGTGGAAATTCGTTGTTTTAATTTAGATCCAAGTATTGATTCTAGCTTGAAATTCTTACGTCGTACGCCTTGGGCACGTAAAAAAGTCGAACAGATTTACTTGGATTATCTAGACGAACGCGAAAGAAAAAAAGCTAAAGAAGAAGCTTAACTAGCCTCTTCTAGTTTTTTCAAATCCATATTTCTTAACGTCGGAGAAAGATACGAGATCACTCCGACCGTAAGTAAACAAATAACTCCACCAATGTAAACAGCCGGAGCTGTTCCAAAAAGTTTTGCTGCAATACCAGATTCTAATTCTCCAATTTCATTTGAAGATCCAATGAAAATCGAATTCACCGCTGAAATTTTTCCACGCATATCATCTGGAGACGACAATTGAACTGCAGCTGATCTGATCACCATGCTGATGCTATCAAAGCTTCCAGCCAAGGCTAAAGCGAACAGCGAAAGATAGAAATCACGGCTGATGCCGAACAGTAAAATACAAACACCAAATCCTGCTACGGATGATAGAAGCCATTTTCCAGTTCTCATTCCTTTGGTACGAGATAAGTAAAGACTCATGATAGTCGCGCCAACAGCTGGAGCTGCGCGCAGAGCTCCAAGGCCTTTTGGTCCAACGAACAAAATTTCACTGGCAAAAATGGGAAGCAAAGCCGTTACGCCTCCGAACAAAACAGAAATCATATCTAAAGATAAAGCGGGGAAAAGAATCGGATGTTTGAAAACAAAATTTCCACCAGAAAGAAGTTCGTCTTTAACAGAAGCGTGTTGAGATTTTTTCTCTGGAGGAGGGATATCTTTTTTAATTGAAAGCATGGCAAAGTTTGCAGCTAACAATAAAAGACAAACGATTGCAGAAGAAGAGATCGCTCCAAAGAATCCAAAAACTAATCCACCAAATGCGGGACCTGCAATTCGAGCCACTTGCATAGCTGTGCTGGAAAAAGCTGTGGCTCTCATAAGTTCATTACGAGGGACAAGTTGAGGAACTGCGGCGAAGATGGCTGGTTGAGAAAATGATCGAGCCATTCCAGTTAAGAAAGCAGCGACGTAAAGAAGACCTACTTGTAATCCTAAAGTAATTTGTGAAGCGAAAATATGTTCAGCTAAAACCACTACACCTGATAGAAAACTGATGTACATGACTCGGCGATAAACAATCAAAGGCCTCATGCGATCAACTAAGTATCCTGCATAAAGCGCTAAACCAATCGCGGGCACAGCTTCAGCTAATCCGATGAAACCCAAGTACAAAGGGTCTTTTAGTAGTTCATAAATTCTCCAACCTAGAACTACGGCTTGCATTTGAACAGCGAAAGTAAAAAGAAAACGTGCACTGATGAGCTTTTTAAAATCTAAAGGCATAATTAGACTTTACTCTTCGTTTTTATTTCGTACAATTGAAACATGGTACAACTTATTAGCAGCATTGCGTGTCTTTTTCTTTTTGTCGGAAACATAACATATGCGAAGACTTCAAAACCTAAACCGATTCAAGTGAATCAGCGTGAACGCGCGTGTTGGGAATCAGAAATCAATTATCAAACAGGTCAAGTGTATACGTCGGGAAAAACTTATAACGACCACCGTGCATATTGGTCGACTTTTAACAAAGCTACGCCAGATCCATTTGGTTTAAGTAAAGCCTATTTTGTCTATAAAGCTGAGATCAAAAAAACTGAAAAATTTTCAAAAGATAAAGTGAAACACTGCTATATGGGGTGTCGAATTTCTGCCGAAACGGACCTCCCAACGGCGAAATATGTAGCCTGGAATAAAGAGCAGGACGATATAACCGACTGTAAGGTCCAAACTCACTTTGAAATCAAAGATTACGAGGCCACGGTAGACGGGGCTGAGCACCCGGGCTCGTCGCCAGTTTGTGAAAAGTACTGCTTAACACACTGGTAGCCTCATGCTATGAAATCATCTCTCAAAAGGATGATTCATGGCTCGACTTAAAATTAAACTTTCTCGTAATTTACGCCGTACAATTCTTCAAGGTCACCCTTGGGTTTATTCGGATAATGTCATGGCTCCTCAATTCAAAGTAGAAGCCGCTCAGTTAGCACAAGTCCTTGATAATAAAAATGAACATGTCGCGTGGGCGATCTATGATCCACACAGTCCTTTATCGTTAAGAATTTTATCGACACAAGAAGCTCCGCCAAATGCGGCCTTCTATGAAAAAAGATTCGAGCGCGCTAATAACCTTCGTAACGGCGTTCGTTGTTCAACGCCAGGTCGCGAAACGGATGCCTACCGTTTATTTAACGGAGAAGGTGATCTTCTTCCAGGATTGATCTGTGATGTTTATAATAAAATTGCCGTGGTTCAGTTGGATGGACCAGGGCCCACAGAATTCTGGGATAAAAATTTAATCACTCAATGGATTTTAAAAAATACTGAATGTACTTCAGTGGTTGAAAAAACACGTCGTAGTGCTAACCGTACGACTGAATTGATCGGCGGAGTTGAATACAATAACGACGTGGTCATTCATGAAAATGGCGCTAAGTTCGAAGTGAATATTGAAAAAGGTCAGAAGACCGGCTTCTTCTTAGATCAACGTGAAAACCGTGATCACGTTCGTCGCTCTAGCGCAGGAAAAACAGTGCTTAATCTTTTCAGTTACACCGGCGGTTTTTCAATTTACGCAGGACTTGGTAATGCGGCTAAAGTGGCAAGTCTTGATGTCTCTAAAGGTGCGATCGAATCAGCTGAGAAAAGCTGGGCGATGAATGGTTTAGATCCAGCTAAGCACGTAGGTCTTTGTGTCGATGTGTTTGAATATTTAGAAACAGCCACTGAGTTGTGGGATCATATTTTAGTTGATCCACCTTCAATGAGCCACTCGGAAGATCAAAATAAAATAGCGAAATTAAAATACATCGAAGTTTTCGCAGCAGCAGCCAAGCGTGTAAAAAAGGGTGGAGAGCTTTCTTTAAGTTCATGTTCAAGTCACATCACACACGAGGACTTCTTTGAGATCACAAACGAATGCTTGTCTTTAGCTCGTCGCAAGGGTCAGATCTTACGCGTAGGCGGACAAGGACCAGATCATCCGTTCCCTCATGCTTGTCATGAATTCCGCTACTTGAAATTCATCCACTTAATTTTAGATTAAAATAAACATAGGAGTATAATGGTGTTGATCTTGTAAAAATATTTCTTAGGCGCCTTATCGTTTAAGAAATAGTTATCAGCACGAATTTAGAATTCAACGAAGGCAGAATGGAAATATTATTTTCATTCTGCTGAGTTTCGATCATCAGCGTATCAAATTTTTCTGCGACCACATCATTTGCTTTTACAGAGCCTTCTATCACAAAAATGATCGAAGTCCCTTTCGTCAATTCATTCACAGCCGTATTTAAAATTTTAAATTGAATGTTATGCAGATCTCTTTTAACGATTAGATTTAAATCCGTTATTTTTCCATCAACTAATTCACTATAAACTTTTGATTCTCCAGAAAATTTCACAAAATGATTTTGATCTATCACTTTATTTTCATTTTCAAATTGCAGTCTAAGTCCATATCCTGCGATGACTGTTAAATAACGCTCACAGCCCGGAAAGCCCGAGAATGGACCATGCCCTGTCACTTCAGCTGAGCTTAGACGCCATGTGAAATTATTTTTTTCCATCGTGCTTTGAGTAGGAAAAATCGCAATTTCAGAGGTAAAGCCTCTCCCATTTTTCCACGGCATGGATTTGTAGTTTTGTTTTTTTAAAAGATTTATTTTCAGGCTCATCAATTTATGGTACAATCATTTTACAAAATTGAAACTATTTTTAAAGGTGAACTTGATGACAAAAAACTTAAAGAAAAAGATAAACTGGCTTTTACTTACTCCTTACCTAGTTTTTGTATCTTACTTTTTTTTAAGTTCGTCCCAGCAAAATTTCATTGTCTCTTTTATTGAGTGTGTCATGTTGGCTGTAGCCATCATGGTTTCAGTTTATCACGCCGAAGAAATTGCCCATGATATCGGTGAAGGTCTCGGCGCACTCGTCTTAGCTCTATCGGTCACGGTTATCGAAGTAGGACTGATTTTAACCTTGATGTCGAATGGTAAAGGAGAAGCTAGTGCAATCGCCCGCGATACAGTTTTTTCGGCCGTTATGATTGTGTGTAATGGGATCGTAGGTATTTGTATTTTACTCGGTGGTTTAAAATATAAAGAAGTCGGTTTTCAGTTCCGTGGAGCCAACTCCCTGATGGTGGTATTGATTTCTTTGTCGGTGTTCTGTTTTATTCTTCCTAATTACACAACATCGGTTCCTGGTCCTTACTACAACAACAGTCAGCTTATTTTCGTTTCGATCATATCAGTGCTTTTGTATTTCGCTTTAGTTCTCACTCAAACTAAAACTCATAAATACTATTTTGAATCTGAACAGGAAATCCCTTTAGATAATACTGAACATGTCCAACATAGTATGTTTTCTAAAAAAGTTCTCATTAATTTTGCGGCGTTGATCGTGGGCTTAGTTAGCGTCATTGTCTTCTCGAAGTTGATCGCACCTATGATTGAAAACGGTGTAGCTAAAGTAGGTGCTCCTCAAGCCATCGTTGGTCTTTTAATCGCAACAATCGTCTTATTGCCTGAAGCTATTACAGCTATCTATGCCGCTAGACAAAATCGTCTCCAAACAAGCTTGAACTTGGCGCTAGGATCAGGAGCAGCCAGTATCGCTTTAACAATTCCGGTGGTCAGTGCGTACTCGATTTGGAATGACCAGCATTTAGCTTTAGGTTTAGATCCTAAGGGTATGGTCTTTCTCATTCTGACATTCATCACGGGCGCCTTAACGTTAGGTAACGGACGTGCAACAGCCTTACAAGGCTTCGTGCATCTGATGATTATGATTGCTTATTTCGTTATAACGTTGGTGCCTTAGTAATCGTAAGGCATTAGTTTTTTGAAATACTCAGGAACGGGTGCTTGAAAGCGAACACGCTCTTTTTTAAAAGGGTGCGTGATCTCTAAAGAAAACGAATGAAGCATTAAATCTTTAGAACGATTCTTCACTTTATCATTCGTGTATTTAGTATCACCAACAATCGGGCATCCAGCTTCAGACATATGAACGCGGATTTGATTTTTTTTACCCGTTAATAAATTAATTTTCACTAAACTGTATTGATCAGTTTCTTTCACTACAGTGTATTCTGTACGAGCTAATTTTCCTTTACCAGGATCATTCGTTGAACTGACAACATATTCTTCATCTTCTTGAAGATAGCTTTCAATTAAACCGGTTTTTTGCGGAAGCTTTCCATGAACAATCGTGTAGTAATACTTAACAGTCGTTGGCCAGTTCTCTTTTAAAAACTGTTGGACCTTTTCAGATTTAGCGAAAATCAAAATTCCAGAAGTCGCTTGATCTAAACGATGAACCACGTAAATTTGCTTACGAGACGAAGCATTTCCTTTGCGAATATAAGTCGTTAAAGCGTTTTCAATCGTATTCGTTTTCTCCCATAAAGCGGCTACGGTTAAAAAGCCTGGGGCTTTATTTCCCACGATGATATCCAGATCTTCATGTAAGATCTGAAAACCACGCGGTTGAAACTTCTTAGGAATTTTTGGAGGAGTTAAAATCATAATCTTCTTTTAGTTAATTTTTTTAAACGCTCTTGAAAAGAAGCTAAAACTTCCTCTTTAGCGCGAATTCTTAAAGTCGTTCCTTGGTCATTGTGTGATTCAGATAAAACGCGCGCCTTATCACGAACATCACCAATTAAGCCTTGTTGATTCGCGTACGGAATAAAGAAATCCGCGTCCACCATGTCACTTTCAAAATAACTTAATATTTTAGAACGTAACTTTTGAAGATCATCTGGATTACGAGTTGATAACATGAAAGCATCGGGAAATTCTTTTAATAAAGACTCTTCGTCTTCCGGACTCAAGTTATCACGTTTATTTAAAACTAATAAATGAGGAACTTCGGTCGCACCCACTTCAGCCAATACCGTTTGAGTCACTTGTAATTGAGAACGGAAAGATGAATCTGAACTATCCACTACGTACAGTAGTAACGAAGCATGTAAAGCTTCATCTAAAGTTGATTTGAAAGACGCGACTAAGTCGTGAGGAAGTTTTTTAATGAATCCAACCGTGTCAGAAATTAAAACTTTCGGTTTTGATTCAGGATACATCGGACGGATCGTCGTATCTAAAGTCGCAAATAATTTATCGGCGACTAAAATATCACTGCCAGTTAAAGCTCTCATTAAAGAAGATTTTCCCGCATTCGTGTAACCAACTAGTGCAACACTTAATTCTTGGCCACGACGAGCGCGGCGAACTTCGTGTTCATTTCCGATCGATTCTAACTCAGTTCTTAGTTCCTTCATGCGATCGCGAATTTTACGTTTATCTAATTCTAAGCTAGTCTCACCAGCACCTTTACCGCCACCACCTTGTTGTTCTCCACCTTGAGTGGATTCACGCAAGCGAGGGGCTACGTAAGCCAAACGAGCAATCTCAACTTGTAAGCGAGCTGCTTTAGTTCGGGCATGTCGGCTAAAAATTTCAATGATCACGCCAGTACGATCTAAAACGGGAACTCCGCTGGCACTTTCTAAGTTTCTTAATTGAGACGGGGATAAATCTGTATCGACGATCACGACATCAGCTTTTTCCGTGATCACAGAAGTGTCTTCATCCGCGTCCTCTTCGGCCGAAGCAATAACTTCGTCTTCAAGACTGCCTTCAGCGTCTTCTTCCCATTTTAAAGCGGCTTTAGATTTTTTACGAACGAACAGGGCTGCGATTTTACCAGATCCACCGGTCCATTTAGCAAGTTCGCGAAGCTTCCCATCACCTAATACGGAGTTAGACTTATCTGAATCTCGTCTTTGCGTGACTTGGCCGACCACTTTATATCCTAAAGTCGTCACAAGGCGTGTAAGCTCAGCTAATGAGCTTTGAACTTCGTGATCCGTCGTTTTAGGGAGTTGAATCCCAATGAGGACCGCTTTTTTAATCTCGGGTTGAGTCTGATGGTGCATGATGGGGGAAGATACTCGATAAAATAAAGAAGTCTACCCTTATAGATGCTCTTTTTTTAAGAGCCCCTTTAAATAGCTCCTTTTTGATGAGTTTTAAAAACATTTCACGCTTTTTCATCAGTATTGGTTTCTTGAGTAAATTCTTGCAGTTGTGGTCCGTTCATTGTAACTAATTCGTACAAAAATAACCGTGTTTCATAACCCCAAAATACTAAGAGGTTCTTATGCAATTACTGATCGTCGCGATGTTGTTAACTTATATCATTACGCTATACTTCATGCGTAATCCGATGAACCACAATAGTTCATTCATGATGAGACGTTTCTTCTGCTGGTTCCCGATGGGTATGACATACGCTTTCATTTATTTTGCTCGTTACAATCTCGATACATTAGCGACGGCCGAAGTGATCACGAAGGCTCAAAAATCTCAAATCTCAGGTATGGGGTTCTTCATTTACGCTCTTTCATTATTTATCTCTGGTCCGCTAGTAGATAAATTGGGTGGTAAAAAAGGAATGATTTTAGCCAGTCTTGGAGCCGCAGTATTCAACGGTTTGATGGGTTACGTTCTTTACTTAAGCTTAACAGGTCAAACTTCTTTAGACTTAGTATTATCATTAACAATTCTTTACTCTTTAAATATGTTGTTCCAATCTTTCGGAGCCATCTCAACGATCAAAGTGAAATCTTCTTGGTTCCACGTTCGTGAGCGCGGAACTTTCGGAGCGATCTTCGGAACATTAATTTCTTTAGGTGTTTACTTCGCATTCGACTGGACAGACGCTTTAGCTAAAGCTGTTAGCCATAAATTCGATGCAGCTCCAAACGCATTACACGGAGTTTTAGATTCTATCTTTGGAATTTCTCAAAACCCAGTTTCTGCTTACTGGTTGATTTTCTATATTCCAGCTATTTTATTATTAATTTGGTCAGTGCTTGATTTAATCTTAGTTAAAGATACTCCAGAAGAAGCTGGTTACGGCGAATTCCATACTCACGATGCTTCTCACGGTGGAGCTCATGATGGTTTAAATACTTGGTTCTCAGTAATCAAAATGGTTTTCACAAACAAAGTGATCTTAATGATCGGTGTGATCGAATTCACATCGGGTATTTTGCGTGACGGTGTTATGAAGTGGTACCGTCTTTACGCTAAAGAAACTGGTTTAGGTTTAGAGAACATCATGGCCAACTGGGGTCTATGGGCAGCAGTAACAGGTATCGTTGGTGCTTTCTTAGCGGGTTGGGCTTCTGATAAATTCTTCCATTCTCGTCGTGCTCCAGTAGCAGGTATCGCTCAATCTGTTATGTTCATAGCTGCTGCTGCGATGTTGATGGCTGTATTCACATCTTCTCCACTTGTTATGGGAGTCGGCGCTTTAGTTATCATGATGGCCGTTATCGGTGTTCACTCGATTATGTCTGGTACAGCAACAGCGGATTTCGGTGGACGTAAAGCGGCTGCTACTGCAACAGGAGTTGCTGATGGTTTTTCTAAATTAGGTTCTTCATTCCAAGAATTCGTTTTAGGAGCAATTATCACGAAAGAAACTTGGGCATTATGGCCTTCGTTCTTAATTCCGTTCACATTATTAGGTTTATTCTTCGCGGTTAAGCTTTGGAGAGAATTGCCAGAAGCGACTAGAAAATATAACGAAGCCAATCCTATCGTTAAAAAGCAAAAAGCTGCAAAAGGAAAATCTGTTACAGCTTAATTAGTAATTTAAAGTTGAAATAAAAAAGGCTCTGTGAAAACAGAGCCTTTTTTATTTCTAGTATTTATCGAAAATTAATTCATCCGTATTAAATCCATCAATTTTTAATCTTAGTAAGATGTCTTGAAGAACAGATTCATTCATGGGAACAGTGCGAGATAAGATGAACAATGATTTCTTTTTCGGAGCGCTGACCACAGCCCATTGATACTGGTCATCTAAGTGTGTAATCCAGTAATCGCCACGTTGGAAAAAGCTAAACTTAACACGAAGTTTTGCAGGTACGGCGGGATCAGTAATCTTCGCAGTACCTGAAATATCGTTTGTTTTTCCATTTTCTTTAAAACAAACGTTATGAACTGTGATGGATGAAGCATCGATAATTTGATACTCAGCCGTTGAGCGGACGCAGTTTCTTTGGAAAAAGTTAGGAGCGTGCGCGACTTCGTACCACGTTCCGACATATTTCGTAAGGTCAACGTTGGATACGACGGTTGGATCCGCTG
>CAZXZW010000008.1:37713-46416 GCA_964645745.1 uncultured Bdellovibrio sp.
CCGCTGAGTCAATGCTTTTTAGAATAGGCTTGAAGCAATATTAATGGTTAATGCCAGGATCGTGGTATTAAAGAAAAAAGCCAGAACGCAGTGGAATAAAGATATGCGGCGCATAGATTGAGACGAAATATTCACATCAGCGGTTTGGGCTGAGGTGCCAATAATAAAAGAAAAATAAAGGAAATCCGCATAATCGGGAAATTTCGTTTCCGGAAAAATAAGACCTTTTGCGTGTCCATTGGGGGTTTTGTCGTAGTAATCATGAGCGTAGTGAAGAGCATAAACTGTGTGAATAAAAAACCAAGATGTAAAAATCGTGAAGGCTGCAAGAGCAATATGAAAAGTTTTTTGGTCGCCTGTGGTCGCTTTTGCCGCGGATAATTCACAAGTAATTGTAATTAAAGAAAAGAGCACGGCAAATAAAGCGAGAACAAGAATAAGAGATTTACCTTCATCTTCATTAGCTCGCATTTCCATTTTTTGTTGGTTCGACGAAAACATCATTTTGGCGACTAAAGCAAGGTAAACAATTGTTCCGATATTCCAAGCAACAATAGAGCGTTCTACATTTTGAATTGGAAGAAGGAGTCCTGCCAAACACGCCACGGCTACAGAAGAGAAAAGACGGATATGAGCCGAAAACATTCGTAAGACATAGGGTTTTGTAGACATGCAGACACCTCGATAAATAAACTCTAACGCACGACATAGGCTTTGTAAATGGTACGGCTTAAATGAAAAACTAAAGCTTATGTCTGATTTAAAGTTTACATATGTAAAAACGAATAAAGATCTTCTGCGAGCTCACCCGGTTATGAAGGAGCTTCGTACAAATTTGGAATATGATGTGTTTGTTGATATCTACGAAAAAGCTCATCAAGCTAGCCGTTATGAAATGGTTGCGGCCGAAAAAGACGATCAAATCGTAGGCTTGATGGGTTATCGTATTTTACATGATTATGTTCATGGAAAGCATGTCTACATCGACGATCTTGTGACAACAGAAGCCGTTCGATCACAAGGTGTAGGTGCGCAGTTATTAAAATATGCTGAAAGTATCGCAGAGAAAAATGACTGTAAAAATTTACGTCTGTGCACTGGTATCGAAAATGAACAAGGTAAAAAGTTTTATGAGCGTAACGGATGGAATTTACGCGCCGTCGTTTATAAAAAGAAAATGAAATAGGACAGACCATGGAAATGAAAGCTCTAACAGATAAAATTTCAGGAATTTGCGATATCTACGTGGATAAATACGGGATTGAAAAAAGCCAAGACTGGTTTCTACTTAAAATCCAAGAAGAAATGGGAGAGTTAAACTCAGCCTATTTAAAACTAACTCAGCGCGGGCGTGTGGGAACAAAAACGACAGCCGAGTTAGAGACAAATCTTCAAGAGGAAATCGCTGATGTTTTAGCTTTCGTATTATTGTTTGCGCGTGAACGTGGAATTGATCCAGAGCAAGCGATTAAAAATAAATGGTTTAAATATTTAGAAGGCGAAAAATAATGAAAGCTTTAGTTATTGGTGGAAACCGTTATTTTGGTAAGAGGCTAGTTGAGAGCCTAATCAAAGAAGGACATGACGTCACGGTGTTAAACCGTGGAGGCCAGCCTTTGATTCCAAATTCGACGCATATTAAATGTGATCGTACTAATTCCGAAGAATTAAAAAATAAAACACAGGGTTTAACGTACGACGTGATCTTTGACCAAATTTGTATGACGGCTGGTGATTCTATTGCGATTAACGAAATTTTAATTCCTAAAACTCCACGCTACGTGATGGTTTCAAGCCAATCTGTTTATGGTCCCCATGCTAATTTAAAAGAAGCTGATTATGATCCTTATCATCATCAATTCAAGACTCATGCTAAACCTATGGAAGATTACGCCGAGGCGAAACGCCAAGCGGAAGCCGTTCTCATGCAACATAAGTCTTCTTGTGTAGTCTCGACGGTAAGACTTCCGTTTGTTTTAGGATTAGATGATTACACCGGTCGACTTAAAGTTAATGTAGAAAAGATTTTTAAAAAAGAACCTCTATTTTTTCCAAACCTGAATGCTAGTTTTTCAGTGATTCATTCAAAGGACGCTGCTGAATGTATTCAAAAATTAGGAATGTCAAATCTCAGTGGTCCGATTAACTTCGCATCGGCTGAATCCGTAAAACTTTCAGATTTAGTTCATAAGATTGAAACATTGGTTGGACACAAAGCGAATCTAGCAGAAGTCGGGGATGATAAAAATTGGTCGCCGTATGGGCTAGAAACAGACTGGTACATGAATGTAGAAAAAGCTCAGTCTCATAAAATGGCTTGTCATCCGACTTGGTCATGGTTAGAGCCGTTGTTATTTTCGAATTTTCAGGAATTGAAATAATGGAAACAGCGAATTTGAAATGGCAACCTCCTACTTTGGAAACGAGCCGTCTTATTTTGCGTCCGCTCAAGTTAAGTGATGCGGAAAGTATTTTTGATTATGCAAAAAATCCGGCTATCTCGAAGTATACTCTTTGGGAAGCGCACAAGACAGTTGATGAAAGTTTGGGTTATATCAAAGATTATGCTTTCAATTATTATTCAAAAGGATCACCGGAGCCTTTGGGAATTGTTTTAAAAGAATGTCCGGAAAAAGTTATTGGTACAGTAGGATGTTTTTGGGTTTCCCAAAATAATCGATGCATGGAGCTAGCGTATGCCTTGTCAGAAAAGCATTGGGGTCAAGGAATTATGGTGGAGGCAGCAACGGCTATGATGGATTATTGTTTTAAAGAATTTAAACTAAAAAGAATTCAGGCTCACTATAAATCGGAAAATACTCAAAGTGGACGTGTGATGGAAAAAATAGGAATGCTTTACGAGGGAAATTTAAAGTCAGCTAAATTTCATCGAGATCGCTTTTGGGATATGATTGTGTACGCCAAGGTAGTTGAGTAATGTATCTACCAAAACACTTTGCTACTAGTGATGGACAGCAAACGCGAAAGCTGATTCAAGATAATGGATTCGCAACGATTCTATCTTTCCCAAAAGATGCGTCAGTATTTATAAATCATTTGCCTGTCATCTTTAGTTCGATAAAAGGTGAAGAGGATGTTCTTATTGGTCACATGGCTAAAATGAATCCTCAGTGGAAACATTTTCAAGAAAATCCAAAAGCTACAATTATTATTAACGGAGCTCATACTTATATTACGCCGACATGGTACAAAGCGAGCGACGTGCCAACGTGGAACTATGCTGTGGCTCATTTGCATGGAAAAATGGAGTTGTTACAGAATTTTGAAGATCAAGTTTCAATTTTGACACAGTTATCAGATTTTTATGAGAAGCCGAATTCAAACCCGTGGAAATTTAAACTTCCCGAAGATCTTAAAAATGAACAACTGCTTATATCTGCCATAATTTCTTTTAAGTTTCACATCGAAAAGATCGATGCTAAGTTCAAAATGTCGCAAAACCGCTCCCAGCTTGATCGCCAAGGCGTTATCGATGGTTTAGGTACACGCACCGATGAAATGAGTTCATTGGTACGAGACATGATGATTGAAAATGAAAAGAACCGGAAATAATGAATCCTTATTCGCAGTTTATTTTATCTAAAGACAAAATTTCAGAATCAACCGAAGATTTGATAGATGCGAATTATACCAAAATTTTTGGTTCTCAACGAATTGCAACTCACTGGGTGAAACTGTTGCCTCAACAACGAAGTTCGTATCCTCATGCGGAAAGTCTTGAAGAAGAATTTATCTATATTGTTTCGGGTCGTCCTCATGTCTGGATTAATGGTTATATTTATCAATTAGAGCCTGGGCACGCGGTAGGTTTTCCTGCCGGTACTGGTATCGCTCATTGTTTTTTAAACAATACTCATGATGACGTAGAAATGATTGTACTGGGTGATCGCACGAAAAAAGAAAACAAGTGCTCTTTTCCGATTCATCACGAACTCAAAAGTACTCATGGCGCTATTTGGTGGGATGATTATCCAAAACAAAGTTTGGGTGGACATAATGGTGCTGTAGGAAATTTAGATTTCCAACGAGACGTCTCTGAAATTGCATTTATAAAAAACATTAAAGATTTAAAACGATCTAAAAGTTTTTCTTATAACGGAGACTCTGAAACATTTTCTTCTGGCATCAGACTGACAGACTACTTAGGTTTGCAGACGGTTGGTGTATGGCATGAGCAGTTGTCTATAGGGAAAAGAAGCTCGTGGCCTCATGCCCATAGCCAAGAAGAAGAGTTTGCAATTATTCTAAAAGGCGAAGTTAAAGTTTGGTTGAATGGAACTGTGCACATTTTGAAGCCAGGAGATTGTGTTTACTTTAAACCAGGAATAAATCTGGCCCACACATTGATGAATGAAAGCGATGAACCTGTAGAATTTCTTGGTATCGGCGAAGCTTCTGATTTAAATCCAGCGGATAAGATTTTTTATCCTCTTCATGAAGTTCGTAATCAAGAGTGTATTAAAGAGCAGTTTTTCTGGACAGATGCTCCAGCAGCAAAAGACTTTGGATCGCATTTAGGAATACCACTCAATCCAAATATTTTGGTGCAAGAATTAAAGTCATCGCAAGATTTTCTGGATGTAGCTTCTGATATCCTTTATCAAAAAGAAGCTGAATACGGATTGATGCTTGGATTAACTGAGTCTAAGGCTAAATCAGCTTTGGGTCATGACAAGAACAGGTATTTTGTAATTAACGATCAGCAGGGTGTGGTAGGTTTTGCGGTGGCAACAGACAAAAACACGATCATTACGAATATGCCAGCAAGCTTGCTGCAAAGTTTGGTTTTGCATTTAAGCAAAAATCAAATTCTAGTTCCTGGAGTAGTGGGCCCATCGCATTCGGCCGAAGCTTTTGCGCGAATTTATTCTCAAACAAATAGTATGGCTTATAAAATAGCTATGGATCAGAAAATATATCAATTAGACCGCGTCATTGCTCCAAGACCGACAGTTGGGCACATGATTGTAGCGACGAACAAACATATAGATCTAGTTACAGATTGGTTTATGAAGTTTGTGGACGAGTCACTTCCTAATGAGCCTGTAACTTTAGAAGATGCGAAAAAAATTGCTACAGGAAGAATTCAAAATCAGGATGTTTTTATTTGGATGAATGATTCTGGTCAAGAAGTAGCTCTGAATATGAGAACACGTCCTACCAAAAATGGCGTAGCGATTTCTTTTGTGTACACACCCAAAGAAGCGCGTGGCAAAGGTTATGCTTCAGCTGTAGTCGCGCAAACGAGTCAACGAATGCTAGATTCGGGTAAGAAATTTTGTATGTTGTATACAGATATTCATAATCCCACTTCAAATAGTATCTATCAAAAAATTGGTTACAATGAGATTGCAACCTCGAAGAATTTTATTTTTCTAAAGTAGGATTTGGATTTGTCGGGCCTACGGCAGGTTGGAAGCCTGGAACTGTATTTGTGTGGTCCGCATAAATTTCTAATAGCATGCCAGCTAAATAAAACAGAGCTCCAGCGATCACTAAGATCAAGGGTATTTTAATCATTTTTTTCATTAAAGTTTCTCCCACCATTTTGATTCTGGCATGGTTTGATTTAAAATAATAGGTTCCCCGATAATCGGAGTCGTAATGTGGACACCGATTTCTTGAGCTTTCTTAGAAACACGCTGAATAGATTCGTTCCATGAATGAACCGATAAAACAAATTTTCCCCAGTGAACCGGAAATAAGAATTTTGCATTTAAATCTTTAGCGGCCTGAGCTGTTTGTTCGGGGAACATGTGAATGTAAGGCCAATTCACGCCGTATTGTCCGCACTCCAGCATAGCGATATCAATCGGTCCAAATTTTTGACCTATTTTTGCAAATTGATCATCGTAGCCTGAATCACCACCGATAAATATTTTAAATTGATCTAATTCCAAAACATAAGAAGCCCATAAAGTTTTCGAACGTTCTAATGATCGCCCTGAAAAATGTCGTGCCGGTGTAGCTGTGACTTTGATTTGCGGTGTGAAGTTAAAAGTTTCCCACCAATCAAGTTCATGAAGTTGTTTTTCATCAAAGCCCCATGAGTCGAAGTGAGAGCCCACTCCTAAAGGCATCAAGAACTTGTCAGCTTTTGATTTGAGTGCCGTTACAGTTTTGTAATCCAAGTGATCGTAGTGATCGTGAGTGATAATCACTAAATCGATATGTGGCATATCTTTTTCTGTGTAGACGTCAGTGCCATCGAAAGACTTGACGGCAAAAGTAACCGGAGCTGCGTTTCCAGAGAAAACAGGATCAACTAAAATATTTTTACCTTGATACTGAATCAAATAAGAAGAATGACCAAACCAAGTGATTTTTGGAGTGTTATGATTCGCATTAGAAAGATCATGTTTAACAGAAGGAATTTCTTTTCCCGGCTTAATGTCAGCGGGCTTTTTACCTAAGAAGAAGTCTTTAAAGACTTTAGTTTGCGAAACGCCTTCGGGAGACATCGGTGTAGGATGAACATTTTGAAATACCCCGTCGCGGTATTGAGGAGATTGAGTTAAACGATCAAGAAGTGGACCTGAGGGATTTTTTCCGAAACTTTTGAAGATGGACATGTTTTCTGTACCTTGTGAGTAAAACCATCCGGCCACACAAATAACTAAAATTAACAAAATTATTTTTCGCATATTTATGTGCCTAAGATAAGCTGCTATAATAATTTATAGCAGCTTTGAGTGTATACTCTTAGAATACGAAAGTCATCGCTGCAGTTGTTAATTCAAATCCGTCAGCAGCATTTTCTTCAAACCAGTTTGTTACAACGCCACGTTCGATACCTAAGGCAAACGTCGGAGAGATTTTCATTTGTGCCCCTAATTTTAGGCTTGGACCGAAAACAGTTTTATCATCTGTTCCAGTTCCTGTTGTGCTAGCTACTTTAACCATAGCTAAACCGAAACCTGGAGCGGCATAGAATACAGCTTTAGCCGTATCGATCACGTTGATTTTATAAAGACCACCTAAAGCTATGGCTTGATTTACAACTTTGTCTTTTTCAGTTTGTAATTGGAAGTATCCACCGAAACCAGTTGAACCATGCATTTGAGCATAAGTTGCGCCAAGGTTGATCGCGCCTGAGACGAATCCAGCGTTAGCTGTTAATTCATTTTGTCCAGAACTTGCGTAGCTTGTAGTCGGCATAGTTTGAGTCGTTGTCATTGTGTGGGGTACTGTTTTTTGTCTTTGGGCAAAAGAAACTGTTGCGGTTAATAGACTGATACAAACTAAAATAAACTTCATTTTAATACTCCTTGTGAATTATCTTTTTTCTTAACTTTTTTATAAACTACATAAATCAATAATACAATGATGCTAATTATTAGCGTAGCTATAATGATGGGAATCCAAAAAGAAATTAAACTGATGGTTAATGCTAGTAAAGTTTCAATTTTTGCAAAGAAAGGGTTTCCTAATCCACCTGTTAATTTGGTTGAACCTATACGCAATAGCGAGGTTGTGCCCTGAATAGCTCCGGCAGCACTTCCGCCGACCAAAATTCCTAAAATAATTTTTGCAAGAGGAGCTTCGTTTAAAAAGTCGCCCATTCCAAAAAGGCTCGCACTCATAATGGCACCTGCGATCATAGCTATCGGCGCAGCGGCAGTATCGAGCAAGTGATCAAAATAGGGAATCATATAGCCAGTAATTTCGAGAATGCTAGCAACGCTAAAGCAAACCAGGGCGGTATTTGTGCCGATCCAAGCAAAATTTCCGGTAGGTGTAAACCATCCCATTTTTGCTGCGATCGCTGCGATAAGAAACGGCAAAAAAATACGGAGACCGCAGCAAGCTGCTAGACTAATTCCTAGTGCTAGGCTGATAAACCACTGTATTTTGTGTTCTGTGAAATCTGCACTGAAGTTGTGTGTGTTGGCTATCAGCCAACTTAAAGTTTCATGAATCATAATAAACTATAGTCATTATATGGGTTTAGAGTAAATAACTATGTTAATAGATTATATCTATATTAATAAATATTATATCAATAATATTTATTAATTGTGTAAACCGTACGATAGGATGATTGTATGTTTTAAGTTAAAGATTTATAACAAGTACTCATATAATGATTAATGTCAAAAGGAGACAAAAATGCAAACTATCATCAACACAAAAATCGTCGATTTCAAAGTAGAAGCTTACCACAAAGATGCTTTCAAAACTGTTACAAATGCAGACTTAAAAGGTAAGTGGTCAGTATTCTTCTTTTACCCAGCTGACTTTACATTCGTATGCCCTACTGAATTAGGTGACATGGCTGACAAATATGCTGAATTCCAAAAAATGGGAGTAGAAGTTTACTCTGTATCTACAGACACTCACTTCACTCACAAAGCATGGCACGATGCTTCTGAAACTATTAAGAAAATTAACTACCCCATGTTAGCTGACCCAACAGGTCACTTATCACGCGCTTTCGGTGTTCACATCGAAGAAGCTGGTTTAGCTTACCGAGGTACATTCGTAGTTAATCCAGAAGGCGTAATCAAAATCGCTGAAATTCAAGATAACGGAATCGGTCGTAATGCTGATGAATTATTAAGAAAAGTTCAAGCCGCTCAATTCATCGCAACAAACCCTAACGAAGTTTGTCCAGCTAAATGGAAACCAGGTGCGAATACTTTAAAACCAGGTTTGAACCTAGTTGGTAAAATCTAATTAGAA
>CAZXZW010000009.1:0-41643 GCA_964645745.1 uncultured Bdellovibrio sp.
CCGCAAGACCTGCTCATAAAATTTCTGTATATTATCCTAATAATTTTAATGCTAATTGAGGTAACTGATTGGCTTGCGCTAAGGCCGCCGTTGTACCTTGCAACATCACGTTACTACGAGCTAACTCAGAAGATGATGATGCAATATCGGTATCACGAATACGTGAATTAGCTGCACTCATGTTCTCACTCGTTGTACCGATTACGTCGACCGTTGAAGATAAACGATTTTGCATGGCACCTAAGTTGGCACGCGATCCATTCACGGCTAATTGAGCTTTATCTAAACTTGCTAAACCTGAACGTGCTCCGGATTTAGAAGAGAAATCTAGATCATCAATATTTAAATTAGCTGTTGTTACGTTGGTCATACTTGAATCGTATGAAATCCAATCTGTTTTTTCATTCGCACCTGTACCGACATGGATATCTAATTTACCAGCCGTACCATCTAATAATTTTCTTGAACCGAAAGTTGTAGATTCAGCAACACGCTGAATTTCAGATTTTAAAGAATCAACCTCTTTTTGGATGAATCCACGCTCTTGATCACCGATGGTGTCAGAACCTGCTTGGATACCCAACTCACGAAGACGAGTTACGATATTTGAAACTTCTCCCATCGCTTGCTCGGCCGTTTGAATCATCGAGATACCATCGTTGGCATTTCGTGATGCTTGACCTAATGATCTCACTTGAGATTTTAAGCCTTCCGAAATCGCTAAACCGGCCGCATCATCCCCCGCTTTAGTGATACGCGATCCTGTTGAGATCTGCGCCATACTTTTTTGCTGTTCTCTTGAATTCGTTTGCATCGATCTTTGTGCGTTCAACGATGCCACATTCGTACTAATTCTCATACCCATAAAACGTCCCCTTTGGTATAATTTTTGTTTATTAAAATTCTCAATCTTCAAAAATTTAAAAAAATTGAAAACAGCCTAAGAAAAGTTCTGAGTGATTGATCCATCACTTTTCCCAAGCTGCCTTCCTGCTACAGAAGAGCTCGTAACTTTCTCTTACATGCCAACTTGAATAACCTATCGGCCGAAGGTCTAGGGAACTTTAGCCCTTGGTCGAGTTTTTTTTATTTATTTTTTGCAACTACGTGTTTTTATTAATTTCGAATTTTGAAAATCGCGATGACCTAGGTCTAGTGCTCTAGCATATCGATGCGGTCAGAATGAAAATCTAGTCTTTTAAATGCGAGGATTTATGAAATGATAAAGTTAATACTCAGTTTTTATACGATTGAAACAATAAAAAGGAACAATATGAGACACTTTTCAAAAAGATTTTTGATGTACTCTTCTTTTGCGCTTACTACATCTCTAATCTTAGGAGCCTGTACATCACAACCTTCAAGAAACACTTCGTCTGTAGGTGATTCATCTATTAATAGTGAACCTGGTTTCACGTGCGATAAACCTATCATATATAATGTTAAAGGTAAGGAGCAGACGTTAACAAATTGTTACGTAGACACTCAATCAGGTAAGCCTAAAAAAGTTCAGCTTTTAAACCTTAAAGGTAATGAAAAAGATTTCCACTATGCTCATGGTTACTTATTAGCTGAAGAAATCGAAGATGGAGCTATTGCTGAAATGCTTTCAGTCAGTCGCGAACTAATCAAAGCGAATCCTAAATACGCTTGGATCATGAATGCCGTTAAAGGATGTTACATCAACCGTATGGAACGCAGTGTGGATCCGGAGTTCTTAGCCACGATTGATTCAATGGCTCAAGGTTATATTGATGGAATGAAAGCTAAAAGCAAAACAGCTCAATTTAATAAAACTGATTTTCGTGAAGGTATCTTAGGTATCGATCTTGGAAATATCGTCGGTGGATTAGCTCATGAAGCAGAATCAAAACCCGTTAAAGGTGTACTTGATTTACTAGGTGCTTGCGGTGGAAAAATCGCAGCTGCTGCAGCTAAACAAGTTTTCGGTCCTAAAAACAAAGCTCCCACTGAAGAGGAAAAAGATGAAGCTGTTCGATTGTTATTTGCTGGCTACAGCGAAGAGCATCCAACAGAAACAAGTAAAATGGGCTGCGTCGGAGTAGGAATCGCGGCTCAAGGAACTCCGAATGGTAAATTAATGCACGGACGTAACTTAGACCAAACAGGTTTATTAACAAGTTGGTCAAAACATCCGGTTCTTTACATGATGGAAGAAGATAACTCTTACAAGTACATGGGAACAGGAACAGCGGGATTAATCTTCCCGGCTGGTATCAGTGGTTTAAATGAACATGGATTAGCTGTCACTCTTCATCAAATGAGCACGACACGTTTCGATTCTTTACATAGAAAAGGAAACGCAATGATCATGCCTTATTTATTACAGCAAACAATGAAGAAAGCTAAAACGATTGATGAAGCTTTTGCATTAATGCAAAAAACGCCGGTGTTCTCTTCATGGACAGTATTTATCTCTGATGCAAAAACAAATGAATTTGCGTCGATTGAAGTATCAGCGAATAAAAAAGTATTAGCACGTCGTACGAAAGGCACTTACATGGGACAAAGTAATCACTTTATCGCCCGTGACATGCAAAAAGAACACTACCATGATACATACAATAACGTTTTAGAAACTCAATCTCGTTTAGATGGCACTGAAATGAATTTAAAAAACTCTTTCGGAAGTGTTGATTTAAACTGGATGATTCGTCAATTGAGTTCTCATGAAGATTACTATGAAGGACAACGCAGCTTCGGTCGCGCTCCGAACAAAGTATCAAACATCATGTCATCAATCGCTATTCCTGCTGACAGTACTTTCTGGATGACAGTAGGAGACGTTTTTCCGGCAGCTCACTCTCAGTACATCGCGGTTCGCGCTGACTGGAAAAATGATAAAATGATTCCATACGCAACTGGTCGTACAAATCGCTTCCGTTCTCAACCGAACTTTGAAGCCTCATTAGGTCACGCGGTTGAATCGTACCGTTTATTTAATAAGAAGGATTCCGCTGGAACCATCAAACACCTTGAAGAAGCGCGCCGTTTAGCCGCTTTAGATGGAATCAGCGATTTCTCTTATAACTACAATTTAGCACGTGTGAAACACGATAGTGGTGATGCACAAGGCGCTTATGCGATCATGAAAGATCTTGCAGCAGCTCCAAGAAATCGTGGATTAAACCGTAACCACCCGTTTGAAAACGCTTACGAGAAAGCTTTGCTTGATATGTACGTAGCTCGTATGGGTGAAGACGCAAAACAAATGAGTCATGAAGAAGCCGTTAAGAATTATGAATCTGCTAAATCAACATTCCAAAGTGTTTTAGCCGCTTCTTACCCAGATCACGCGACTTTAAATTTAAAACGTAAAATCAAAACATTAAATAAATGGATCAAAGGCGAAGAAGCAAAAATTCCGCATTTAAGCTTCTCGGTTGTTGATTAATACTTAAAGGCAGACCCATGAAACTATCTACACTTCTTATTATCAGCACGATCAGTATTAACTCATGGGCCGCAAAGGTTCTTCAAATCGGAGATTCTCACACCGTAGGAGCCTTCGGAGATCAACTTTACAAATCATTAGCCAACAATAAAAATGTGACCTCAGCACGATCAATTGGTTTAGCCAGTGCGAGCGGAAGTCACTACTCATCTGACAATGCGGCTAAACGCACACTCAATTATGGTTATATTGATCGCCCGCGCATGAGTACTTCCACTTTAAAAGGTACCGTCGATAAAGTATCAACACTGTTAAGCTCAGAAAAACCTGATGTCTTAATTGTCGAACTAGCCGATAACTTTGCTGGCTACCGTGACAGCGCTACTGGTAGCGCTGCTGTGAAACAAGAAGTTCAAAAAATTTTAAATCAAATTAAAAGCTCATCCAAAAAACCTAATGAATGCTTCTGGGTAGGACCTACTTGGACAGACTGGGTTGACGAGAATGGACTTCCTGTAGACAAACGTAAAAATGGTAAAGGTACATTTTATAAAAAGACGAATCTGCGCGCTAAGCAGGTCGCCAGCTTGATTAAAAAAGAAATCGAAGGTCAATGTACTTTCATCGATAGTATGTCCATCATTGAGAAATCTGAAATCAAGACAGCTGATGGAATCCACTGTAACCAAGCCTCTGGGACACTATGGGGACAGCGAGTTTATGAAGAAATCTCTGGCAAATCTGTACTTCTCGGAAATTCAATTACAATAAACCCTGCTGGCCATCAACCAACTAAAAAGAATAAGTAGTTTTCCACACTCAACTCAGAGCAAAAAAATAGTCGGTGCCTGTTGTTTTTAGTCAAATCAACAGGCATTATTATTTTTGACTGCAATCACATTAATAAAGGGGCATTCCGTGAGCGATAACGTTAAAAATTTCATGCACTATTTATGGTACTCTGAACAAGACGGAGTGATCACAATTGGTATCAACGAAGAAGGTTTAGAAGACATATCTGAAATAAACAGTATTGACCTTCCTCAAGAGCAAGATGAAATTGATGCCGATTCTCCTATTGGAACTTTAGATTCAGACGATGGCCAATTAGACATCTTCTCACCGGTTAAAGGCACAGTCATCGAAGTGAACTCTCAAGTTTTAGAAAACCCTGAAATTATCCTTGAAGATTCATACGAAGAAGGATGGCTTCTACGTATTGAAACAACTGAAGAACTAGAAGACGACGAAGATTTAGATGATGAAGATGACGATTCTGACGACGACGAGGACGATGATGATTACGACGACGAGGACGAAGAATCAGACGAAGACTAGATTTCTTCGTCTCAAAAAAAAACGATTACTTTGACTCAAAATTAATTCTTAACTATTCAGAAAAACATCCGATACATCAATACGCCCTCATTACAGGAGAAATTGATGTATCAACTCTCAACTAAAATTTTAATAGTCGATGACTTAGTCATGATGAGAAAGCTTGTCATCAAATCACTAGCTGCCATGGGCTACAGCCATTTTGAAGAAGCCGACGACGGCAAGCAAGCATGGGAAAAGATTAAAAACACCCCGGACATCGGTCTTATTATTTCTGATTGGCACATGCCTCATTGCACCGGGTTCAACCTATTAAGACTGGTTAGAGCCGATCAACTGTTTAAAAATACACCCTTTATTTTACTAACGACCGAGAGTGAATATGCGAAGGTAAAAAGTGCTATTGAGGCCGGCGCCAACAGTTGCATTCCGAAACCTTTTACTTCGGATTCACTTATGCACAACATTAAATTAACTTACCAAAAGAAATCTGCTTAAGATAAAAAAATCCGGAGGGGATTTCTCCCCTCCGGCCCTGCTCTCACCGCACACATACTGTGTTCGTGTTGTAATATTTATGCCGTACAAGTTGCTTCATGCTGTTATCAAAAGGTGATCGCGGCTTTAGTACTTAATCCATAACTCAATTTATTGTCGAAATCGTTTGCGCTTCCTGCTTTCCAAGCATTTCCTGGGAACAAGAAACCGACTCCTGTAGACCATGTGACTCTTTCACGTGGTTTATAAATAAGCTCTGTATCTAATTCTAGACCTAAGTCTTTTTTAAAGTCTACAAAATTATTCGAGTTCGTCATCACTTGCGCGTAAACCAAAGTATTTTTCCAATCAAACTTTTCATTCCAAGAATATTTGAACGAAGGAGCAAGATACATCGCATTTCCGATCGCTTCATCATCAGCTGAATTTGAAATTGTTAACTTGCTTGCTGTATCGTTCGCGTGAAGTGGTCCATTTCCTAAAATATCTGCTTGGCCTAAACGATGATTGAACATCAACATCGCGATATTATAGTTACGATCTAACTGGTAACCTTCGTAAGTTGAAGTCGCTGGGTCATCACCGCTAACTAAACCAAATTTAGCTGCGTATTCCCATTTAGATTCGTTCGCTGGAAATAACATTTCCGCTGCAATCGCATAGGCATTTAATTTAATTTCTTCACCATTTGTGTGTTGAATGCCTGTTTCACCAGTTAAGAAGCTTCCCTCTAAACGGAATTCAAACGATGTCCATTTTCTTTCTAAGAAAACGTTTACTGTTTGAGATTTAAATCCACCCATCAACACACCCACTGATCCAGGGAATCCTGCAAAATTCGAGTCATTTGAAGTATCACTTGAACGACGCGTTTGGTGGAATACACCGGCTTTAGCTCCGATATCTTTATTGTCATATTCCAAAACTAGGATTTGATCCGACACAGTTGAAGCTAAACCGAAATCTTGTTGATAAGTTTTAGCTAGGATCGGCATGAACGAAACGTTATCTACGATGAAACGGTATCCCACCATATCGCGTGTATCGATCCAGTGATCAAATTCGCCACGACCTGCATTATGAGTGATCCCCATACCGAATTCGATCGGCGCGCGACCTGCTACTAATGATCCGTACTCTTGATTTACGTTTAAATAAAGTTGGCTAGTACGAACACCCATTGAATCTGAATTATGAGAGGTAACGTTGGCACCGTTATCACCTGATCCATCACGGTTCAAACCACCACCCCAGAAAGATCCTAACTGAGAATTTTTATAAGCTGGAACATCGCTTCCAAAAATATCAAAGCGGCTGATGATGTTGATACCATCTGAACCAATAATTTTTGGTTGAAGGTACAAGTAATTTAAACCGTAGTCTTTGCTTCCTGGAGAATCAGCTAAAGTTGTATTTGGCACAGCCATGTACTCAATACGGTAACCACCGCTCCAATCGAGTGATATCGCAAATGCATTAACAGAACATAGAACAATTAATAAACTTAATATTTTTTTCACAAAGCACCCTTTTCTTTACACTGTACCTAAAACGTCAGATTCATTTACGATATGTAATTCCTCTGAATTAAATTGAATTCGAACACTGGCATAGGCCGGAAATAAAATCGTATCTCCAACTTTTACATCTAAAAGTTTTAACTGACCTTTTTTATTTTTATCGCCGGGTCCCGCAGCTAATACTGTCGCTTTCACATAGCGCTCCTTAGTATCAACCGTATCAGGAATATAAAGACCACCTTTTGTCATAGTTTCAGCTTGCACTGCACGAACGACTAAACGTTGACCCAATGGAGTCACAACTTTGGTGTAATCAATATTTTTCGGAGTTGGTTTTTGAAAAACAAGAGGCTTAGCTGCTGAAGCTTTCGCGATAACTTTTTTAACCGGAGTTTTTTTCTTCGGATCCGCTTTCTTAGAAACGATTTTCTTTTTGACTGCTTTTTTAGGAGCTGCTTTTTTTACAGATTTCTTAACAGGCTTTTTAGCAACTGGCTTTTTCGCTGCTTTCTTAACTGTTTTTTTAACAACTTTCTTTTTCTTAGCCACGACGGTTTTTCTCCTCTTCGTAATATTTACGATACAATATGTCCCACTCGCTCGTGCCTTCCATAACATTGCGCTTAAGTGATGCGACCTTTTCACGGGCCTTAACATCAATTTCCATTACTTCACGTACAAAAAAAACGACACCCTTCTTGGCTGCCATTAATGCTTCATCATCATCAGAAAAATCAACGATATCATCGCCCCAAACTTTATCGGTTGCGAGCTTCGCTAAGTGAGCTTGGCGTTCTTCAGATAAAATCATAAAATAATTTTTCTTTCTTTTGCTAATTTTTGTTTTAACATCGGGAACATTTTCCCCACTGACATGTTATCACCATGTTGGTTGGCAATTTGTTCGGCCATTGCACGAACATCCTGATCCAACTGTTCTTCGCGTTTGAAGTCTGCTGTAATTACATCTTTAATCGTTTGTAATACAACTTTTTCATCAACCTTGAACGTAATTAAATTTTGAGTTTTCCACTGAGCGAGAATTTTTTCGGATAGTCTTTGTATTTGACTTGTCGTTAGCTTCATCATTTTATGTGTTATGCCCCTTAATTTAACATTATTAAAGAACATTTTATATATGAATTCAAGCCTTCAGCACAGAATACAATCGGCACTTACGACTGCGTCATTTTTACTCCTGTTTTCCGCTGTGACAGCTCATGCATTCAATCCTTTCAAATTAAAAAGTGAATTCGACGAAAAACTCAGTTCACAGCAACTTCTAGCTTCAACAAAATATTTCGCTTTAGGGGAAAGATTAAAGCCCGGAGAAGCTTGGGATGACAAAAAGTTCTCTGAAATTCTAAAAAAAAATAACTTCCGCGTTCGTAATGATGGACAAATGCTTTTGGCCGAAGATGCAGCTCAACTCAACAAAACTAATTGCGAATCTGAAATCGGTTTCCCCATTACCAACGAATCCCTTAAACTCATTTTAGGGTCTTCAGATATCGTTTGCTGGAAATGGATCAATAAAAAAAGCGCCCCTCAATTAGTCATTCTTCAAGATAATTTGATTTTAGGAACTTTCGCCGGAAATCCGCTCAAACCAGCCTTTGAAGCCTCATTCGATCCCATTTTAGTGGCGCAGTACAAAAATAATGAGCCATTAATTCAAGAAGAAAGAAAGCTTTCTGACATTCCCGTGGCTTGCATGAATGCGGTGATGGCCATCGAGGACAATGATTTCTTAGATCACTCTGGTGTCAGCTACACTGGCTTAGCTCGTGCCATTCTTAAAAACATCATGACTTTACGCAAAGCTCAGGGCGGAAGCACCATCACACAACAGCTTGTGAAAAATTATTTTTTAACTCCCGAAAAAAGTTATTCTCGCAAAGCTAAAGAACTTTACATGGCTATTCGCTTAGAAAGCCAATGGACAAAAGATGAAATCTTAGCAACCTACTTAAATATTATCTACATGGGACAATCCGGTGTTTTCCAAGTTCGCGGATTTCCAGCGGCCAGCCAATATTATTTCGGAAAATCAATTGATCAACTCAATGTTCCAGAATGTGCTCTGTTAGCTGCGATCATCAATAATCCACTGATGAATAATCCGTGGAAAAAAGCCGAACATGCAACCAATCGTCGTGCTTTAGTTCTTAAAAAAATGCTGGAACTTCAATTGATTTCGCAGGAACAACACACCGAAGCTTTAGCTTACCCCCTTCCACCAGCCAATCAGTTACGTGCCTCAGAAACAGCGCCTTATTTCTTCGAAGCGGTTCGTAATCAAGCCCAGGAACTAGGAATTGAAACTGAAGGTAAAGCTTTTTATACGACTTTAGATATTCCTCTTCAAAATGCAGCACAAACAGCCTTATCCGAAGGTATTTACAAAGTGACTTATTCTCGTGAAAAGTTAAAAAATCAAAAAAATAGCGGAGTGGAATTACAAGGTTCCATTCTTTCAGCAGAAAATAAAACCGGACATGTGAATGTTTTCGTCGGTGGCCAAAACTACAAGACAACTCAATATAATCGTGCTCTGAATAGCCGTCGTCAAATTGGATCTTTAGTGAAACCTTTCATTTATTTGTCGGGATTGATCTATGGCGATTTCACACCAACGACAATGGTGACGGATGAACCTTTCACGTGGGAATATGATAAGAAAAAATGGAGCCCGGTTAATTACGACAAAAAATTCCGCGGGCATGTTCCTTATTACTACGCTTTAAAAGAAAGTTTGAATTCTCCAGCAGCGCAAGTCGCGCAAAAAGCAGAACTCAACAACATTATCCCAACAATGAAAAAAGCAGGCTTCAAATCCGAAATCCCCGCTTTACCGGCCATAGCTTTAGGAGTTTCAGAACACACTCCATTTGAAGTTTTGCAAGCTGACCAAACATTAGCTCGCCTTGGAAATTACAAGAAATTAACATTCATCACAGCTATCGAAGATGAATCAGGCCAAGTGGTTTTCAGTGAACCTACAGAACAAGGCGAACAAATTTTTGATATCAAAAAATCAGCGGAACTTGTGGGAATGATGAAGCAAGGTGTTCAAACTGGAACAGCTAAATCTTTAGCGGGATTACCTTTTTCTCATATCTCAGCCGGAAAAACCGGAACGACATCTAAAGGGAAAGATACGTGGTTTACAGGCTACACGCCGAATATTACGACCGTCGTTTGGATTGGATTCGATCAAAACTTACCAACAACCTTAACCGGTGCTTCGGGAGCTGTTCCTATTTGGGGAAACTACATGAAAGTGGCAGTTCCAAGATACGGAGCAGAAGATTTCACATGGCCTGAAGGTGTCGAGAGCAAAGAATATGAATTTAATGACCTCAAAGAAAAAGTTAATCTTATTGTAGAATGATTATCTAATTGTAGAATTTTCTTTAAGATGTGCTACAGCTCGACAGTGATCCCATCAAAAGCTAAGGCCCATTTCAGTTTTCTATTCTTAAAATCGGAATTATTTTCGAAATATTTTACCGCTTCATCAGATAGTTTCTGCAAACTCGAAATATCAGCACTAGGATCATGGTGACCCAAAAGTACTTGTTCAATATTAAAATGACGGCAAATTTCAAAAGCTCGCTGAGAAGTTCCATGGCCCCATCCCTTTTTCTCATTCATATCGCTCTCAGAGTATTGAGCATCAATATAAAGTAAATTTGTATTCTGATAAAGACCAGCATCTTGTTTTAAATCATCGATTGATTTTCGAATGATTTCATTGTCCACAGCGTGCGAATACGTTTTTCCATTCGAAGATGTTATTTTAAAACCATAACACGCATCAGAATGATCGGTTGAAAAAGATTGAATCGTAAAATTTTGAATTTGATATTTTTCATAAGGCTTCATGTGATGAAAAATAATTTCCGCTGACAACTGATCAAACGGAACTGGAAAAGTGGGTTTTTGAAATAAAGCTTTTATATATTTTTCACAATTCACATCGGGACTATAATAATGAACTTTGTGTCCCTTTAGGAAATGTGGAATAAAATAAGGAATTCCCATAGTATGATCGAAGTGAAAATGCGAAAGTAAAATATGATGTTCTTTTTGTGCGAAACCTTGTGACGCCAATAAATCATTATATTTCTTAAGACCACTTCCACCATCAATCATCAAATTCCCACTAGAATCCGAAACCTGCACACAGGTCGTAGCCGAGCCATAGCCACCAATTTCCGGATCTGATTTACTTGATACAAATGAACTTATTTCAGAGGCTTTCGTGTGTCCTGCTTCGAAAAATTGAGTCATAAGCTGTTTAAAATGATTTACCCATTCTAACGTCTCGCTCGAGTGAGGTAAGGACCCTCTCACACCCCAGAATTTTATTCTCATTCACAACCCCTGATATCTTTGATAGAATAGAGTCTATGATACCCAGCAAATTAAAACGCTATCAAGACATTATCGCATTCGAGGAACTTGGTCCTAATGGACAACCTCGTTATGTGGGATTTCATGCATCCAATCTTGAAGTGGCTGAAGTATCCAAAGAAGCTTACGATGAAATGTCAGACATCACCGTCAACACCGGAGAAATTCCTCCGTTTAAAAAAACTTTAGACACCGAAGCTCACGATCAACTGAGCGGATGGAATAACGAAGTCAACAACGATGCAAAATCAGGCCAATTCGGCTTTGAAATTCGTAGCATTACGATCAATGTCACACAAGTTTGTAATTTGAAATGCACGTACTGTGCTGCTGGTGGGGATGGAACCTACGGTGATCCGGTAACGCGTATCTCGATTGAAAAAACGATTCCACAGTTAAAATTTCTTATTGCCGGGATTAGACCTAACAGAAATTTCCACATCTCATTCGTAGGCGGAGAACCTCTCCTCTACCCAGAAGGCATTCAAGCCATTTACGATTATGTGACTGAAGAAACCAAAACAAAAAATATCACTCCGATTTTTTCAGTCGTTACAAACGGAACAGTGATCACAGATAAAGTGATCGACATGTTTAAGAAAACAAAACTGCATGTAACAGTCAGCCTTGATGGCGAGAAAAAAATCAACGACGTGATGAGACCGACTCGCACTGGTGCTAGTTCGACTGATTTAACGTTAGAAGGAATTCAAAAACTTCACGCGATCAAAAATCATCTTCAATCTTTCGGGATCAGTGGCGTGTTCAATGAAATGAATCAAAATATTTCCGACACATACAAATTTTTTAACACTCTTAACCCTGATTGGATGGAATTTAATTTCGCGTATTCGCAAGCCAGTCGCGAACTTCAATCTAAATATCTGGAACAAATGAATGTGATTGCAGACCAGGCATGGGCTAAAGGCCAGGAAGAAGAACTTCGCAAAATTAAGGTCTTCGACCACTATTTTAACCTTTTAGATAGCCAGCAAAAGGTCGAGAATCACTGTGGAGCAGGAAAAAGTTACCTGATGGTTGATGCCAAAAATCAGCTCTACGCTTGCGTTTGGAGTGTAGGTAAGGCTTCTGAAGTGGTTGGCACAGGACGTGTTATAGACCATACCAAGCTTGAGAAGTACCAGAAACCATTGATTGTACTTAATAATTGCCAAACATGCTGGGCCCGCTATTTATGCGGTGGCGGCTGTATGTATATTCACGAACAGCATACCGGTGATAAACACAAGAAAGATGATTTGTTCTGCGAACGCACAAGAAGCTTGATTTTAACGGCACTTTTGTATTATAAAAGGGCAAGAGTTTCTGAAGTAAACTCAATTTGAAGAAAGGATTTTTATGCAAAAGACACATATCAAAAAAGTTAAGCCTCTGAAAATCACTCAGACTTCTGTTGTTAAAACACAAAACACTGGTTTAGCGTGCGTACCAAGCGGCGATCCACCTAAGTCAGCTTTATAATTTTAGGCCACAATCTAAATGGCTTCGTCTCCTAATCTAGAGCCAGGTTCCAAAGCACAAACAAGAACAAAACGTTGGGTCAGTTTTTTACTGAAAGTTTTTTTTGCGGCCATCGCATCTGCTGTGATCTCATCTTTAAAATTAGATTACATCGAAAGTTTTTTCTACGACCAACGTGTTCAAGTGAAATCCGCACTTAAGTTAGCAAGCCCAAAAGATACAAAATCCATCGTCGTTTTGATCGATCACGATACGGTCGTGAAATATAAAGGCTTTCCAAGCTACGTTGATCACTCCATTTTCTTAGAGCGACTTCATGATTTAGGACCTAAATTTATTCTCTATGATTTCCGCTCGAAAGATAACGAATTGATCGACGTTGTGGGAACATTTGCAGATAAAATTATTTTCAGCGAAGCAGTCGGAAAGATTTCTCACTTCTATATTTTAACAGACGAATTAGAAATGAAGGGTGAAGCCGGTAAACTTCAATTAAATCCTCCATTAGAATACGTGAATCGTGTCCCTGCTCCAAAAACGTCGGATACAATCTTGTTTGCCAAAGACGGTATCTCTCGTCGTTTCATGGTCAGCTACCAAGATACCGTTCTTCTTCACCCGCAAGTAGCCGGTTGGTATAATAAAAGTATCCGCGATCTATCGAACATCCGTGGGCAATTCGAACTTTACGATTCTATTCAAGGTTACACGCAGTACACGGCTCCAGGAACTTACCCCGTTTACCGCTTCGATGATATTATAGAAGGTAAAGTGCCTCAGGATGTTTTCAAAGATAAAATCGTGATCGTCGGAACTGATACAGGCAAGTCTTCGAAAGAGTACGTAGCCACGCCCTTCTCGAGTGAAGTAACAGCGATGCGTTCAGCAGAATACCACGCCAACGTCATCCAAACCTTAATTGACAATGATGCTGTCGTCAGATGGCCTCGTTGGACGAATATCTTACTCACATGCTTGATTTCATTCTTAACGGTGTATACGGTGTTTGCTCTACGCCCAGGCCGCGGTCTAATCGTTCTATTCGCGACGTTGATTGGCTTAGCTTCAGCCGTCGTTTTAGCCTTTATATTCTTTAATATCTGGGTTGATCTAGCCCATCCGTTTATTGCGATCTTTATTTGTTACTACTTCTTCATTCCATATCGCTTGATCAAAGAGAATCGTTTAACGTGGGAATATTATCAAAGAAATAAACTTCTTAAACAAGTTGAAGAATTAAAAACGAACTTTATCTCGATGATGTCTCATGATCTAAAAACTCCAATTGCCCGTATTCAAGGGATGACGGAAGTGATCACGTCAGATGACCAAAAACTTTCCGTTTCACAGCACGAAGCTTTAGATAACATTAAAACCAGCTCCGATGATCTTTTGAAGTTCATCAATTCAATCCTTCAATACGGCCGTATCGAAAGCCAGGGATTGGAACTGAACATCCAATCTAAGGACGTAAACAAACTGCTATCAGAAGTAATCAAAAAACACGAATTCTTGGCTAAAGTTAAAAAGATCAAATTGAACGCCAATCTTGAACCACTGTTCCCGATTGGGGTGGATCCGGATCTGATCAAGCAGGTTTTCTCGAACCTTTTAGAGAACGCCATTAAATACAGTCGTGAAGAATCTACAATTTACATAAGCTCACGTGAGGTTGATAATAACCTTTATATTGATTTTAAAGATGAGGGCGTCGGTATTCCAGCTGTCGATCTTCCAAACATCTTCATGAAATTTTTTCGCAGTCACGACGTCAAGATCTCTACAATCAAGGGTTCGGGCCTTGGATTGTACTTAGCCTCATACTTTGCCGAACTTCACCAGGGTTCGATTACCGTGACATCCGAGGTGGGCGTCGGCTCCTGCTTTACCGTAAAATTACCAATAAACTAGCAATTTAACCCCTTTTGTGCTAATAACTTAGGCGGTCCAAAACGAAGGGATAGCCTATGTTGCGTGTATTAGTAGTCGATGACGATCAAGCTTTAAGATTAGCCGTACGAACGGCATTAGAGAACGCTCAGCACTTCGCAGTGGATGAAGCTTTTGATGGCGTGAACGCCCTTGAGAAAATCGCTAGCGCTGATTCAGCGAAGCGTGCCTACGACATCGTTATATTAGACGTCGATATGCCTCGTAAGAACGGTATAGAGACACTTAAAGCGATTAAAGAGCACGATCCAGGTATCATCGTTATTATGCTTACAGCCCACGCCACTGTTGATTTAGCGGTTCAAGCCGTTAAAGAAGGTGCATACAACTTCTTATCGAAACCTATTCCAGGTGATGAACTTGTTTCTTTAATCAAAAAAGCCATCGAAGCTCACAGCTTAATTAAAGCTTTAGGAGTTTCATCTCCGGTCTTCGTCGATGAAGGTCAAAAAATTATCGGTAACACTTCGCAAATGCAGAAGGTGTTCAACATTATTCACAAATTAGCAAAAGTGGATACTCCGGTTCTTATTCGTGGAGCTTCAGGAACAGGTAAAGAGTTAGTAGCTAAAGCCATCCATTTCAACTCAGCTCGTAAAGATGAAAAGTTTGTCGCGATCAACTGTTCGGCGATTCCAGAAAATTTATTTGAATCCGAATTATTCGGACATGAAAAAGGATCGTTCACAGGAGCTGATCAACGCAAGATTGGTAAGTTCCAATTCGCTGAAGGCGGAACTTTATTCTTGGATGAAGTGGGCGACATGCCCCAGTTGATGCAAGTTAAGATTCTTCGCGTGTTACAAGAAAAATTATTTACTCCGGTTGGAGCCAACCGCGAGATCTCATCAAACGTTCGTATCATCGCAGCCACTAACCGTCCGTTAGAAGATATGATGAAAGCCGGAACGTTCCGTGAAGATTTATTCTATCGTTTGAATGTTGTTCCTATATTCTTACCAGAATTAAACGCACGTAAAGATGACCTTGATACTTTAGTAAAAATCTTTGTTAAGAAATTTAATCGTATTCATAACAAAAAAATTACCGGCTTAACTAAAGATGCTTTCGCCACTTTATCTAAGTACAACTGGCCAGGAAATATCCGTGAATTAGAAAATGTGATCGAACATTCTTTCGTTTTAGAAACAACTTCGCAAATTACTTTGGGAAGCTTGCCAGAAGCGATTCTTGAGGCAGTCGGCATTAATATGATTGAGTCAATGGATAACTTCCAAAATCAGACAAATACTTTGAAGGGAATGTCTTCTTCATCTGCTAATACAATGAGCGATGACAATTCCGATTTATCTGATGACGCTGACATGGATTCTGACTTAGGTGCTGATGATTTGGATGTAACAGATGATGATACAATTCCATTCGTAGCTTCTGAGAATTCGGCTTTAGATTTCAATGCTCAAAAAGAAGAATTTGAAAAGCAGTTTATTATCAAAGCTTTGAAGACTTTCAAAGGGAGAATCAATCAAACAGCGATCCACGCGAACATCCCGAAGAAGACTTTATTACGCAAAATTGAGAAGTACGGCATCGTGGCGAAAGAGTATGCACTACAAAAGTCTGATGATTAATTAGACTTTTGTAAACTGCTCGTTTTCTCGCAATTTTTCGCGAAAAAAACTTTCGCGAAAAAATAAAATATCATGATTGACTGAAAATTCACTTTTCAGTTAGCGTTGTCACCTCACATGGCAATGAATCCACTTCCACCCCAAGCTTACACTAAAGAGACTTTGCAAAAAGCTTACTCTTGGTTATTGAATCAAAGTCCTTCCATCAAGGAAATGGCTTCGAATCAAGAAATGCTCGTGAGTCTTTACTTAAAAGCTCAACGTAACGGTGAAGCGTCTTTAGAAGCGCCAAGCATTCAGAATTTCAAACAAGAATTAAAATCATTAGCGAACATGATGGGCGACTTTGCTCCAGCATCAACGCCAGCTCCACAACAAGGTGTAGCGACGTCGACGGTGGCGAAAACAATGCCTGTACCGAACGTGTCGTCGAACATGCCTTCGACGTTTAATGAATTGGATAACGTTTCATTAACGGCTATCCAAGAAGTTAAAAATGTTTTGAATTTAAGTTCAGATACTGAGGCCCTTCGCGCGTTGATCGCTCTAGGCCACAAGCAATTTAGAAAAATTAATAACTAATTATTCAAATACGCACAAAGAAATGCGTAGTACTAATTTGTAAACAAACTAACACATTTGTTCGAACGTACGCCTCGACTTTGCGGCTTATCATCTTTAACCATACTTTTTTCATGAGACAATATTTTTATATTACTTTGAACAACATTCGAAGTAAGGAGTTTAGCATTTTCAGCCTGCTCTGTAATATATTTTTGATCGCTATTTAAAAGTCTCTTCATATCTTCGTCAGAAGCACCTAGCGATCTAAACACACTCTCTTCTGAGAGATTTGTTGTTACATAAACTCCTTGACCATCAGAACCTAAGGTTAGTCGTACGCCGGAGTCTAAATACTTTTTTATAGGCAACTCAGTTCTTCCGTACACGTTTTTTAATGCTATGTTTGAATTTAAATTTAATTCAATAATTACATTCTTTTCTCGAGCTAACTGCAAAGTTGAATCGTCTACACCGTAAATACCCTGACCTATTCGCGTAGCACCAAATTCAATGGCCTCTTTCACATTATTTGGAAATTTAGGGTTCTCGCCCGCGTGCACTCTGACTTGAAAACCAGGTCTTATTTTTTTTAAGTTACTTAATCTTAATAATTCAGCCTTAAAGTCACTTGTAGCATTAACTTCTTCTCCCATAAAATCACATCCTGCAATTAAAGGCTCGTGAATTACATTTGAGATTTTATCTACAACACTATTCATATATTTATGATCTCCGCTTCTCCAAATAGCTGCCATAAAACGAATTTCCACCCCATATTCCTTAGCAATTTTTGGTACATGCAGTTTAGCCATTTCTAACCAATTACTTTCTACAATATCACTTAAAGATAATTCGACATACTTAATACCTTGTTCAGAATAACTCTTTGCTATTTTCGTCAAAAAATCAGGAGCTAGTTCAATATTTTTCGTAAGCGGACTTCTCCATTTATAGATTTGTTCCAATCTATCAAAGTCAACGGTTTCACCAGGTTGAATTGAAATAGCATCTTTGAACGCTTTTTCAAACTGAAAGGCCTCTTTCATTTTAAAGTATTCTTTTCCATGATCTTTAATAAAGTCTGACCCAAGCCAATTAGCTAAATTCGCATTTGGAAACATCTCTTTCAGATATTCCACAGGATACAAGGCCCCTTTTTGAAGCGCAACACTCCATATATCTTCAGCATTAATAGCTCCGGCATAATGATTATGTAGATCCACTTTAACTTTGTTATATTTTTTTTCGCTTGAAACTAAATAAATATCTTTGGATTCTAGAGTTTCATTATAAGCTGATCTCACATCGAATTGACTCAAACGACTACGAACTTGAGTCTTAATCTGTTCTGATTCAAAATTCACATCGAACTTAGATAGTGTCTGATCTAAAAATCGAATCTCGTACGTAGCACTTTTTTCCTCTGCAGAATTTTGCTGAGTCGAAAATCTCCAAAGATCAATATCCAAAAAGGCATGAACCTCTTTATAGTCTTCGTAAAAATGAGTTACATCTTGTCCGTTTTTTAAAATTTTAATTGATTTTGCAAATTTCTCACTAGGTCTTTTACTATTAACGTCTTGAAAAAAAATAATGCTTAGCTCTCCATGACGAGAACCTCTGTCCATTCCAAAGCCAACTTCAACTTTCAAGTGATCTTTTTCATCTATACTAAATCTTTCTCCGTTAGTAAGGTATTGGGACTTTGAAAAAGGTTGTGTTTCATTTTGAGAATAAGACTTTTCCACATAAGTGAAGAAAATTAGAAATAGAATCAGAACTATTTTTTGAAACATTAAAACCCTCGTCACAGGTTCAAGGTTCAATTCAAATGCCAATTCTGATGCGCTATATGCGATTAGCTTAATCTAGCTGTACTATTCTGAAACGAACATTTTTTGAAACAAAAATTGCTATCCACTGAATAATTGATGATACTGAAGCCCTTCGCGCGCTGATCGCTCTAGGCCACAATCAATTTAGAAAAATTAATAATTAGTTATTTCTTATCGATACTAATAGCGAATTTTTTTACGCCTGCCGCTTTTACTACATCTAAAATCGTAACCACACGTCCGTGAGGAACATCTTTATCCGCTGAAATGATCGCTTGAATATCTGGATTCTTCGCGATTTCTTCTGTTGCGGCTTTCGTGATATCAGCATCAGTCGCATCTTTACCGTCAAGGACCACGCGACCATCACTAGCAATAGCGATGTTCAGCTTAGAAGGCGTTGTCGCATCTCCTGAAGCGGCTTTGGGTAAGTTCACATTAATCGATGGCTTCATGATCATCGGTGCTGTCACCATGAAGATGATCAGAACCACGAGAATGATATCGACTAAGGGAACGACGTTGATGTCGGATTGCAGGTCATCGCCTGCGTCACTTTTGAATGCCATGATTAAGCCTTCATTTTTGCGTAAGCTAAACCTAAATCTTTAACAGATTCGACACTGTTCAAAGTAGATTTCACCTTACGAGTAAAATAGTTGTAGAACATACTGGCCGGGATCGCCACGAAAAGACCGGCGGCTGTAGCAACTAAAGCCGTCGAGATTCCCGACATGACAGTTTGTTGTCCTGCATTTTGAGTTACAGCTAAGTCATTGAATGCTTTCATGATACCTAAAACCGTTCCTAATAATCCGATGAAAGGCGCATTCGATGAAATTGTTGCTAAAACCGGTAAGAATTTTTCTAATTCAGATTTTTCAGTTAATACGAAGCTGTTGAAAACGTCTTCGATGCCTTTTTCGCCATGAGCTTTTAAGTATTTCATCGCGTGTCCTGCGGCACGACCTTCCAACGAGGTTGGATCTTTGGCGATATCTTCGAAATCTTGGACAGAACCGTTTTGTAACGCCATTTTAATACGAGCACGAACACGGTCGCTCTCGTTCGTTACTTTTTTAAGAGCCATATATCTTTCAAATATCATTGCAATCGACACCACGCTCATAATTACAAGTACAATAAGAACTACGTCGTCTGCGTAATGGGCCATAGCAAAAATCTTTTCAGTTAACATGAAATCTCCTTTAATATATGCTGATATTATTATGCATAGCCTTCGACGTGTGTATTATATTTTATTTATACTTCAAACTCTGGCCTGGACTTCTTGCCAGAAGAACAACAGACCCTCGGTTCTGGTGATAGCGCTTGATAAATTATCCAGTGATATGGTGACGTGCACAGACGAAATAAACGAAGAAAAATCAGGCCTTTCTCTATTATGCAAACAGTCGATTCGTTTTACGCATAGCTATACACCGTCAACTCAACCTGCGGCGGCTATGGGATCGCTTTTAACAGGTGAATATCCCATGAAGCATAAACTATTCCGTAGCTTCGATCGTATCGATCATCAAATGATATCTGTGGCGAAAACCGCTAAAGAAAATAATTATGTAACTTCCTTTTTTTCTGGCAGCCCGTTCATTCTTAAAAAAACCGGTCTATCTGATTATTTCGATTTATTCGATGATTCGATCGCTTCGACTTCGAATGAATATGATCAAGATTTTAGACAGCAAGCACAGAATTTTTTCCAATGGATAAACAATTCCGGCGGAGGTAGCAAGCACCCCTTCTTTTCAATTATTTATAATTCTGAATTAAATAAATTATCGAATACTGAAACAGATCAGTCTGCTTTTGAAAAAATAGATGAAAAACTTCACCAGTTTTTCTTAGATATGAAAAGCGAAGGTATTTGGGATAATACCTATGTCGTTGTTGTCGGGCTCAATGGTTCCAATCGCTTCAATCGCTACAACTTAAACGCCTTAACTAATTTGCATAGTGAAAACACCAATGTGGCCACTCTAATCAAACTCCCTCGCCAAAAAGGTGATGAAGGTATTAATTGGAAAAATGATCTGCGCATTGGCTTAACAGATTTAGGTTACACTTTACACTGCCTCATGCGTCCATGCTCAAATACGATTGAATTATTCCCTGTGATTAATTTAGCTGATATATGGAAAACTCAAAATAGTGAAGAAATGAAAAAGATTGTTGATCGCCCCATTCTCGTTCAGACTACAACGACGTTTCCTCGTAATTTTGCACAACATCGCTTTTCTATTCTTCATAGTAATTACAATTTTATCCAGAATACGATTACAAAGTTTGAAATATTCAATACCATTTCAGATAAATCAGAACTGACGGATTTATCACGACATAAGAATGAAAATATCAGCGAATCACAAATCTATTTAGATTATGTTTTAGCTATCGAGAACAAACCCATGGCCGCCACACCTGAATCTGACGAATCTCTACGTTCATTTGAAAAATTGGCTCAGTTGAATTTAGATTATTGGACTTCACCAAGCTCTAAAGAGGCTATTCTGCAAAAATCAATCGATGAACATAACCCATTGGCCTATTACGTTTTACAAAAAGCCAGTCGTCAAAAATTATTCAAAGTAGCCGACGAACAATTTCTTCAAATTAGAACCGAGATTTTACAAAAAAATCCATGCGTGTCTTTAAATATTCGCTACAAAATTACGAAAGATGATTTAAAACAGTGTACAGACGATTTATTTTTACAATACTTACTTTACACTCACTCTAATGATTTAGATTTATCTCAAGAAAAGAATAAACTTTTGTATTCAGTTATGAAAACAACTTACAAAAATAATTTAAATCGTCAATCGATGAATTTAGCATTTAATAATGCTTGGGGATTGTATAACGGATCAACTAATTTGCTTCATCCGTTGATTTTCATTGATAATACATTCTTCGAGAATTAGTTCTTAGAAATCAGAAATTTGACATTCCCAAACAGATTCATACTGACCGAAAACAGATTTGATCTCGATTTGATCTAGTTTTTTAGTCGAAATAGATCCAGATAAAACTTCTGGATTTCTAATAATACCGATCAAATTCACAGGCAACAAAATGGTATCATCAAAACGACTTCCACTATCAAATAGTTTAAGCTTGCGATCCTCTTTTTGAGCTTCCAACGAAAAGCGTCCTACACTGGCCCAAGAAACTTCAGAATCTTTTTGGAAGAGAATCGCTACTTCTGCACCCTGCTGGTAAACTTCTTTGTTATCTGTATTATAAATGTTGTCATTAGCTAACAGCATAGCAATTTTTACTTTATTCGCTAATGCCGTTAGATTTTCTGAATACTCAAATGGACTTGTTACTTCGAGATCCGCTTCAACTGATGACATATAGTGGTTTACTTCATCAATAATCTTTTGTGAGACCTCAGGGCCATTCCACGAACGAATAAAGATAATCAGACGATCATTTAAAAACGAAGCGATCTGCGTGTTCGGCATTTTTTGGCTACCACTAGCTCCTTTAGATACGGTTCTCATTAGTAGACCCCATACTTTTTAAGCTTGATGTATGCTTTACGGTAGTATTCACCGTCATCTGAATCCAATTCAATAATACGCTTCCATTTATCCTTCGCGCCTGGACGGGTTTCATTGCCATCCACATACCCAAAGCTTTCATCAATAATCGACTCTTGATAGATCGCCATAGCTTGCAAACGAAGTTCGTTTGAATACTTATCTGCACGCTCTTTAAGTGAACGATTATCAGGGTCGTAAATTAAAGCATCTTGTAAAGCTTTAATAGCAAACTTAAGCTTTCCGTCTTTAATAAACTGTTCAGCATTTTTTAAATTCTCATCCGTACGTTTTTTAATAGTCTCTTCGATAAAAGCAATTTTAGCTTTTGATTTGGCTTTAAGCTTTTTAGGATCTGGAAGCGTCGATTCGATCACTAAATTGTAACCTTTAATCGCTTTGTACGGATATCCCTGATTACGTAAAGCTTCAGCCGCATCGTAAATTTTATCTAATTCTTTAACTAAAGCTTCATACGATGCTTTTTCTTGTTCTTTCGTTTTCTTTGCATCGACGATTTTCTTAGCTTCACCTTTTAAACGAAGAATATCAGGATGCTCAGGATTGATTGCAGACGCTTCTACTAAACAGTTCGTCATTTTATCTTCAGTCACATCTGGAGTGACGATCTTTTCGCATTCTATAATGATGCGTTTGATTTTCTCATCAGCTAAGGCCCGAGCTTTTTCTTCCTCTTCCTGAGCTTTCTGCGCGATAATGGTTTGTTCATTCAAGATAACTTCTTCAAGTTTCTCTTTGGAATCTTGGTAGCCGTTTGGTAATATTTTATGTATTTTCTCGAGGCTTTCTTTGGCCATATCGTAGCGCGACTGCACCATAGCAGCCTGAGCATTACCATATAAATCTTGAACCTCTTGCTGCTGGGCTGTGGTGAGCTGAGAAAAAGGATCCGCTGGATTTCCTTTCGGCTGCGCCACTTTCGTTTCTTCTGGAGGCGTCGTATTCATCATTTCACTTAAGAAATACATAGCCGCCATAAAAACAACAACTGTTCCAATTAATAAAGGCTTATTCGATTTAAACTTTTGAAAAGCACTGACTTTAACTTCGGCGTTTTCAGTCGGTTGAAAGCTATAGAACTGATTATCTGCGGCCGGATCGCCGCCAGGGTTTGGCATTCCAGTAAAAGGACCACCCGCTACACTCAGTTGATTTTCATCAATGGGTGCAATCTGATTAAGATCGTTCTCGTCAACGTATTCCTCTTGTAGAAGCTGTTCTTCATAGACTTCACCATCCGTTGGAATATTTGCAAAATTAAGTTCTTCCGCAGGCTGGGCAATTTGGAATGGAGGAATTTCGATACGATCCATACGGTATTGGAAATTAGGATCATGTAATTCGAAATACATCGTATTATCTAACACCGTGATCGCGTCACCACTTTTCAAAGGATGAGGATCTGTCGATGAAACCACGGATCCATTTAAGAAGGTTCCGTTCACACTATCCATATCGATAATAGTATAGATACCGTTTATTTTTCTAACTTCAAACTGACGACGACTGACTCGTTGATCAGGAATAATAATCTGACAAGATGAATCTCGGCCAGCGACCCAGATTTCTCCGAATTCAAGTCGCAACATTTCGCGAACTTCACCCTGTGAAGAAAGCATTTTAATGTAAGGCATTTGCGGCGCTACACCGATAACCGTTTTTTCATTTTCAGAAACTTCGGGTGCATCTTCACGAGGAGTCGCCGCCACTTCATCACTTAATTCGACATAATTAAATTCATAGGGAGGAATTTGAAAAGTTTGATTGTGTTCGAGTGTGATATTTTCGACTCTCTGGCCTAAAGAAAAAATTTCGCCAAAACGAGATAAGGACTGAACCTTCCACTTACCGTCTTCAAACTTGAGACTAAAATGCTCACGAGAAATACCTTTCTCGGGCTGTAGACGAATGTCACAACTCTCTTTTCGTCCACCGATATATTCGCGATCCGGACTTAAACCAATTTCACTGATTTGTGTCCCACGCAATATGACTTTCAATCTCGACATTAATGAATACCCTCAGCTGCAAATTCACACTTTTTCAGCATTGTTCTTGCTAACTGTAGGTTAGTATCTTTGGATTGGCCTTGCAACATTTCTTTAGGCGATAACATATCAATCACCTGCTGGAACATCGACTGGCAAAGTTTAAAATTATTTCGTTCAAAATAGCTCTGTCCTAAGTCCAATTTTGCTTTAACAATTTCGTCAAAACGCACCTTAGATAAATAAAGATAGCGCTTAGCCAGAACGTGTTCAGAATTCGTTGTCAAAGCCAGCTGGAAGAAGTCGATAGCACTGGCATAGTTCCCCAATTGGAAAGCACGCGATCCCTTTGCAAAATTCTCTTCAGCTCGTAAATAAGCACTGCTTTGCTTCAAACGCGCTGTATTTTCCTGCTTTTTAAAGCTGTCGGCTGTTTCTTGAGAATTCAATTTAATCGCAGTTTCATCGGAATATTTCAACGTCGCGGGTTTTCTTTTCTTAGCTCCCGACGAAGCACTATCACCCATAAACAAGTATCCTACACCCAGCACAACCACAGCGATGACCGCATAAAATATCATTTTATTATTCGGTGATTTTTGCACAGGTGGAGGTGCCATATTAAACTGTGGAGGAGGCTGCTGCATTTGCGGAACCCCTCCATTTTGCGGATATAACTTAGGTGCTTCAGTTTTTTTAGCTACTGCCTGAGGAGGTTTTTGATTTTTAGGAACTACTTTTAAATTATTTACCGGAGCCGTAGACTGAGTAGCTGCGACTGGCGGCTTCATGACTACAACGCTCTGTTGATTTTCAATTTGAATTAAAAACTCAGTGTCACCAATCATGAAAACCGTATCATTAGTCAGCTTCCACTTATTAACACTTTCGTTATTAACTAAAATGGGATTTTTAATACTTTGATTAACGATCTCGACATCATTATTACTAATTTGAATGTAAGCATGTTGACGACTGATTAAAGGATCATTCACTAAAATAATATCATTTTCCGGAGAGCGACCAATCGTGATTTTACTTTTCGAAAACGCAAAGCGCTGCCCAGCATGAGGTCCCTTTTGGACCAGAAGCTTAATATTCGGCTGGGTGTTGAGCTTTGCGGCTGCTGACATTTAATCTAGTTTCCTTCTATTCTGTTTAAAACAATAAAATAATATTCCGGTTGTCCGTCTCCGCCTAAACAAGCTTGAATCGAAATTTCGCATTCAAATTGAGAGAATGGAATACGATCAAAATGTTTTTCGTAAGGTGAAGCTACGGCACGACTGATCAACGCTTCGATATTTTGCATCAAAGCCGCATCCGTAATCGTGTTGTAATGTTGATTTAACAACATGTCTTTACTCATTTGCGATAACTGTTCAAATTGATGATTAACGGCCACGATCATATTTTGCTGAGAAACCACAAGACCCGGCTGGTTCAGCATCTCAACCATGTTGATAAACTCAATATCACGGTTTTGTTTTGGTTTAGCCGCATCCATACCTTCAGACGAATTGGCTAGGCGATTTAACATCAAGTTCACATTTGCGACTAACTGTTGGAAAACAGGATAATCAACAAATACTTCTGTACGATCTGTTTTCTCACGTAGAGCGATATCAATCTGTTTGTTCAAAGTTGAAATCGGATACTGAATGAGTCTTGAGAAAATAAAATAAAGAATTGATCCTAAGATCGCTGCAATAACTAATGTTTGCATAAACAAGCTGATCACTCGTCCATCATCCACATTCAAACTGCTGACATCATAATAAACAACAGCATGGAATTTAACTTTCGTTTCGCCTGTAGCTAAATCGTAAGTTCCAATCGGTTGACTGGCCCCAATCGTTTTAGAATCGATACGCGCAACCATGGAACGTTGTTCTTTTCTGATTTGAGAAATTAATGGTTTCGCTGATTCACGACCGGCAATTTCCGAAGGCGCTACGATAGATCCATCCGCTTGACTGACAATCAAAGCTTCTGTGATACCATCTTCTTTTAAAGCTTCAGCCACATTGAGTCCTGCAAATTGATCTGCAGCCAAGGCCGTTTCATTTAAACGAGCTAAAGCTCGGGCTACAGACTTAGCTCGTTTACTAGCTTCCTGGAAATTTGATTCTTTCGTGATCGTCGTTAACGGCGATAAAGAAAGTAAGGTCACCATAAATACCAATAATAGAACAAAACCCAACATCAATTGCTTGAAAGGCAGAATAGAAGCCATCTTATAAATAGAGGCCATCACTACATTCTCAATATAGTTTTCAACTTTTTCCGACAAAGGAACTACAGGCTCACTCATCACTGGAGGAGCTTGAGTCATCATGTCCGGAGCTTGTTGCATCTGCATTTGTGGAAATTGAGGCGCTTGAGCTTGCACTGATAATTGTCTGGCGGCTCCACCATTAAAACTTCCCACAGATTGCTGTGGACGTGCCGGGCGAACCACTTGCGGAACGCTCGCTTTCGGTCTTAAATCTGGAGTTGGAATCACATCCATAATCACATCGAATAAACTGAATTTATCACCTAGTTTAACAATAGAATGTTGAATTTTAACACCGTTCACGAAAGTTCCGTTACTTGATTTTAAATCCACGATCATGGCTTTATCTTTATAAACATGAATTTCACAATGTTCTTTAGAAATACCTACGGATAAAATCTTAACGTCGCAGTTGGCACCACGTCCGAAAACATTCTTACCCAGTTTTAAATCATAAATCTGTCCGGTTTGAGGACCAGATAAAATTCTAACCGACCACATAAAGTTGATCTCCTACCGATAAATTCGCTTTTTCTGCCGTTCCTGCTTTGAGTTCGATCACTGATCGAGCTTTCCACACGGGTCCGGCTACACGAAACGGTTTCATATTCGATGCAATTCTTTGAATCACTAAACGCTCATCTAAAAATACGCAGTCAATTTTAAATTTCATAAAAAAAGTATGAATGTTATTACACGGTTTAATCCACAATCCATGACCGTCATTTAGACCGTCACGACCTAACAATCCTTTACCGCGCTCCAATAAAGATGTGGCTTGTTCGAGGTTACCAACGATCAATTCCGCATTTTTATCTTTGATAATTTTATACAACTGTGTCGCCATTAATTTCCACCTGTTCCATACATCATACTGACAACCACAGGACCAAAAACCATCACGAATACCGCTGGTAAAATAAATAACATTAAAGGTAATAAAATTAATTGCGAAGCTTGTGCTCCGGCTTTTTCTGCACGAACAAATCGCTCTAAACGCATTTGCACTGACTGGTCTTTTAAGACTTGAGAAATACTAGCCCCTGAAGCTTCCGCATCAATCAGAACCGCCACGAAACTGGTCATCTCTTGCATATCTAAACGCGCTGCCAATTCTTTTAAAGCATCCGTTTTTGAAGAACCGATTTTGATATCACGAAGCACTGTTTTAAATTCTTCTGCTAAAACTGAATTTTGACCTTCAGCTTTATCCACGATTTTTTGAATCGCACCGAAGAAATCTAAACCGGCTTCAACCGATAAGGCTAACAAATCGATAAAGAATGGCATATCAATACGAACACTTAATTCACGTTGTTTCTTCGCCCCTTTACAATGCATTTCAGGCATGAAGAATCCGACAAAGCCTAATCCTACAAGAACTACCGGAGAAAATCCTAGATCCAACGCGAAATTCATGATCAATAAGAAAACAGGCATCGCAAAACCTAAAAAGATTTGCAAGCCGATAAATTCATCTTCATTCATTTCCGAAGCTAAGCCACCGATTTTAATTAAGTGACGAATTTTCTTACGATAAGATTCTGATTTAATTTTTGCAGCATGCTGTAAAGTGAATTGATGAACTAAGGGACGACACATATTGATCACGCCGCTTTTTGATTTAACAGGTTCCGCTCCACTAGCCCAAGATAATTGGCTTTCACCAGGTTTTCCGGCAAGCAAAGATCCAACGAATAAATAAACGGCAACACCGGCCATTAACAATCCTGCAATCAACATAAATTCTGCGCTACCCATGCGACCTCTTTTCGTTCATACTTGAACGTAATAAATATGAAGACATTGATTTTAGCTTCTCAATCTCCACGCCGATCAGAAATATTAAAAAAAGAAAAATATTTTTTCGTTCCATTTCCAGTTTATGTATCGGAAATCCCTGATAAAAACCTAAGTTTAAATGAACAAATAATTGATATCGCCCGACGTAAGGCTCAAGCTTGCCTAGACCTTTATCTAGCTCAATCTCTCGAGACAAACCCGGATGCTCTGATTTTGTCGGCTGATACTATGGTTTGCGTCGACAACCTAGCCTTAGGTAAGCCTGATGATGACGATGATGCTCGAAAAACTTTAAAAATGTTGTCCGCCAGATCGCATCAGGTCAAAACCGCTGTTTTTCTGATCGACTTAAAAAAAAATGAATCGGTGTCTCATATTGAAACAACCGAAGTTTACTTTAAAAAACTAACCGACGATGACATTTCAAATTACTTAAAAACTCGTGAACATGTCGACAAAGCGGGATCCTACGGTATTCAAGGTCACGCTAAAACGTTTATTGAAAAATTTGTCGGAGACTACAACAATGTTGTAGGTTTACCAATCGAAGCTGTTAAAAAAATATTTGAAGAACAAAAGTGGAATCTTAAGCGTGTTGAATAGTATCAAGAAGAATTTAAAACCAAATCAGAAAATTCTCGCGGTGAGCAAGCTCCAACCCGCAGCCAAAATTCAAAAATTATATGCCGAAGGCCACGTTGATTTTGGTGAAAACTATGTCCAAGAAGCTCTCGCAAAAATTGAAGAACTTAAAGATCGAAATATTAACTGGCATCTTATTGGCCCGCTTCAAAAAAATAAGATCAAGTATCTCAAAAATCATTTTGCATACATTCACTCGGTTAACTCATTGGAAACGGCTCAAATCATTTCAGCGCAAGCTGAGAAAATAAATTACGTTCAAAAAGTTTTTATCCAAGTTAATATTTCTAATGAATCCAGCAAATCAGGCTTTACCGTCGATGAATTCAAAGCCAAATGGCCTGAACTCAATGGACTTAAACATATCAAAGTAGTCGGATTGATGACCATGCCTCCACTTCAGAATGAACCGGAGCAAAATCAACCTATCTTTAGAGCACTTAAAAATTTAGCTGATCAGTTTCAGCTCTCCGAACTTTCTATGGGAACCAGTCACGACTACGAAATCGCTCTGAAAGAAGGCGCGACCTGGATTCGCCTCGGCACCATCCTATTCGGCGAACGCACAAAGTAATTTCTGTTATCCATTTGATTTTCACAGAGATCACGCCCATAATTTTCTCATGGTTCATCCTTTAATGAAAATTATGAAAATCGGGTTTATCGGCGCTGGCAACATGACACAAGCTTTGATCAAAGGAGTCCTTGAATCAAAGAGCGTGAAGAACAGCCAAATCTATGTCTCGAATCGTACACCAGGAAAATTAATTAAACTTAAAGAACTTTATCCGGGATTGAACACTCGCGATTACAACGAAGAAATCATCGATGAATGTGACATCATCATCTTAGCGATGAAACCTCAGGATTTACCTGCGGCTATCAGTGAAATTTCAGAAAAATTCCGTGAAGAACAAATCATTATTTCGTTAGCAGCTGGTATCAGTATCGATGCTTTAGAAAAAATTGTTCCACTTGGAAGATTAGCTCGTATGATGCCAAACACACCGTCTTTAATCGGACGCGGAGTCATCGGATTACTCACGCAAAATATGGATGAATCAGGCTCTGACTTGATTCATGATATTTTTAAAAGTTTAGGCGTAATGCTCGATGTAGAAACTGAAGATCAATTCGATGCTCTTATGGTTTCTTGCTCAAGCGGCACAGGCTTCGTTTTCGAAATGATGATGTACTGGCAAGACTGGATTCAAGAACGTGGTTTCACAGACGAAGAATCAAAACAAATGACGATTGAAACTTTTTTGGGCGCGTCGCTATTAGCGGCTCAATCTGCAGGGATCGACATTGAAGAATTACAACAACGAGTCACTTCTAAAAAAGGAGTTACGGCTGCGGGGTTAAATTCAATGCGTGAATTAGAAATTGAACGCGCGTTACGTATTAGTTTTGAAAAGGCCTCTATGCGTTCTCAAGAAATTTCAAGACAACATCAGGTCTAACCTTATACACATCCGTGCCTAATTGTCTGTACGAATCCATAGTAGATGATCAGCTAAAACACACCAGACCATCGCCTCTACAACAGGCAAAGCACGCGGAATAATACACGGATCATGACGACCTTTTTTAGCGACATCTGTGATTGATGACGTCGGTTTGAAAGCTACACGGAATGTGATTTCTTCTCCGGTCGAAATACCACCACGAATACCGCCGTAATTTTCTGAATCTGATTTTGAATGAAAGTCTGAACCTTTCATATTCGCGGACTCAAAGCCTGCCCCGAATTCAAAGCCTTCGACGGCTCCAAGACCCACCATGGCTGAAGCCAAATCTGATTTTAATTTATGAAAAATAGGCTGTCCCAAATTTTTAGGAGGAAGAGCCACGCGACATTTAACAATTCCACCATAACTTTCACCTTGAGTTTTTGCTTCACTCAAAAATGATTTAATATTTTCTGGCAAAGCATCTGCTTCTACTAGTTTATGCGGACCAATCTGCTCAGCAAAAGCTTTCACTTCTGTTTTTAAATTCAAACTTTGAAAAATCATTTGCGCAAAAGATCCTGCGATCACGCGGCATAAAGTTTCACGGCCTGAAGAACGGCCGCCACCACGATGATCTACATGACCAAATTTATTCTTCCAAACATCATCAGCATGTCCAATACGTGGAGCCGTTTTAATTTGATCGTAATCACCTGAACGCTGATCTGAATTTTTCACCATCACCATAATAGGCGTACCTAAAGACTTACCTTCAAACACTCCACTTAATATCTCTGGAACATCACTTTCATTACGAGCTGTGGTGTGATCGCCTTGTCCGGGACGACGGCGTAGCATATTTTTATTTAACAGCTCTTCATCAATTCGAATATTGGCTGGCATACCTTCAATCACGACACCATAAGCTGGTCCATGGCTCTCGCCGAAGCTGATAAATTTAAAACGTTCTCCAAAAATATTGGCGCTCATAGATTTTCCTTCCAAAACTCTCGCTGATACTTGGCTTGCTCTAAAAACATTTCAAGCCCCGAAACATATTTACAATTGTATTTTTTAGCACACTCGATTCCCATCGAATTGTCGGCATAATTTAAATCTAAAATCATTTGTGGATTCCAATGCGGATAAATCTCTTGAGGAAACTTAACTTCTGGTGTGCGCGGAGCCGCCCAGATCAAAATTTTTGGCTCTTTAATCATGACTCCAGCTTTTAATTCACCGGTACGAGCTGAGAAACAGAAAATATTCGGAATTTCTTTTTTCAAAGCATGAAGGACACCATCACCACCCCATACAACAACTGAATGAAGATGCTCGGCAGGAATGAGTTCAGCTAATTTTTTAAAACCGTAATGATCCGTTGAAGTTCCGACCCATTGATCCTTTTTAAGAACCAATGAATTCACTTCCCCTGCAATCTTTTTCAAAGGACTCGTCACCGCAGCATAGTGCAAACCTAGCTCTTTTAAGAATGGCATAGCTAAAGCAAAATCTTTTTCTTCTAACGGAATCGCGATAACTCCTTGTTCAATCACCGAGCGAGAATGATGAATGGGGCTTCCTAAAACAGCTCCGAATTTTTGGTTCGATTGATGTTTATGCAATTCATACCATGATGGCTGATCATCAATTTCAGTAAAACCTTGTACGAAATTGATTTTTTGAAAGGCTAGACTTAAAATGCGGAACCAACGGTATTTCGATTTACCTTCTCTAGTACGTGGTAAAAAACTGCGCACAGTTGGATTTTCCTGTTGCCAACGGTAACCTAAAATAAGCTCTTCCCAAGAATCAATGACCGGACATAATTTTAAAAGTGTTTGCGGGAATAAACGAAGCTTTTCAATGCAGTCTTCGATCTTTCCTTCGTGAATTGAAATTATGTTATTAAATGTTAAGAATTCTTCAGAAGGGTTTCCTAATTCTAGTCCCCAATCATAAATGATTTTCTCATTATCAAAATTAAAAAATTTAGTATTTTCTTTTGATCTAAATGAAATCAAAAATTCTTTTTCTGGACATTGGTAAACAATTTGCTCAATTTCTTCATGTGAAAAAATATCTGTGCGTAGCTCTAAAAGATTATGTTGTGTCTCGTAGACATTATTTTTGTGCAAAGTTAAGTAAGCTTTCACACTAGCGGTCGTTGCTCCAGATAAAATTTCAAATTCAACTTGGTCAAACTCTTTAATACCTTCAGGCATTTGATAAATAAAATCAGCACGCTTCAAGAAGTTTTGGTGACGATCTTGGTATAAAGCTAATGAGTCGTCTAAATCACTTAAGGCCGAATTGATTTTAGGTCGATTTAAAAAAATTCTTCCATCTGAGTCCGTACGGCGTGAAACAAAAATCGCCTCGAATTCAGCTGGGATGTGTGATGGATTAAAACCTCCACCTACTGAAACGATAAAGTTATCACTGGTTGTGATTTTTTTGAAAGTTTCTAATTCATAACGACGAAAAGCGGGTTCACCTTCTGCTACAAAGATATCCGCAATCTTCTTACCTGTATGCTTTTCAATTTCTTGATCAAGATCAAATGATGGAACGCCAGGAAAATATTCTTTATGTCTTTGCAATAAAGATGTTTTTCCAACTCCGCGATGACCCATCAAAACACGCTTCATAAATCAAGTCCGATATGTTTATAAAACTGTGGGTAACTTTTATTAATGACTTGTGGATCTGAAATGCGAATAGGGAAACCACGCAATTTTAAAATGGCCGCAGACATGGCCATACGGTGATCGTGTTCAGGATCGAATAAAATTTCCTTACTCAAAGCTGGCTGCATATCCGGATGACCTTTAATTCTCATGCCGTCCTCTTGCTCTTGAACGTCGAAGCCACATTTTTTCAAAAGCTCGACTGTTTTAACAATGCGATCTGATTCTTTAAATTTTAATTGAGCCGCTCCGTACAGATGACTTTCTCCTTTAGAAAAAGCACAAAGTACGGCTAGCACGGGGAACAAATCAGGACATCCATTCAAATTAGCACTCAAGTTTTTATATGTGTGCTGCTGACTGATCTCGAAAGTAGGACCACTAATTTCGTATTTAATACCCATACGTTGGAAGAAATTTAAAAACTGAATATCAGGCTGAAGTGTTTCGCTACTCCAGTTTTCAATTTTGATCGACCCACCAAATACAGCAGCCACAACTAAACTGAAAGCCGAACTCACATCGACTTCACCTTGTAATTTTTTGTGCGCTATTTTTTGCGCCTTCGCAATAAAAATAGAATCTTCAAATTCAATGGTGTTGATTCCGCATTGTTTTAACAATTGCAAAGTGTATTTAAAATAGTCGGCAGAAATGACTTCATCTTCGATACGAATATGCAAATCAAAGCCTAGGTTCACAGAACTCAATAAAACAGCTGAAAGAAATTGCGATGATTCGTTCGTGCAAACCTTCACTGTTCCTTTAGGTTCTTTCCAGCCTTGAGATTTAATACGAAGACCTTTTTCTTCGAACTGTGCTTGTACGCCCAATTGCTCAAAGATATGAAGCAATTCATTTTGAGGACGAGCTAATAATGCGGGTTCAGCATGAATGAAGAACTCACCGACGTGACGAGATACACGCAAAGCCAAGAAACGGAATGTTGTTCCGCCAAGACCTGCGTGAAATTCTTTTTTACTGTCGGCTAAATCTTTTAAAGCCTTCTCTAAAAGAATAACGTCTTGAGAAGATGAACTACCAATAGTTGAAATAGCTGATGGATCAAAAGATTGAATAATCAATGCACGGTTCATCCAGGATTTTGAAATATCAAGTTTGCCTTCGAAGCTAAACATTATAGCTCCTGCTGCTGCCGTAACAATTCTTTGATGATCTCATCAACTGTAACGGACTTTAAAAAAGTTTTACCTAATCCACGTACGAAAATAAAATCAACACTTTGGTTTGCGAGCATTTTCTTATCTTGCAACAAACGCTTACGTACATCCATCATCGGCATCTGCAAAGCCTGCTGATAAGTGATGTGTGTCCCGATAGAAAATAATTTATCAGTCATCATTTGGAATTTATCCCAAGTGATATACTTTCTTTTTAAACTAAAGCGTAATGAAAATAACATTCCAAAGAACACCGCTTGGCCATGCGGCATGTGGTGAATCGATTCGAATACATGACCTACGGTGTGACCGAAGTTCAAAAGTTTTCTTAATCCCAATTTTTCTTGAGGATCTTTTTTAACGATATCGTATTTACCAGAAATCAACGAAGGCAAAGCTTTAACTAAAGCTGCGGGCTTCTTTTCTAATTTTAAGAAATCCTTCGGACGATTGATAATTCCAATTTTTAAAGCTTCCGCGTAAGCATCGTTTAAAGATTCTTCTGGGAGAGCTTTCAAGACCTGATCACAGATGTAAATTTGATCAGCTGGATAGAAAGTACCCACTTGGTTTTTGGCTCCGTTCAAATTTAATCCATTTTTTCCGCCATGTGCGGAATCAATAGCAGCCAACCACGTTGAAGGAATAGAAACAAACTTACGACCACGTTGATAAGTGGATGCGACAAATCCTACAAAATCGCCTACAGAACCGCCACCCAGAGCCACGAAGGTCAATTGAGAGCCGCCAATGCCAAAAGTTTGAGTCATTTTTTGGATTTGGTTTAGTGTAGATGAATAGGAATTGAGAGTTTTTAAAGACTCGCCTGCATTTAGTGCAATTTTACAAGGAAAACGGGCTACCCATTGCTGGATGAATTTGTGCTTCACCGTTTTCTTATCATAAAACAAAATCGTTTCCTTCGGAAAATCTGTGAAAGACGGCAATTTTTTCGAATAGATTACAGGTCCTTTTGTCATACAGATAAAGTATCCCTGTTTCCCTACGATATCAAGCGTTAGACCGTGCCAAACAGAGCATAAAATCATATGGTTGTTTTTCAAATTATTAATGAAAGAGGACTTATGCAAAAAATCAAAGTAGCCAACCCGGTGGTTGAATTAGATGGCGATGAAATGACACGTATCATTTGGAAATTTATCAAAGATAAATTAATCCTCCCGTATTTAGATATCGACATTAAGTACTATGATTTAGGTATGGAATACCGTGATCAAACTAACGATCAAGTTACTGTTGACGCAGCTGAAGCGATCAAAAAGTACAACGTTGGTATCAAATGCGCGACGATCACTCCTGACGAACAACGCGTAACTGAATTCAAATTAAAACAAATGTGGAAATCTCCTAACGGAACAATCCGTAACATTTTAGATGGTACAGTTTTCCGTGAACCGATCATTTGTAAAAACGTTCCTCGTTTAGTTCCTAACTGGACAGCTCCGATTTGTATCGGTCGTCATGCTTTCGGCGATCAATACCGTGCAACAGATTTTGTAACTAAAGGAAAAGGTAAATTAACTGTTACGTTCCAACCTGAAAACGGTGGCGAAACAATCACTCACGAAGTTTACAACTTCAAAGGTGATGGCGTAGCGTTAACAATGTACAACACGGATGAATCAATCACAGGTTTTGCTCGTTCTTGCTTTAACCAAGCCTTAACTAAAAAATGGCCTTTATACTTATCAACTAAAAACACGATCTTAAAAAAATACGATGGTCGTTTCAAAGATATCTTCGAAGACATTTACCAAAAAGAATTCAAAGCTAAATTTGATGCTGCTGGAATCACTTATGAGCATCGTTTAATTGATGACATGGTGGCTTCTGCATTGAAATGGAATGGTAACTTCGTATGGGCTTGTAAGAACTACGATGGTGACGTTCAATCGGACACTGTAGCACAAGGCTTCGGATCTTTAGGTTTAATGACTTCAGTTCTTGTTACTCCAGATGGAAAAACAATGGAATCAGAAGCCGCTCACGGAACTGTGACTCGTCACTACCGTCAGCACCAACAAGGTAAACCAACTTCGACTAATCCAATCGCTTCTATCTTTGCTTGGACTCGTGGTCTTGAGCACCGTGCAAAATTGGATAACAATCCTGCTTTAGAAAAATTCGCAAAAACTTTAGAAAAAGTTTGTGTTGAAACAGTTGAAGCTGGCTTCATGACAAAAGATTTAGCGGTTTGTATCTACGGCGATAAAGTTCCTGCAGATAAATACTTAAACACAGAGCCATTCTTAGATAAGATTGATAACAATCTTAAAAAAGCAATGACACTCTAAAATGAAAATGGACCTTAAAAAGCGAGTTCGGCTTTTGCGAAGCAAAAACGCATGTTTGAGCTTTTTAAGGTCCGTTTTCATTTTAGAATCGGAAAGTTGTTTTGCGTGAATCTGTTTCAAGTTTTTAACGGTACAAAAACCTTCGGTCCAAGGGTCCTATTCAATCAGGTGCGTTTCTCGATTAACCAAGGGGAACACGTCGGAGTCATAGGACCTAACGGCGCAGGGAAGACAACTCTGTTTAAAATTATTGTCGGTCACGAACACTTTGATTCAGGCGAAATCACAAAAGCCAACGGTTTACGAATCGGTTATCTTGAACAAGAATCCGAATGGGACCTTTCAGACACAGCAGAAGACTATTTAAAAAATAATTGCACCACAGGCATCTGGGAACTTAAAAAGCTCGGATTAGAACTAGGCCTTACAAACGAAGATTTCGATAAAAAATTATCAGCCTTAAGCGGTGGTTACCGCATGAGAATGAAATTACTTTATCTTATCGGTTTAGAACCTGATCTTTTGATGCTGGATGAGCCAACGAATTTCTTGGATTTAGAAAGTATCTTAGCTCTTGAAAAATTTCTTCAAGGTTATAAAAATGCATTCCTTCTTATTTCCCACGACCGTGATTTCTTAAGACGCACAACTGAAGCTACACTTGAAGTCGAAGGCGAAGACGTTACAAAGTTCCCTGGAAATATTGATGATTACTTCGAACAAAAAGCCGAAGTTCAAAAAGTTTTAGAAGCGCAAGCGGCGAACTTAGAAACAAAGCGGGCTCACCTTCAATCGTTCATCGATCGCTTCGGAGCCAAAGCCACCAAAGCGAAACAAGCGCAAAGTCGCGTGAAACAATTAGAAAAAATGGAAGTCATCGAAATTAAAGCCGCACCGATTCGCGCGCGTATTAATTTGCCGACTCCGACTGCAACCGGAAAAGAAGTTCTGTTTTTAGAGAACGCCAATCTGGGTTACGGCAGTAACGTCATTCTTGAAAATGTAAATCTTCGTATTGAACGCGGCCAAAAAATTGGGATCGTAGGTTTCAACGGAGCTGGTAAATCCACTTTATTAAAATCGTTAGCAGAACGTATCCCCGTTCTTCAAGGCCAATTAAAATACGGACACAATGTATTGATCTCTTACTTCGCTCAGCACTTAACAGAAGATCTTTTGAACGACGATTCCGTGATTGAATCGTTACAACGTAAGGCACACAAAGATTGCATGGCCCAAGATATTTTAAATATTGCAGGTTCATTATTATTCTCGGGTGATAACATTCACAAAAAAGTGAAAGTTCTTTCCGGCGGAGAAAAAACGCGTGTAGCTCTTGGACAAATTCTTTTACAGAAACGTCCCGTTCTTTTGATGGATGAACCGACGAATCACTTGGACTTCGATACGGTAAATGCGTTAGCTCAAGCCTTATCTGAATTCGAAGGTTCTGTTATTATTGTGAGCCATGATCGTAGCTTCATTCGTAAAGTTTCATCTAAAATTGTAGAAATCCGCAATGGCCATGTCGAAATGTATCCAGGATCATACGATGAATACGTTTGGAGTTTAGAAAAAGGTGCTCTCAAAGAACGTTATGAGAATATCGATCAACAAGATCAAGCTAAAGCGGCGGCGGCCCAACCGAAAACAGAAGAAAAAAAGTTCAACTTCAAAGACGAACAGAAACGCATTAATGGCGAAATTAAAGAGTTAGAACGTAAAATTCTTAAGACCGAAGAGATCTTGTTTTCTTTAAATAATAAATTGAATGAATTAAATAACGGCTTACTTTCAGCAACTGGACATCAAGCACAAACTTTAGCAATTGAATCTGCAAAAGTATCGACAGAAATTGAAACAACTGAGGAAATTCTTTTAACTCACATGGAAAATCTAGAAAAAATATCTGCTTTGAAGATGTAGTCTTTAAAGAACAGGTCGTCAGTCTAGTGTAAAACATAATAAATTTAACCGATACATGCACTATGAATAATGTTTTTGAATCTAATAGCACCGCGAAACGTTACCGAACTCAGGAACATGTCCATGTCGAGATTTGCGGTCGCCACAATAAAATTTTTTGTAAGCTTGAAAATTTATCCGCTACAGGTGCAGCTTTAAAAATTATTAGCGCTCAATCCGTTCCTCGTCCAAAAGATATTGTAAAAATGACGGTCACACTTAAATCGTTAAATAAAATTCATGTGATGTATGCAGAAATTATATGGATCAATGGTTTAGATTTGGGAACATCATTTATTAACCAAGAATCTGCTCAGAAAAAAATTACAAACAACGTTCAAGTTTAATAAATATTATAACTTAATTTAAAATTTTATATTCGTTATTTTTGCTTTGTACGAAGCAGTTTTTCAATTTGATCTAAACGAGCTTTAATTTCTGAATTTTCTTTTTTAAGCTTTTCATTTTCAATCTCTAGCTTGGTCGATCGAGCCTCAACAGAAGCAATACCTCGAGATTGAATTTCAGATACTTTAAATAGCTCTTTAATAGCTTCGACAATTGGAGCTACTAAGTTAGAATAACTAACTGATAAAAAACCTTCTGAATTTTTCTTAACTGCTTCCGGAAAAACTTTTTCAACATCTTGAGCTATTAAACCGATTTGTCGATCGTGACCGAGTTTATTTTGATCTTTCCAATCATATTTTATTCCGCGCAAGAGCGAAATTTTTTCTAATGCCTGATTTGATTTTATGAGCTCGACATTTGTTTTCAATCTAATATCCGAAGTTTGCGTATAACCGCCAGAAGCATTTACGCCGCCGCCTTGAACATCTAATTTATACCCTGGTGTTGCCGTTCCAATGCCGACGTCACCAGAAGCTCCTAAATACATGGTTTCAACAGCTAAAGAAGCATTATCTGAAGAAACCGCTCCAATTCGAAGAGCATTTTCATATCCTATTGTTGAATCTGTTGTTGCGGCAAATCCAAAACGAGTCGCTCCTCCGTTACTATTCATAACTTTCATAGCAGTAATTGTTCCAGAAGAAGTTGCATCTATAATCGCTTTTCCTCCAGATACATGCAATTTTTCCGATGGAGTTGCTGTGCCTATCCCTAAATTTCCATTTCCCGTTACGCGTAGTCTTTCTGTTCTTGTTGTTGTACCACTAGGAGTAGTGCTCAAAGTCAAATAGGTACCTTGGGCTGTGTCTGTCCAATTTTCTTCCGCTGCGAACACAAGACTTGCTTTTGTTAATGCGGAAAAACCGGTTGTCCCATAACCACGTCCACCAAAATTTCCAAGAGTATCTCCTGCTAGAACTCCACTCGGCGCAGCTGGTGTTCCGCGCGCTTTTCTAAAGGCTATTCCTGGACCACCAGAACTGTTAATATACATATCTTGATATTCTGGATTACCGCTTGTAGTTACTATATGTAGTTTTGCTAAGGGAGCTGTCGTACCAATGCCTACATTTTCTGAAGCATCAGAATAAATTCGCGTCGTTCCACCCGCGCCAAGCACTAATGTATTTGAAGCATCACCTACTGTTGAAATTCCGTTACCTATAATTGTATTATTCGCACCGTTGATAATTGATAATCCAGATCCTTCACCAATAACAGTGTTTGATGTCGCACTTAATCCATTTCTCATTGCACTAACACCTATAATAACATTCGCATTTCCATTATTTTGTTCAGCAGCAACATTACCAATTGAAACGTTGCTATGACCTGTGGTGAGGCTTGCTAATGATCTGTAACCGATCGACGTATTTTCATCGCCGGTATTATTTCCTGCTTGAGATTGATAACCGATTGACGTATTCGTAGATCCTGTAGAATTTGCCGAAAGCACTTCGTAGCCTAAAGCTACATTGCTACTACCAGTTGTATTACTGAACAATGCAGAATCTCCTAATGCTGTATTGTCGCCAACATTTCCACCTCCACGACCAACCGTTACATGATTAATTCTAGCGTCTATATCCATGTAAACAAAAGTGCCATCTTCACTGATTAATGAATTTTCAAGTTCACCCGTAGCGGTAAATTTTGGTACATAACTACCACTACCAGATCCGCCAATTTTGTTATTAAAAATATTCCAATCAGCCGCAGAAATAACTCCTGTTGTCGACGTGTTTGCATTTGCAATACTGATAACCCCAGCCGTATTCGTAATATTAGCACCTGTTTGAACGATACCTTTACTTACTGCTGTTGCGTCAGCATAAGAATTTGATCCTGCTAATGTTAAGCGACCTTTCGCATCGACTGTAAAACTTGGTACAGCCGTCGACGATCCATAAGTTCCGGCCGCAACTCCCGAAGTTGCAAGTGTTGGATTAGGATAAGTTCCGTCCAAATCTCCACCGGCTAATCCTGTTGGAGTTCGCGCATCCGTAAAGCGCGTGTCATTACCAGCAGCTACTGTTCCTGCTACTGTCCCGACATTTAAAGTTAATGCTGGTGTCGTTGTACCTGTCGCAACCGATAAATAACTATTTGCCGATGTCACATTCGTAACGGTTCCACCACCTGTTGCGATATTGACACCGTTCACTTTGAAATTTCCCGTGATATTCACATCACCTGCGACATCTAATTTATACGCTGGGCTACTAACACCGATGCCTACACTTCCAGATCCATCATCTTGAATAATTTTTTTCCAAGATCCCCATGTAGTTGAACTACCCGTTCGATGAAAAATATTTCCATTTTGAGTGAAACCAATTTGATCAGACGGTCCACCAGTCCAATCCGTAGTTCCACCGTATTTTCTAAATGTCATAACTCCGTTATACAGTCCGCCATCGACTAATCCGTTCGCAGTATTTTCTTTGAAGTCAAACATCACTCCCGCAGAAGATAAAGTTTCAGGGGTATCAATAACTGCACGAGTATCGTTTGAATGGATTTGTCCAAAAAATTTATTTGCTGATAAATAATGAAAACTTGAATCTCCAGATGCATCTCGACGTACAATAGTTGATGGCGTCGCCGCGCTTGTTGCATTAATAGTTAACTGCGGCGTCGTAGACGGATTTAATATTGAAATATCACTATTTGCCGATGTCACATTCGTAACGGTTCCACCACCTGTTGCGATGTT